>DWUU01000035.1 GCA_019120575.1 Candidatus Mediterraneibacter quadrami
TGGTGGTCAATCTGAAGACGGGGTATGATGTGAAACGGGTCTTTATCGTACACGGGGACCCCTATGCCGCCGGGATCCTGGGCGGAAATGAAAGATGGAGCGGGCAGCGTGAAGAGATCATTTATCAGAAAAGGCTCCCTCATCAGATCTGGTGGACGACCACCCTTACGCCGCCTTACAAGCGGTGTAAATATTATTTTGAACTTCATACAGATGATGAAGTCCGGTATTACTTCGAGGATGGCTTCCTGACGGAAGCGCAGCTGAACATGCCGGGGCGTCTGCTCCAGTATTTTATCGTGCCCTGGATGAACCCGGCGGATGTGAACCGGACGCCGGCCTGGGTCAATGAGACGGTGTGGTATCAGATCTTCCCCGACCGGTTCTGCAACGGCACGCCGGACCGGAACGGGAAGGATATCCGGCCCTGGCAGACCGGTCCGGTAACCAATTACGAGAAATACGGCGGCGATCTGGAAGGAATACGGATGAAGCTTCCGTATCTTGCGGATCTTGGGATCACCGGCATCTACCTCAATCCGGTGATGGAATCGGAGTCGAACCATAAGTACGATACGACGGATTACACGAAGATCGATCCGTCCTTCGGAGACAATGCGTCTATGCGCCGGATGGTGGACGAAGCCCACCGGTGCGGGATCCGGGTGATGGTTGACGCGGTGTTCAACCACTGCGGAAGAAAATTCGCGCCATGGATGGATGCCATGGAGAAGGGAGAAGCCTCCCGCTATGCGGACTGGTTCATGGTCAATGACTGGTCCGGTGTGGCGAAAAGGGGCAATACCCGGGACGGCCGTTTCTATACATTTGCCTTTACAGACGGCATGCCGAAGCTTAATACCAACAACCCGGAAGTGATCGATTATTTCTGCGGGATCTGTGAGCAGTGGATCCGGGAATTCGATATCGACGCCATCCGGTATGATGTGGGAAATGAGGTATCCCATACATTTCTAAAAGAGATGCACCGCCGTCTGAAAGCCCTGAAGCCGGATATTTATCTGCTGGGAGAGATCTGGCATGACGCCAGCCAGTGGCTCATGGGGGATGAATATGATTCCGTGATGAATTACCCGCTGATGAGCGGCATCCACGACTTCTTCCTGGATGCGTCCATGGATAAGAAGGAGTTTGAGTACATGGTAAACCGGTGTTACACCATGTATATGCAGCAGAACAATAATGTGCTTTTTAATCTGCTGGATTCTCATGACACAGAGCGGCTTATGAACCGGTTCCATGATCTGGATATTTTCTACCAGCAGCTGGCGGTTCTTTTCACATTGCCGGGAAGCCCGTGTATTTATTACGGGACGGAGATCGCCATGGAAGGCGGGTTCGATCCGGACTGCCGCCGGTGCATGCCCTGGGATGAGATGAATACGCCGGAGAATCAGGAGCGGATCGGGTACATGAAGGAACTGATCCGGCTGCGTCAGACGGAAGAGGCATGCAGAAGCCTGCATTTCCATTTCCCGAACCGGTATCCGGGCGGCAGGTGCGTGGATTACATCAAGATCGGTCGGGAAGGGCGCAGGCTGGAAGTTGTGCTGAACTGTTCCGGTGAAGCGGCGGACGTGCAGGAGGGCGGAGAGATCCTTTTCGCAAGGAATTATGAGGGCGGAGTCCTCGGGAAAAACGGCACGCTCATCCGCCGGCTCCCGTAGAGGATTTTCGTTATTAAGATGATAAAAAACAGAAAGGGGCGGTATTTATGACAGAAATGAAGAAACCATGGTGGAAAAATGCAGTTGTCTATCAGATTTATCCGAAAAGTTTTCAGGATTCCAATGGCGACGGGATCGGGGACATAAGGGGGATCATCCGCAGGCTTGACTATCTGGAGGAACTGGGGATCGACGCGGTCTGGCTTTCGCCCGTGTACTGTTCCCCTCAGGATGACAACGGATATGATATCTCGGACTATCAGGACATTGATCCCATGTTCGGAAACTTATCTGATATGGAAGAACTGATCGGGGAAGCGAAGAAGCGCAATATCCGGATCATTATGGACCTGGTGCTCAACCATACTTCGGATGAACACCGGTGGTTTCGGGAGGCAAAGAAATCCAGAGACAATCCGTACCATGATTATTATGTGTGGCGGGACGGCGTGGAGGGCGAGTACCCGAACGAAATGAAAGCTGCTTTCGGCGGACCGGCCTGGGAGTGGGTGCCGGAAGTAAATCAGTACTATTTCCACCAGTTCTCGGTGAAGCAGCCGGATCTCAACTGGGAGAACCCGAAGGTGCGCCGGGAGATCTACGACATGATCCTCTGGTGGATGGATAAAGGCGTGGGCGGATTCCGGCTGGATGTGATCGACCAGATCGCCAAGGAACCGGACCGGATGATCACGAACAACGGGCCCAGGCTCCATGAATTCCTGCGGGAACTGAGCCGGGAGACATTCCAGAAAGGTGATCTGATCACGGTGGGCGAGGCTTGGGGCGCGACTACAGAGATCGCAAAACTCTACAGCAATCCGGACGGCAGTGAATTCTCCATGGTATTCCAGTTCGAGCATATGGTCATGGACCAGCAGGAAGGAAAAGAAAAGTGGGATCTGGCGCCGCTCCCCTTTGTCCGTCTGAAGAAATGTCTGGCAAAATGGCAGAACGAACTGTACGGCAAAGGATGGAACAGCCTGTTCTGGGACAACCACGACCTGCCCCGCATCGTATCCCGCTGGGGAGATGACGGGAAGTACCGTGTGGAATCTGCGAAGATGCTGGCGATGATCCTTCACGGCATGCAGGGAACGCCCTATGTGTACCAGGGCGAGGAACTGGGCATGACCAATGTGAGATTCCCGGATATCAGCGATTACAAAGACATCGAGACGCTGAATCTGTACCGCGAACGGCTGGAAGGCGGATATGAAAAAGAAGATATCATGCGGTCCGTCTACGCCCGAAGCCGCGACAATGCCCGCACGCCCATGCAGTGGGGTGCAGGGGCGAGTGCCGGGTTCACAACCGGAACACCGTGGATCGCGGTCAATCCGAATTATACGGAGATCAATGCGGAAGAAGAACGGAGAGATCCGGATTCCGTATATCACTTTTACCGGAAACTGATCCGCCTCAGAAAGACACATCCGGTATTCGTGGACGGAAAGTTCGACCTGCTTCTTCCGGAAGATGAGCGGATCTTCGCCTACACCCGGACAGACGGGACGCATCAGATGCTCGTCTGTGCAGACTTTACGGGAGAAGCGGCGGCGTGCCCGCTGGATAGAAAGTGGAAAAACGCGGAAAAGCTGATTCATAATTACAGAGAAGAGCCGGCATGGAGCGATGACGGAGAGCGGATCATGCTGAAACCGTATGAAGCGGTGATGCTGTGCAGAGAGTTATAGTCCTTGCCTTCTTTCCGGTCAGATGGTAGAATTTAAAGGAAAGATCATGCAGAAAGGAGTCGGCCGGGATGAAGCGGTATTTCAATGTTACAGGAGCGTGTGACGCGCAGTTTCACTATATGGTAGACCTGCGGGAACGACTGGCGGAAATAAAGAAACTGGTGGATGCCGGTGAATATTTTACCATCAACAGAGCCCGGCAGTACGGGAAGACGACAACGCTCAATGCACTGGCAGAATATCTGCAGGATGAGTATATCGTAGTTCTGCTTGATTTTCAGAAGATGAGCGGAAATGATTTTGAAAATGAAGAAACCTTTGCGAATTCTTTTGCGGAAGCATTTATTACAGTGATCGAAGCAGATGCTGATGCAGGAACAGCGTTGTCCGGAGAGGCGTTTGACGGGCTGAAAAGTATGGCAGTGGAAGGGAAAGTTCCCGGATTGAGAAAACTTTTTATCTCTTTAAGCCGGATTTGTGCAGATGCGGCAAAACCTGTTGTGTTAATGATTGATGAAGTGGACAGCGCTGCAAATAATCAGGTGTTTCTGGATTTTCTCGCACAGCTTCGAGGATATTACCTTACGAGGCGGAAAACACCGATCTTTCAGTCGGTCATCCTTGCAGGCGTGTATGACGTTAAGAATATTCAGATGAAGATCCGTCCGGATGGAGAACACAAAGTCAACAGTCCATGGAATATCGCGGCAGATTTTGACGTTGTTATGAGTTTTTCCGCTGCGGATATCGCCGGGATGCTCAGAGAATATGAAACAGACAAAGCAGCCGGAATGGATACAGACCGCATGGCGGAATTTATTTATGATTATACTTCCGGATATCCGTTCCTGGTATCACGGATCTGCAAACTGATCGATGAAAAAGTATCCGGAAGCAGCAGATTTCCGGATGAACATACCGCATGGACAAAGGAAGGCGGGCTCGAGGCAGTAAGGATCCTGCTTTCAGAGAAAAACACATTGTTTGACTCACTGATGGGGAAAATATATGATTATCCGGAATTGAGACGGCTCACTTATGCAATCCTCTTTGGAGGCGAGAAAATTGTTTATAATCCGGATGAGCAGTGGCTTGATATAGCAGAAATGCTCGGATTTGTCAAAAATGCTGACGGGAATGTAAAGATCTCCAACCGGATTTTCGAGATGAGGCTGTATAATTACTTCCTTACTACAAATGACGCACAGGACAGCCCGATCTTTAAGGCTGCATCCAGAGACAAGTTGCAGTATATAAAAGGCGGACGTCTAGATATGGAAACAGTACTTGCAAAATACGTGGAACATTTCGACAGCATATACGGCGATACAGATGAAACGTTTTCAGAAGAGGAAGGCAGGAGAAGATTTCTTCTGTATCTTCGTCCGATCATAAACGGGTCGGGCAACTATTATATCGAAGCAGAGACAAGAAATGCCCGACGCATGGATATTGTTGTAGATTACGCCGGCGAACAGTTTATTATCGAACTCAAGATCTGGCGGGGGAATGCATACAATGAGCGGGGGGAACAGCAGCTTTCAGAGTATCTGGATTATTTCCGCCTTAGGACAGGATATATGCTCAGCTATAATTTCAATAAAAAGAAATGTACTGGCGTGCATAAGATTTCAGCAGGAGATAAGACGATCATTGAGGCGGTTGTGTGAAAGTTTATATCTGTTTTATGCAGAATCCGGCTTGACATATGTCGGCTCCCTGCGGTAGAATAACCGGTGTAGAAAGCGTTGAAGAGGACAGTAGGCTGTCTGCGCATCCAAAGAGAGGGATCCGCATGGTGAGAGGATCCTGCTGCGGGACATGACTGAAGACCACCTCCGAGCGGCCTTAATAGGGCACGGTGATTCCGTTATCATCACATGAATTAAGATGGTTTTCCATGGAAAACAAGCAGGGTGGAACCGCGGGAGCATCTCCCGTCCCTGTGTGGAGTGTTTCCGTGCGGCCGCATCGATTTCAGAGTGATCAGGAGACATTCTTTCGGGAGTGTCTCTTTTTTCGTTGCGGACGGCATGCGAATGACAGTTTATACAGCTCCGGAATGAAGACGCCGGAGCGGATATCAGGGAAAGGAAGAGGAAAGATGAAGATCACATTGAAAGACGGTTCATTCAAAGAGTATCAGGAACCAAAGAGCGTGTATGAGATCGCGCTTGATATCAGTGAAGGGCTTGCAAGAGTAGCGACAGAGGGCGAGGTTGACGGGGAGGCCGTGGATCTGCGTACCGTGATCGACCATGACTGCGAGCTCAATATCCTGACATTTAACGATGAGAAAGGCAAAGGGGCGTTTCGCCACACTGCGTCCCACATTATGGCTCAGGCCATCAAGAGACTGTATCCGGAGACAAAGCTGGCGATCGGTCCGTCCATTGCAGACGGATTCTACTATGACGTGGACAGAGAAACGCCGTTTACCGCGGATGATCTGGAGAAGATCGAAGCGGAGATGAAGAAGATCGTCAAGGAGAATCTGGAGATCAAACAGTATACCATGCCGAGAAATGAGGCCATCGCGTACTTTAAGGAGAAAGACGAGCCTTACAAAGTGGAACTGATCGAGGACCTGCCGGAAGATGAGGTTATCAGCTTCTATTCCCAGGGCGAGTTTACCGATCTCTGTGCCGGCCCTCATCTGATGACCACCAAGCCGGTGAAGGCGTTCAAGCTGACAAGCCTGGCGGGCGCATACTGGAGAGGCGACGAGCACAATAAGATGCTGCAGAGGATCTACGGTACGGCATTCCCGAAGAAGGCGGAGCTGGAAGAATACCTGACCATGATCGAAGAGGCGAAGAAGCGCGACCACAGAAAGCTTGGCAAAGAGCTGGGACTTTTCATGATGCGCGAGGAGGGTCCGGGATTCCCGTTCTTCCTGCCCAACGGCATGGTATTAAAGAACACGCTGCTTGACTACTGGAGAGAGATCCACCGCAGAGCCGGCTACGTGGAGATCAGCACACCGATCATGCTGAGCCGCCACCTCTGGGAGACATCCGGCCACTGGGATCATTATAAAGAAAATATGTATACGACTGTGATTGATGACGTGGACTTTGCGGTCAAACCGATGAACTGCCCGGGCGGCATCCTCGTATACGAGTCTGAGCCCCGTTCCTACCGCGACCTGCCGATCCGAATGGGCGAGCTCGGTCTGGTACACCGTCATGAGAAATCCGGTCAGCTTCACGGCCTGATGCGCGTGCGCTGCTTCACACAGGACGATGCCCATATCTTCATGACGCCGGAGCAGATCAAGGATGAGATTAAAGGTGTAGTAAAACTGATCGACGAGGTATACAGCCTCTTCGGATTCAAATATCATGTAGAGCTTTCCACCCGTCCGGAGGACAGCATGGGAAGCGACGAGGACTGGGAAATGGCGACAGACGCGCTGAGAGCCGCACTTGACGACATCGGACTTCCGTATGTTGTAAATGAAGGCGACGGCGCGTTCTACGGACCGAAGATCGACTTCCATCTGGAAGACTCCATCGGACGCACCTGGCAGTGCGGAACCATCCAGCTTGACTTCCAGCTTCCGCTCCGGTTTAACCTGGAGTACACGGGCGCGGACGGAGAGAAGCACAGACCGATCATGATCCACCGCGTGGTATTCGGCTCCATCGAGCGCTTCATCGGAATCCTGATCGAGCACTTCGCGGGCGCATTTCCGACCTGGCTGGCACCGGTACAGGTGAAAGTGCTTCCGATCTCCGATAAGCACATGGAGTATGGAAGTAAAGTCCTTGCGGCGCTGCAGGATGCAGGCATCCGCGCGGAGATCGACACAAGGGCGGAGAAGATCGGATACAAGATCCGCGAAGCGCAGATGAAGAAGATCCCGTACATGCTCGTCGTCGGCGCAAAAGAAGAGGAAGAAGAAAAAGTGTCCGTCAGAAGCCGTGCAAACGGGGATGAAGGACAGAGCGGACTCGGAGAATTCATCGCGAAGATCAAAGAGGAGATCGCGCAGAAGAAGTAAGGTAGGTCAGATCTGGCAAGACAGGGATTTCACGGCCGGAGCCGGAATAGCCCTGCCCCGGCCGTGAAATTCCATCCAGCCAGACAGTATTCCCGTACTTTTTTGAATGTCTCTGCATCTCTCTACACCCCCGATGTGAAGTTGGTGCTGGGGAGCATTGCGGGAGCATGCCCCGGCTGATTCCTCCCGGGGAGCGGTTTGCGGAGTGTGCAGCCGGTGAAGTGATGGGGCGATGATCCCGGCAGATAAAGGGCGGACGGATGAATCTGAGAGAATTTTCAGAAAAACTCAGAGCACGGACATCAGGCGTTGAAAGAAAAATTGTGGGTGTTTGAGCCGTAAGGCGAGTTCCACAATTTTTCTTTCGGTTGTTAGCCTGATGCCCGTGCTCTGTCAGTTTTTCAAAATTCTTGAACTGAATCCGGACGCCCTTTTATCTGTCCGGGATCTCCCGTACCATCAGTTTATCGTCTGCCCGCTTCCGCAGGTCGCGCACCCCACAAACACGATCACTGACCGCTCCCCGAGCGTCAGCACCTTCCCTGCTGTGGGCATTTTATGTTCTTTGAAGGTCTGCTGTTTCGGATCCCCTGTATTGACGGCGATCTTCCAGCAGTATTCTTCGGGCAGATCTGGCAGGGTCAGCTCCGCAGGGTACCAGTGGGCGTTGACCGCCACATAGACCAGGTCTTCCTGTTCTTCTTCCTCGTCGTAGCCGGAGAAGAGTACACAGGATACATAGCCTTCTTCCAGATGTTCGTTTTCCCAGGGCCTCAGCCCGTGGATGCTCATGGACGGGAAGCCGATGTAGCTCGGTTCCAGATCCCGGCGGATGGCCGGGTGCTTGTGCCGGAAAGCGATCATATACCGGAAGAATTCAAAGAGGTCTTTGTTTTTCTTAAGCAGGTTCCAGTCAAGCCACGAGATCTGGTTGTCCTGGCAGTACGGATTGTTGTTGCCGTGGCGCGTGTCGCCGAACTCGTCGCCGGAGAGGAACATGGGTGTTCCGCGGCTGCACATGAGCACGGCACAGGCGTTCTTGATCATGCGGAAGCGCAGTGCCAGAACATCCGGATCTTCGGTCTCGCCTTCGGCGCCGCAGTTCCAGCTGTTGTTGTCGTCGAAGCCGTCGGTGTTGTCCCAGCCGTTGGCCTCGTTGTGCTTGACGTTGTAACTGTACAGGTCGTACAGGGTGAATCCGTCGTGGCAGGTCAGGAAATTGACGGACGCGTTGCCGCCCCGGTAGACCGGGTCGTAGAGATCTGTGGATCCGGTCATCCGCTGGGCTGCGATCCCGGCCATCTGGGGATCTCCCTTCAGGAAGCAGCGCATGTCGTCCCGGTAGCGGCCGTTCCATTCCGCCCATCGTTTCCAGGACGGGAACGAGCCGACCTGGTAGAGCCCGCCGGCGTCCCAGGCTTCGGCGATGAGCTTGACATTTCCGAGGATCGGGTCAAAGGCCAGGCTCCGGAGGAGCGGCGGCTGGTTAAGGGGCGTGCCGTTCTCGCTGCGCCCCAGGATGGAAGCCAGGTCGAAGCGGAAGCCGTCCACCCGGTAATCCGTGACCCAGTAGCGCAGGCAGTCCAGGATCAGGTCCTGCACCACCGGATGGTTGCAGTTCAGGGTGTTGCCGCATCCGCTGAAATTATAGTATTTTCCGTCCGGCGTGAGCATGTAGTAGATGTTGTTGTCAAATCCTTTGAAACAGAAGGAAGGGCCGATCTCATTGCCTTCGGCGGTATGATTGAACACCACGTCCAGGATCACGTCGATCTCGTTGTCGTGGAGCGCTTTTATGAGTTCTTTCAGCTCCATCCCTTCCCGGTTGTATTCGATCCGCGAGGAGTAGCTCGTATTCGGGGCGAAGAAACAGACCGGATTGTATCCCCAGTAATCCAGCAGTTCGTTGCCGTCGATGTTCCGCACGTCCCGCATTTCGTCAAATTCAAATACCGGCATCAGCTCGACCGCATTGATTCCCAGCTTCTTCAGATAGGGGATCTTTTCCTCCAGTCCCCGGAAGGTTCCGGGGTAATTGACCTTTGCGGAAGGCGACTGGGTGAATCCGCGCACATGGAGCTCGTAGATCACCAGGTCCTCCATGGGGATGGGCTCGCTCCGCTCCAGCCCCCAGTCGAAGTTGTTCTGTACCACGCGGGCGCGGTAGCCGTGCTGGGAATTGTTCGTGCAGCCCCAGCGGCTCTGGCCGGTCACGGCCCGGGCATAGGGATCCAGCAGGATCTTGGACTTATCAAAGCGGAGTCCCTTTTTCTCGTCATAGGGTCCGTCCAGCCGGTAGGCGTACTCGAATTCTTCCACGTCCAGGCCGAAGACGATCATGGAATAAACGAAGCCGATCCGGTAATTATCCGGAAATTTCAGTGCGGCGTAGGGTTCTTCCGCCTCCCGGTGGAAGAGGAGCAGTTCGCAGGAAGTGGCTCCGTGGGACTGGATCGTGAAATTCACGCCGCCTGGGATCGCGGTGGCGCCGAAGAACCGGAAGAACCCGGGGCGCACCGGGAAACCGGCGATTGTATCAAGCGGTTTCAGCTGGTCTTCAGGCTGAATGACTAGGTCGATCGTATGCACTGCCATAACGGTTATCTCCTTAAAATAATCTGATTCTATTATAGTCGAAAATTGCGGGAAAGAAAAGAATGGACTTGACTTCCGACCTCATTTTCATTATTCTTTATTAGGTAATTAAACTGTACTCTTCTTAAGGAGGTCATCATACATGGGTGGATTTTTTGGCGTTGCATCGAAACAGGATTGTGTGCTGGAGCTTTTCTACGGCGTGGACTATCATTCTCATCTCGGTACGAGAAGAGGCGGGATGGCTGTTTACGGAAAAGACGGCTTCAACCGCGCGATCCATAATATAGAAAATTCTCCGTTCCGTACCAAGTTTGAGCGGGATGTGGAGGAACTGAAAGGCAATCTGGGCATCGGCTGTATTTCCGATTATGAGCCGCAGCCGCTGCTTCTGCAGTCCCATCTGGGCAGCTTTGCCATCACAACGGTGGGCAAGATCAACAATCAGGAAGAGATCCTGAAGAAAGCATACAGCGACGGACGGACCCATTTCCTGGAGATGAGCGGCGGCCAGATCAATGCCACAGAGCTCATCGGCTCTCTGATCTGCCAGAAGGCGACCATCGAGGAGGGCATCCGCTACGCCCAGGAGTGCGTGGACGGGTCCTTAAGCGTGCTGATCATGACAAAGGACGGCATTTATGCGGCGCGAGATCTGATGGGCCGTACGCCGGTGGTGATCGGTAAGAAGGAGGACGCCTACTGTGTTTCCTTTGAGAACTTCGCGTACCTGAACCTGGGTTACAGCCACGACCGTGAGCTGGGACCGGGCGAGATCGCATACATTACGCCGGAGAGTGTGGAGACCCGGGTAGAGCCCCGGAAAGAGATGAAGATCTGTTCTTTCCTTTGGGTATATTACGGCTATCCGACGTCTTCCTATGAAGGGGTAAATGTAGAAGAAATGCGCTACCGCTGCGGAAGCATGCTGGCGAAGCGGGACGGCGATTCCGTGCATCCGGATATCATTGCCGGCGTGCCGGATTCCGGCATCGCGCATGCCATCGGCTACTCCAATGAGTCCGGCATCCCCTATGCGAGACCGTTTATCAAATATACGCCGACCTGGCCCCGCTCGTTCATGCCGACGAACCAGAGCCAGCGGGATCTGATCGCCCGTATGAAACTGATCCCGGTGCAGGCGCTGATCGAGAACAAGCGTCTGCTGCTGATCGACGACTCCATCGTGCGCGGCACACAGCTTCGCGAAACCACGGAATTCCTGTACCGCAGCGGTGCGAAGGAAGTCCATGTGCGTCCGGCCTGCCCGCCGCTTGTATACGGCTGCAAATATCTGAACTTCTCCAGATCCAAATCCGAGATGGAACTGATCACAAGACGGGTGATCAAAGAACAGGAAGGCGGAGAATGCACAGAGGAAGTACTGGAAGAGTACACGAATCCGGATTCCTGCCGTTACGCGAAGATGGTGGAGGAGATCTGCAGGATCCAGAACTTTACAACCCTCCGGTTCCACCGGCTGGATGACCTGCTTGCATCCATCGGGATCGAACCGTGCAAAGTATGTACGTACTGTTTCAGCGGTAAGGAGTAATTATGTTTCTCAATAAAATGCAAAAGGATCACGCCCTGGGTATTAACTGGGGCGTTTTCTATCGGACTGTTATTTCTCTGGTGGTGCCGATGGCGCTCCAGAATCTGATCAATGTGGGCGTGACGGCGGCGGACGTCATCATGCTCGGGGCCGTGGGCGAGACGGCGCTGTCGGGCGCATCCCTGGCCGGCCAGGTGCAGTATATCATGACCCTCTTCCTCTTCGGGCTGACGTCGGGGGCAACCGTCCTGACGGCCCAGTACTGGGGAAAAGGCGATGTAAAGACCATCGAGAAGATCCTGGGAATGACCGTGAAAGCGGCCATCGCGGTGACGGCTCTTTTCACCCTTGCGGCGCTGGCCATACCGGAGCTTTTGATGATGATCTTCACCAGCGACCCGGCGGTGATCGCGGAGGGCGTGCGGTACCTTCGGATCGTTGCTTTCACCTATGTGATGATCGGCGTGACTCAGGCCTATCTGTATGTCATGCGCAGCGTGGAGCGGGTGATCGTGGCGACGGTGGTGTACCTCTGCTCGCTGCTGTGCAATATCGTAATGAACTCGATCTTTATCTTCGGGCTCTTCGGCCTGCCGGCTATGGGCGTTGCAGGCGCCGCCCTTGGAACGCTGTGCGCCCGGATCCTGGAAGTGATCCTGACCTTCGGCTACGCCCGGATATTTAATAAAGAGATCAGGCTGCGGCCGAAATACATCCTGCATACGGACCGGGAGCTGTTCCGGGATTTTATGAAATATGCCCTCCCGGTGGTTGCCAACGAGATCATGTGGGGCCTGGGGACGGCGGCCAACACCGCGATCCTCGGGCATCTGGGAAGCGCGGCGGTGGCGGCCAATTCCGTGGCCCAGGTGGCAAGGCAGCTGGCGACGGTGGTATCCTTCGGCCTGTCCAGTGCGGCGGCCATCTATCTGGGCAAGACCATCGGAGAGAAGAAGCTGGAACACGCCAGGGCCTATGCGAAGCGGTTCATCTGGCTCAGCCTCATCATGGGCGCGCTGGGCGGCCTGGTCATCCTGGCGGTATCGGGACCTGCCGCGGCGGCGCTGTCGCTTACCGATACGGCGAAAGGATACCTGCGGATCATGTTCTTCGTGATGTCCTACTTTGTGATCGGACAGGCGTTCAACACGACTATGGTGGTGGGGATCTTCCGTTCCGGCGGAGACACCCGGTTCGGTCTGGTTCTGGATGTGAGCACCATGTGGGGCTGCTCGATCCTGCTCGGATTTATCGCGGCGTTCGTATTCAGGTTCAGCGTCCCCATCGTATATGTGATCCTGATGAGCGATGAGATCATCAAGATCCCCATCACGCTGTGGCGGTACCGGAGTTATAAGTGGCTGAAAGATGTGACGCGGGCGGAAACAACGGCAGCCGGATGATGGCTTCGAACCTCCTGAAAATGCAAATTGACAAAACGGTTGAAATTCGGTATTATAAAGAAAAACAGACCGGATTTCAACCGTTTGTTGTTTCTCTGTCTGACAGAGGGGAAAGGAGCGTATGATGAACCTGAAGCAGCTGATGTATTTTAAAGAGAAGAATGGCTATACGTTTGAACAGCTTTCAGAGCTTTCCGGTGTCCCGGTGGGCACCATCCAGAAGATCTTCAGCGGGGAGACGCGCACGCCGAGGCATAAGACGATACAGGCGCTGGAGATGATCATGAAATTTGAAGAGAAGGATGAAGATTCGGGCTATCGTTCCGGAGGCAGTCATAATGATGTGGTGCGCGAAGCGGCTCCTGCGTATAAGACAAGGCAGGGCAGCTATACGCTTGACGACTACTATGCTGTTCCGGATAACAGGCGTGTAGAGTTGATCGACGGCATGATCTATGATATGGCTGCGCCAAGTATGATCCATCAGTATATTATTGGAAAGCTTGTCGCTTCATTTGATGGATGGATTTCTTCGAAAAATGGCGATTGCAGAGTTTTCCCTTCTCCGCTCGATGTCCAGATCGATTGTGACGACCGGTCAATGCTGGAACCGGATCTCGTTATTCTTTGTGATCCGTCAAAGCGCACCAGAAAATGCATCGTAGGCGCTCCGGATCTGGTTGTGGAAGTCCTTTCTCCGTCATCCGCCCATATGGATACGAAGATCAAGCTTGTAAAGTACGCGGCGGCAGGAGTCAGGGAATATTGGCTGATCGATCCGGACAGGGAGCGCGTATGTGTGTATTGGAGCCCTGAGGATGACATAGCGACTGTATATGGTCCGCAGGATGATGTGCCGGTGGGGATTTTCGGAGGAGAATTCAGCGTGCCTATGAGCCGGATCTTTGAGCAGATCCGCCAGATGTGGTCGGAGGAAGAATAAGACAGATGTGAATAATCGTAACCGACAAATGTCGGAAATTCATTTTTATATATGTACAAAAACCGCCGGAATGTGGTATACTATCCAAAGCAGCTGATCCGGACGATATACACCGGGTCGGCTTTCAGTGAAAGAAAGAAGGTATTATACAATGGCTGAAGAACAGAATACAAATAATGAATGTACCGAAGAATCCTGTGCAGGCTGCGCGCATGCGGATACATGCACGAGCAAGAAGACGGACCTCCGTGAGCCGGCGAACATGTACTCCTCCATTAAGAAAGTGATCGGAGTCGTGAGCGGCAAGGGCGGAGTCGGCAAATCCCTGGTGACGGCGTCTCTTGCAAGGATGATGCGCGAGAAGGGTTATACGGTTGGCATCCTGGATGCGGACGTGACCGGTCCGTCTATCCCGAAGATGTACGGCATCCACACGAAAGCCGGAGCCACAGAGGAGAATATCATTCCCTGTACGGCGAAAGACGGCACGAAGATTATGTCTGTGAACCTGCTGCTGGAAGATGAATCCGCTCCGGTTATCTGGAGAGGACCGATCATTGCCAGCGTGGTAAAGCAGTTCTGGACAGACGTGATGTGGGGCGACCTGGATTATCTCTTTGTGGATATGCCGCCCGGAACAGGCGACGTGCCGCTGACGGTATTCCAGTCCCTGCCGGTGGACGGCGTGGTGATCGTGACGTCTCCCCAGGATCTGGTTCAGATGATCGTGAAGAAGGCAGCCAATATGGCTGAGCAGATGAACATTCCGGTACTCGGCGTGGTTGAGAACTACAGCTATGTAAAATGTCCGGACTGCGGAAAAGAGATCAAAGTGTTCGGCGAGAGCCACATCGAAGAGATCGCCGGAGAGATGGGCGTGCCGGTGCTCGGCAAGATGCCGATCGACATGGATCTGGCAAGATCCGTGGAAGAAGAGCGGTTCTATGAAGTGAAGAACCCGTATATCGATGAGGTAGAGCTGTAAGGGCAGAGATGCCGCTCTATGGATGAAGAAATGTACCTGCGGCAGACAGTAAGAGATGGATTACCGTCTGGCCGCAGGTCTTGTGTTTAGAGGAAAGGAAAATCAGATGACAGGAGAGAAGATCCTCCTCTGGCGGGAAGGAGAGTATCATTATCCCGCCGCATACGGCTTTGTGCCGTTCATGGTCAGCTACATTCATGAAGACCGGGAGATCCGTCCCGCCATGGTCATCGTGCCGGGCGGGGCGTATCGGAACGCTTCCCCGTCCGAGGCGCATCTGCCGGCGGAGACATTCTACTGGTACGGGTATAATGTATTTGTGCTGGTTTATACGGTCAATCTTCTGGATATGCCGCTTAAGATGCAGCCCCTGCAGGATATTTCCAGGGCCGTGCGCATGATCCGTTCAAAAGCGCACCGATATTCGGTGGATCCGGACCGGGTGGCGGTGTGCGGATTTTCCGCCGGCGGACATCTGGCGGCCAGCCTGTGCGTGCATTATAAGGACATCACGGATTCTGACGGGAGATTCAACGGGTGGACGAACCGGCCGGATGCAGCGATCCTGGCCTATCCGGTGATCACATCCGGACAATACACGCACAGCGATTCCATGCTGGCTCTTCTGGGATCAGAGCCGGGTGCGGATGAACTGGAATATATGTCGCTGGAGAAGCATGTGACCGCGGATACACCGCCCTGTTTTCTCTGGCAGACCGTGACGGATGCATCGGTGCCTGTGGAGAACAGCTATCTTTTCGCCCGGGCCTGCAGGGAACAGGGGGTTCCTTTTGCCCACCATGTATTTTCGGACGGGGTGCACGGGCTGTCCGTGGCTACAAAGCAGTGGCTGGAACGGGATTTCGGCGAGCCTTATACGCTGGAACAGATCCGCCTTCTGGCCGGAGCGGTGATCGAAGGACAGACGCCGTACCCGCCGGAGAAGGGCCGGGAGATCCTGGCGGATTTCGGCCTGGACGGCAGGAAGAAGGAGAAGTGGGACCCGGTGCAGAAAGAAGAGATCCGGAGGACGCTGAAAACGGTCGGGATCTGGCCGGAGCTTGCGAAAGACTGGCTGGATCAGCTCTGGAACCGGGATCAGTAAAAAGAGATAAGGAGACAGAAGATGAGATTATTATTTGTCCGGCATGGAGATCCGGATTATGTACACGACACTTTGACGGAGAAAGGCCACCGGGAGGCGGCGCTCCTTGCGGAACGCGCTGAGGATCTGGACATGGGAACCTGCTTTGTCTCGCCCCTCGGACGGGCGCAGGCGACAGCCGGTTACTGTATGAAGAAACTGGGCCGCACGGCGAAGACGCTGGGGTGGCTTCAGGAATTCCCGGCGGAGATCGATCTGAATCAGGCCCTGCATCTGGAAGAGGCCTATCCCATGAGCCGGAAAGAAAACGGGCTCTACGTGCCGCGGATCGTGTGGGATGTGGTCCCGTCCTACTGGGGCGCCCACATGGACTGCATGGATCCGGTGCGCTGGCGGGACTGCGACATCTGCCGCCATTCCGATACAGTGGAGATCTACGACCGGGTGACGGAAGAATTCGACCGGCTGCTTGCGGAGTACGGCTATGTGCGTGACGGGAACATTTACCGGGTGGAGAAGGAGAGTACAGAGACACTGACTTTCTTCTGTCATTTTGCCATTACCGGTGTATTCCTTTCCTATCTCTGGAATGTCTCGCCCTTCCTTCTGTGGCACAGTCTGGCGCTGGCGCCCACATCGGTGACGGAAGTTGTGACCGAGGAACGCCAGCAGGGGATCGCCTGCTTCCGGGGCCTGAAGCTGGGGGACGTATCCCATCTCGTGCTGGGCGGGGAGCCGGCGTCCACGGCGGCCCGGTTCTGTGAAGTGTTCAGCGGGAAGGAGCGCCACTGACTCCCGGATAAGGAAATGAAATTAAGGCGGGGCATCTTCCCGCTCATATGCATAGTATAATAGAAAAGCATCTGGGAGTTTTTTGATTATGGCATATGAGACTTTTGAAAAGGTGGAGGGGATCATCCGGAATATCGACCGGAGCGACGACTGCTGTTCTATGATCCTGGCGCTGGCTGTCGACGGGGAAGTGACCAACGTGGTCGTGTCCGGCGATACGGCGGTGATCGATCATGTCCGTCTCCGCCCGGGGATGCGCGTCGCCGCGTTCTATGATACAAACCTGCCCACGCCGGCGGTGTATCCGCCCCAGTACCGGGCGGAGCTTGTAGCGCCGCTGCGGAGAGGGCAGCAGGTCATGCTGGACTACTTCAACGATCAGATGGAATCGGCGGACGGTTCCCTGAAGCTGAACATCGGACCGATGACAAATGTAATGACAATGAACGGGCAGCCGTATACATGCAGCCCGGAAAACATGGAACTGCTCGTATTCTATACAGCGGCCACATTCAGCATGCCGGCGCAGACCACGCCCCAGCGGGTGATCGTCATGTGCGGATATTAAGCAGATAAGAGTTAAAAACACCTGAACGACCATTATAATACCTAAACGACATAACACAAGCAGGAAGATTTATGGTAAAATAATAGAGTCGAAGCCGACAAAGTGTCCGGGAAAAGGGATTCTGAAATCGAAGAATGTCCGAAACCCGGAAATAAATGAAAGGGGCGTGCCCGTTTTTACGGATACGGTTCAGGGATTGACAGAGAGCACATAATCTTTACGCACGCACAGCGTAAGTCTGTCCTTTTTCAATTTTACAAAACTGCAGATGATTCAAGGCGTATTCCGCCCGTTTAACAACGGGCGGGATGCGCCTTTTTTCGGTGTGCGAGAAAAATCTAAGAAGAACGGAGAAAAGCTATGAGAAGAAAAAAACGATTTTTAAGTCTGCTGCTTGTGGTCTGCCTGATGGTGGGGCTGCTGCCCGCATCGGTGATTGCAGCGAAAAACGGCAAGGCGCTGCAAGCGGGAGCGGGAGCGATCGAGAAGAATGATGCCGTATATTACGGCACGGAGCAAAGAGCGTGGCAGGCGCTGTCAACAAACGGAAACGGCGGCACATATTCAGACGGTGCAAACGCCGTACAGGCAGATTCCGCACTGTTCCTGTTTTTGAGGAGCGGGCTGCGACAGCTCCTTTCGCGTTCATGTCTTTTTTCAGTATTCGAAGGAAAGATCAGCTGAACATTAACGCTTCTCATAGATCTGCAACAGTTTTATGTAAAACGTACTCAGCGCCTCGCAGTAGGCATTTGAGACCGGGCAGATCATCGGGATCCGTCTGTCGGCGATCAGGACTTCGTTGTCGAACCGGGTGATATAGTCGTACATATATTTCAGAAACTCTTTGTTGGTCGGTTTCCGGTTCCGGCCGGACCGGCTGAAAATGATTTCGAGCAGTTCTGTATTATGTGAATCCCACACATGGTTTACGACTGTGCGCATGTTCTTTTCCACACAGTTCCAGTTGGTATGGAAGTGCTTTGCCACATCGAGGTACAGCGTTTTTGTGATGCATTCGATCCGTTCGCTGTCCTCGAGGATGAGCAGTAACCCGTACACCACATAGTTGTAGCCGGTGTAGGAGCGGCTGACTCCGAAGGAGTCCAGAGTATTGATGATAACTTTTTCATAATTCATCTGTATTTCCTCCTTATCTGATCAACCTGTTCAACACCGATATTATCGTAAAATGGAAAAATATGTTAAACAATAAGAAGATTTCGAACATTTTCGACCTTGAGAGTCGAAAACAAATCGTGCGGTCAGTGAAATGATTGTTTTGTATAAGTGAGAAATGCATCTGCCCGATGACTGTTTGCATAATATAACTTGCAATTTACCATAACTATTACTATAATATACTTTGTAAACTGCTTAATAAAAGCAATAGTATAATTGTGGAACTGTGTTGAAATCATAATGTTACGGAGGTGTATTATGTCGATTGTAAATGATGAACAGGTCACGAAAGTATTGCGGCAATATAACCCGTGGTGGCGTACACCTTCTGCCATTAAGGAAGAAAGCAAGCCGCAGAAGAGACTGGCCTATTACGAGGCTTTGAAAACGCTTACCCATAGGAGCATCCGAAGGTTTGCAGTTTTATCCGGTATGAGGCGTGTGGGCAAGACAACGATTCTGTATCAGATCATCGACCACCTGATTGACGAAGGCGTAAATCCCAGAAATATCCTGTACGCTACCTTTGATAATCCGATTTTGAAACTCGTCAACGCGGAGAATGTGCTGTCCATCTATGAAGCAATGTATCCCACTACCGGTACAAGGTACATCTTTTTTGATGAAGTGCAGTACACTGATAATTGGGAACTTTGGATGAAGGTAATCTACGACAGCCGGAAGGATATTCGGCTTATCGCCACGGGATCCGCCAGCCCTGTCTTAGAAAAGGGTTCCGCGGACAGCGGCACGGGGCGGTGGAGTGTTCTCAAAATCCCTACTATGTCCTTTTATGAGTATTGCAGGCTGCTTGATCTGGATTTGCCGCTCATGCCGGATGATTTACGCTTATCGGAGCTGAAAAAAATGAGACCGGCGCAGCTTGGCGATTTAATGGATCAATTCACCCCGTTGCAAAATCATTTTAACCGTTATCTTATGATCGGCGGATTTCCAGAACTGGTCTTATCGGACGATGACGCCTACGCGCAGAGAATGTTGCGGGAAGATGTGGTGGATAAAGTAATCAAGCGGGATGTGCTGTCCCTCTTTAATATCCGAAGCCCGCTACTGATGGAAAAGCTGTTTCTCTATCTGTGCATGAACTCCACGGAGATTTTTAATGCAACGACAGCAGCAAAGGAACTGGAGAATACCTCTGTCACAACGATTGAAAGCTATATCAAGGCGCTGGAAATGTCTAATCTCATTTATCTGGCAAAGCCAATGGATGTGGGCAGGAAAGGCGCTCTGAAAGGAAAACCGAAAATTTTTATTGCTGACGCGGCCATCCGCAATGCTGTGCTGATGATTGACGACGTGCTTTCGGATGAAAAGGAATTGGGCGCAATGGTGGAAACAACTGTTTATAAACATATGGTTTCCTTCTATCAGGGAAGTCCTGCAAGTCTCGGTTATTTCAGAAAGGCAAAGAACAATCAGAAAGAGGTCGATGTGGTGGTAGAACTTCCCCGCCAAAAGATTCTCTGTGAAGTGAAATACCGCAATAATTCCCACATTGCAATGACGGATGCCATTGTTGAGCTATGCCGGGACGAAAAATCCAAAGTTACAGACGCTTTTTTGATTACAAAACGGCTTGACGATTTTGGTATTGCCAAACACGAAACAAAAGTCCCCATTCTGCGCGTCCCTGCCATCGCTTTCCTCTATATCTTAGGAAAGGCAGAAGCACAGATATTTCCTGGTGGTGTTCGTGTCAAATTTTGAGAAGTTCAAAATAAAACTCGTGCAGTTTAGTGTTAAAAACAAAGAAAAAATCATCGATATTTACACGAATCCGAGTGCATACCATTTCCAATTACAAAAAAATCGGGAAACCTCAGTAAAAAATCAAGGTTTCCCGATTTTAATAAGGAGCGGAGACGGAGGGATTCGAACCCTCGTGCCCCGGAGGGCAAACGCATTTCGAGTGCGCCCCGTTATGACCACTTCGATACGTCTCCATGCAATATGAGCTGTGCACGCCCTGTGGACGTCCACAGCTTTTTTATTATATCAGAATCGCTTCAAAAAGGAAACCCCAAATGTAAAAATACAGTGGTTTAGTCGTCTTCCTCTGTCTGTACGGAATAGGTCTGTCTCTTTCTCGCCATCTCGTCGCTTTCCAGATATTCATCATAGGTGGTGATCTTGTCGATCAGGTGTCCGCCCGGGACGATCTCCATGATCCGGTTCGCGGTGGTCTGGACGATCTGATGGTCTCTGGAAGTGAAGAGCAGTACGCCCGGGAATTTGATCATTCCGTTGTTGAGGGCGGTGATGGCCTCCATGTCCAGATGGTTGGTCGGCTCGTCCAGAAGCAGCACGTTCGCTCCGGAGATCATCATCTTGGAGAGCAGGCAGCGGACTTTCTCCCCGCCGGAGAGCACTTTCAGTTTCTTCACGCCGTCCTCGCCGGAGAAGAGCATACGGCCCAGGAAGCCGCGGACATAGGTGACGTCCTTTTCTTCCGAATACTGGGTGAGCCACTCGGTGATATTGTAGTCGCTGTCGAACTCTCCGCCGAAATCCTTCGGGAAGTAAGCCTGGGATGTGGTGACGCCCCATTTGTAAGTTCCCTCGTCCGGCTCCATCTCGCCGATGAGGATCTTGAAGAGCACGGTCTTGGCCAGCTCGTTGCCGCCCACGAATGCGACCTTGTCGTCGTGTCTCAGGGTGAAGCTGATGTTGTCCAGGATCTTCTCGCCGTCGATGGTCTTTGACAGGCCCTCAACTGTGAGGACCTCATTTCCGATCTCGCGGTTCGGGCGGAAGTCGATGTAAGGGTACTTCCGGCTGGACGGCTTGATCTCGTCGAGCTGGATCTTCTCCAGCGCACGCTTTCTGGAAGTCGCCTGTTTGGACTTGGAAGCGTTGGCGCTGAACCGGGAGATGAACTCCTGCAGTTCTTTGATCTTTTCTTCTTTCTTCTTGTTCGCCTCTTTCATCTGGCGGATCAGCAGCTGGCTGGACTCGTACCAGAAGTCGTAGTTTCCGGCGTAGAGCTGGATCTTGCCGTAATCGATATCCGCGATCTGCGTACATACTTTATTTAAGAAGTAACGGTCATGGGAAACCACGATCACGGTATTGTCAAAGTTGATCAGGAATTCCTCGAGCCATGCGATGGCGTCCAGGTCCAGATGGTTGGTCGGCTCGTCCAGGAGCAGGATGTCCGGGTTGCCGAACAGCGCCTGTGCCAACAGGACTTTGACCTTCTCCGGTCCGGTCAGATCCTTTATATATTTATAATGAAGCTCTGTCTCGATGCCCAGGCCGTTCAGAAGAGAAGCCGCGTCGGACTCCGCCTCCCAGCCGTTCATGGTGGCGAATTCCGCCTCCAGCTCGCTGGCTTTGATGCCGTCCTCGTCGGTGAAGTCCTCTTTGGCGTAGATGACCTCTTTCTCCTTCATGATCTCATAGAGTCTCGCATTTCCCATGATAACGGTGTCGAGTACCGGATATTCGTCATATTTAAAATGATCCTGCTGCAGGAAAGAAAGCCGCTCGCCCGGTGTAATGGCGATCTCGCCCTTCGTCGGCTCAAGCTGGCCGGAAAGGATCTTCAGGAATGTGGATTTTCCCGCGCCGTTGGCGCCGATGAGGCCGTAGCAGTTGCCCTCGGTAAACTTGATATTCACGTCTTCAAAAAGCGCCTTTTTTCCTACGCGCAGCGTCACGTTGTTTGCACTGATCATACTGATCTCTCCTTATAATAAAATAAAATATAAAACTCATAGCGCACCAACGCCTATATTACCATGAAAATATACCAAAAGGCAAGGGGTTTCCGAACACATAAAAAAGGGGTATAATGTACCCATAACAGTTCAATAGAAAGAGGTAATTAGAATGTCGATAGAGAGAGCAACACTTGTGCTGGAGGGCGGCGCCACCCGCGGCGTCTTCACCTCCGGCGTGCTGGATTATCTGATGGATCAGGACCTGTACATGTCCCATGTGATCGGGGTATCGGCGGGCGCCTGCAACGCCGTGGATTATGTGTCGAAGCAGCCGCGGCGGACCCGGGACTGTATGATTCCCGAGGACCGGGAGAACAGTTATTATTACGGCATCCGGGAATTTGTGAAAGAGAAGAGCGTGATGAACATGGATCTGATCTTTGACAAATATCCGAATGAACTGATCCCCTTTGATTTTGACACATATTTTGATTCAGAGATCCACTGTGAGCTGGTGACGACTAACTGCATCACAGGGAAAGCCGAATATATGACGGAAGACCATGACCGGGACCGGCTCATGAAGATCTGCCGGGCGTCCTGCAGCATGCCGCTCCTTACGCCCATCGTCAATGTGGACGGAACACCCTATCTGGACGGCGGACTGGCGGATTCGGTGCCCCTTGGGCGGGCCCGGAAGCTGGGTAATAAGAAGATTGTGATCGTCCTGACCAAGAATCAGGGATACCGGAAGAAAGTCGTATCCCCGGCGCTCCAGCGGGTATATAAGCGGGCGTACAAGTCTTATCCGAACCTGGTCCGGACCATATTCCGGAGGAGTTTTGAATACAATAAACTGATGAATCATATCGACCAGCTGGAGAAGGCGGGGAAGATCTTCGTGATCCGTCCCCAGGTGAAGCCGGTTTCCAGGCTGGAGCGCAATAAAGAGTCGCTGGAGGCATTCTACGAACACGGATATCAGCATATGGAAGAACGGATGGATGAACTCCGGGCATTCCTGAGGGCATAGAACGCTGAAAATAAAGGAGAAAAGACAGGATGGGGAAACAGGAGATACTTGATTACACGCAGAACCGGGAGCTCTCATGGCTCCGGTTTAACCAGAGGGTGCTGGAGGAGGCGCGGGATGAGACGGTGCCGCTCATGGAGCGGATGAAGTTCGTCGCCATCTTCACCAGCAACCTGGATGAATTTTTCATGATCCGCGTGGGAAGCCTCTACGACATGGCGGCGGCGGACAATAAGAAGCTGGATATCCGGTCCGGCATGACGGCGGGCCAGCAGCTGGGCGCCATCTATGCGGCCGTGGCGCCCCTTTACAAGGAGCGGGACAAGACTTACGCGGAGATCAAGAAACAGCTGAAGCCCTACGGGGTGTGTGGGCTGGATCTGAAGGATCTGGAACAGCAGGAGAAGAAGTATGTGAAGAAATATTTCAAAGAACAGGTGCTGCCGGTCCTTTCCCCGCAGATCATTGACGCCAATCATCCGTTCCCCCACCTGGTCAGCAAAGAGATCTATGTGGTGGCCAATCTGAAACAGAACAATAAGACCATGATGGGGATCGTGCCGGTTCCGGAATACATTTCCGACGTCCTTTATCTTCCGGGCCATGACATCCGCTACATCCGCATGGAGAAAGTGATCATGGAGTATCTGGATCTGGTGTTTGACCGGTATGAGGTGTCGGATAAGAACTATATCTGCGTGACCCGCAACGCCGACATCTCCCCGGACGACGAGGCCTATGCGGACCACGATGATTTCCGTTATGTCATGAAGGAGACGCTTCACAAACGGAGAAGGATGGCGGTTGTGCGTCTGGAGACGGCCGCTCCCCTGGGCAAAGAGATGGAGAAATATTTCTGCAGCCGGTTTAAGATCACGCCGCAGTGCATTTTCCGGACGAAGGTGCCCATGAAGCTGGGGTTCATTTTTGCCATCGCTGACAAACTGCCGGAGTCCATGAAGCGCGCGCTTACGGATGAACCGTTCAGTCCGCAGCCTTCATCCGCCCTGGCGGAGGGCAGCGTGATGGAACAGGTGAAGCATAAGGACGTGCTGCTTTCATTTCCCTACGAGAGCATGGATCCGTTCCTGCAGCTGATCCGTGAGGCGGCGTCCGATCCGGATGTGATGACCATCAGGATCACCATCTACCGGCTGGCGAAAAAGGCCAGGCTGGTGGAATACCTGTGCGCCGCTGCCGAGAACGGCAAGGAAGTGACGGCGCTGATCGAGCTTCGGGCGCGGTTTGACGAGCAGAATAATATCGAATGGTCGGAGCGCATGGAAGAGGCGGGCTGCCGGGTCCTGTACGGATTCGAGGACTACAAGGTTCACTCCAAACTCTGCCTGATCACATACCGGAATAAAAATGAGATCCGCTACATTACCCAGGTGGGAACCGGAAACTATAATGAAAAGACCGCGAAAATGTACACCGATTATTCGCTTATTACCGCCAACCAGGAGATCGGGGAGGATGCGGCGGTATTTTTCAAAAATATGTCCATCGGCAATCTGGACGGGGTCTATAATCATCTGATCGTATCGCCCACCAGTCTGAAGCAGAAGGTCCTGTCCCTCATCGATGAGGAGATCCTTAAAGGTGATCAGGGGCGGGTGCTGATGAAAATGAATTCGCTGACGGATATGGATTTTATCCGCAAGGTATCGGAGGCGTCCAACGCCGGCGTGAAGGTGGATCTGATCGTGCGCGGGATCTGCTGCATCCTTCCGGGGATCCCGGGACGGACGGAGAATGTGAGCGTGACGAGCATTGTGGGCCGGTATCTGGAGCATCCGAGGGTGTTCGTGTTCGGCCGGGGGAGCGAGGCGAAAGTCTACATCGGATCGGCCGATATGATGACCCGGAATACCGAGAACCGGGTGGAAGTGGCCTGCCCGGTCTTCGATCCGGAGATCCGCAGGAAGCTGATCCATGATCTGAACATTATGCTTTCAGATAATGTAAAGGCAAGAAAGATGCTGAGCGACGGTACATACCGGAAAGTAACCCGGGGGCCGGAACCGGTCAACGCCCAGGCTGCATTTATGAAAGAGGCGCTGAATGCGAGAAGACCTTCCGCAGCGGCGGGGACAAAAGAGAAACCGTCCCTTTTAAGCCGGCTGCTTGGCATATTCAGAAAGAGATAAAAGGAGAAGAAATGATGGAGAATCAGACAGTAACAGCATTCGGAATGACGAAAGACGGGAAAGAGGCGCAGCTCTGTCTGCTGAAGAACAGCAAAGGTCTGAAGGCGTATGTGTCGGACTTCGGGGCGACGCTGGTGCGCCTGTTCGTCCCGGACAGAGACGGGAACATGACGGACGTGGTGCTCGGATATGACGATGCCGCAGGATATGAGCGCGGCATGGCGGGAATCGGGGCCACTGTCGGCAGAAATGCAAACCGGATCGGCGGGGCGTCGGTTGAGATCAACGGCGCAACCTATCCCCTCGAAAAAAATGACAACGGGAAAAACAATCTTCACAGCGGCCCGGATGTTTATCAGAAGCGGATCTGGGAGGTGGAAGACCGCGCGGACAACCGGATCACCTTCCTGCTCCACAGCCCGGACGGCGATCAGGGATACCCGGGCGCCCTGGACATGCGTGTGACCTATGAGCTGGACGATGAGAACGCGCTGAGCATCCATTACGAGGCGGCGCCGGACCAGGATACCGTCATTAATATGACGAACCACAGCTATTTCAACCTGAACGGACATAACAGCGGCTCCGTGCTGGAGCATAAAGTATGGCTCAATGCGGACAGCTTTACCCCGGCGGATGCAGAGTCCATCCCCACCGGCGAGATCCGTGGCGTTGCAGATACTCCGATGGATTTCAGGACGGCGAAAGCGATCGGAAAAGAGATCGATGCGGATTACGAACCGCTGCGCTTCGGCGGCGGCTACGACCACAACTGGGTATTGAAAAACAACGGCAGATTTGCTAAAGTAGCAGAAGTGACGTCAGAAAAAAGCGGGATCCGGATGGAAGTTTATACGGACCTTCCGGGCGTGCAGATGTACACTGCCAACTTCCTTGACCACGAGCCGGGCAAGGACGGGGCGGTCTATGAGAAGCGAAGCGCGGTATGTCTGGAGACCCAGTACTATCCGGACGCCATCCATCATGACAACTTCCCGTCCCCGGTGTGCAGGAAAGGCATGAAATACGACAGCCGCACGGCATACCGTTTCCTGACGGATTAATAAGAAAAGAGAACAGAAACAGACATCTATGGCAAAATCGGTATATATTGCGGAAAAGCCCAGCGTGGCGCAGGAATTCGCAAAAGCTTTAAAACTGAAGACAAGACGGGGCGACGGGTATCTGGAGTCCGATGAAGCCATCGTTACCTGGTGCGTGGGTCATCTGGTGACCATGAGCTATCCGGAAGCCTATGATCCGGCGCTGAAGAAATGGAATCTGCAGACGCTTCCGTTTATCCCGGATGACTTTAAATACGAAGTGATCCCCGCCGTGGCAAAGCAGTTTAAGACGGTCAGCGGCATCCTGAACCGGAAAGATGTGGATACGATCTACGTGTGCACCGACTCCGGACGGGAGGGAGAGTACATCTACCGCCTGGTCGAACAGGAAGCCCATGTGACCGGCAAGAAGCGGCGGCGCGTGTGGATCGATTCCCAGACGGAGGAAGAGATCCTGCGGGGGATCCGGGAGGCAAAGGACCTGTCGGAATACGACAATCTGAGCGCATCCGCTTATCTAAGGGCCAAAGAAGATTACCTGATGGGGATCAATTTCTCCCGTCTGCTGACGCTGAAGTACGGGAACAGCATTTCATCCTATCTGAAAACGAAATACGCCGTCATATCCGTGGGGCGCGTTATGACCTGCGTGCTCGGCATGGTGGTGCGCAGGGAACGGGAGATCCGGGAGTTTGAGAAGACACCTTTTTACCGGGTTATCAGTACGGTCGATGCGTCCGGGCATACATTTGAAGGAGAGTGGCGGGCGGCGGCAGGCTCCCGGTACGCGGAGGTGAAAGACTCCGGCGAACTTCTCCTTGTGCCGGAGCTGTATAAAGAAAACGGGTTTAAGGAAGAGAAGGATGCCCGGGCGCTGATCGCGTATCTGTCGGAGGAGCAGCCTCTTTCCTGCCGGATCGAATCGGTGGAAAAGAAGAAAGAGAAGAAGAATCCGCCCCTCCTTTACAATCTGGCGGAGCTGCAGAATGACTGTTCCCGCCGGTTCAAGATCAGCCCCGATGAGACGCTGCGGATCGTCCAGGAACTGTATGAGAAGAAGCTTGTGACCTATCCGAGGACGGATGCCAGAGTCCTGTCCACAGCGGTGGCAAAGGAGATCAGCCGGAACCTGAACGGCCTGTCGAAATACCCTATGGCCGGGCCGTATCTTCAGGACATCCTTCAGTTCGGAAGCCATAAGAACCTGGCAAAGACCCGCTATGTCAATGATAAGCAGATCACGGACCACTATGCCATCATTCCCACGGGACAGGGGCTTGCGGCGCTGAATTCGGTATCTGCGACCGCCCACCGGGTATATGACCTGATCGTCAGACGGTTTTTAAGCATCTTTTATCCGCCGGCGGTGTACCAGAAAGTATCCATCGTTTCGAAGATGCGGGGCGAGAGCTTTTTCTCAAACTTTAAAGTGCTGGCGGAGGAAGGCTACCTGAAAGTGGCCGGCGTCCCGGGAAGCCGCGGGCAGAACGCTCCGGAAAATGAAGAAGCGGGAGCGCGGGATCAGGACAGTGCGGACCAGCCGTCGGATCAGGCGCTTTTCGAGGCGATAAAGACACTGAAAAAAGGCGACGTCCTTCCGGTTCGGTCGCTGGATATCAAAGAGGGGGAGACGTCCCCGCCGAAGCGCTATAATTCCGGTTCCATCATCCTGGCCATGGAAAATGCCGGGCAGCTTATAGAGGATGAAGAACTGCGGGCCCAGATAAAGGGAAGCGGCATCGGAACCAGCGCCACAAGGGCGGAGATCCTGAAAAAACTGATCCACATTAAATATCTGGCGCTCAATAAGAAAACCCAGATCATCACCCCGACCCTGCAAGGGGAGATGGTGTACGACGTGGTGGACAATTCCATCCGGTCCCTGCTGAATCCGGAACTGACGGCCAGCTGGGAAAAGGGGCTGACCTATGTGGCGGAGGGAACCATTACATCAGACGAATATATGAAGAAGCTTGACGACTTCATCACCCGGAGAACGGTGGGGGTCAAAGGGTTCAACAATCAGTATCAGTTAAGAGCCTGCTACGACAGGGCGGCGGGTTTTTATAAAAAGGGCCGGAAGAAGACCGGCGGAAAGGAAGAATAAGAAATGGAGACATTAACAGCACTTACAGTGAAGGAACTTTATACACTTGATGAGACGATCGCAAAGGACATTTTCGAGGGTGTGACCTACCCGTGGGAAGTCCTGCCGAAGATCAGCGCGTTCATCGTCGAACTGGGGAATACGCTCAGTGAAGAAGAATACGAGAAGCGCGGGGAGAATGTCTGGGTCGCAAAGTCCGCCAAAGTTGCACCGACTGCATTTATCAACGGGCCGGCGATCATCGGCAAAGAAGCGGAAGTGCGCCACTGTGCATTTATCCGCGGCAATGCGATCGTGGGCGAGGGCGCGGTCGTAGGAAACTCCACAGAGCTCAAAAACGTGATCCTGTTCAATAAGGTGCAGGTTCCCCATTACAATTACGTCGGCGATTCAATTCTCGGGTATAAGTCCCACATGGGTGCCGGATCCATTACATCCAACGTAAAATCCGACAAGAAGCTGGTTGTCGTAAAGACGCCGGACGGAAATATTGAAACCGGAATGAAGAAATTCGGCGCCATGCTCGGCGATGAAGTCGAGGTGGGATGCGGAAGCGTCCTGAACCCGGGAACGGTGGTCGGAAGCCACAGCAACATCTATCCGCTCTCCTCGGTGCGCGGGTTTGTGCCGGGAAACAGCATTTATAAAAAGCAGGGCGAAGTTGTGGAGAAGATGAAATCTTAACAAAAAATTAAACAGAAATAGAATTGACAAACAGATGGATATCCTGTATCTTTGTATTAAACCAATAATACAAAGATGCGGGATTTTTTTACCGGTAAAATTTCCCGCAGACAGGAGGATATATGCTGGAAATACAGGATCTGAGTAAGAATTACGGAAAAAATCAAGCCGTGGACCATGTGACATTTACGGTCCCGGACGGACAGGTGGGGATCCTGCTGGGACCGAACGGCGCCGGAAAATCCACCATCATCAAGAGCATTGCCGGGCTTCTCCGCTATAAGGGGATGATCCGGATCCAGGGGATGCCGGCCCGGTCGCTGGAGGCGAAGAAGGTCTTTGCCTATGTGCCGGAGATCCCGAATATGTTTGACGCCCTGACGGTCCGGGAACACATCGAATATGTGCGGATGGCGTACGGCAGCGATATCACCGATGAGGAAGTGACCGAGATCCTGCGGGATTTTGAGATGGAAGACAAGCAGGAGAAGCTGGGCAATGAACTGTCCAAGGGTATGATGCAGAAGGTGAGCATCTGCTGCGCCCTGGCGGTCAAGCCGAAAGTGATCCTGCTGGACGAGCCCATGGTCGGACTGGATCCGGCGGCCATCCGGATGCTGAAGGAAGTGGTGCTCGAACTCAGGAGCCGTGGCGTCACCGTGCTCATCAGCACCCACATGCTGGAGATGGTGGAAGACCTCTGGGACGTTATGTTTGTCATGGAAAAGGGGCATATCAAAGCGTCCTATACGAAAGCGGACGCGGAAGGACGGGATCTGGACGAACTGTTCTTCGCGGTGACAGGCGGTGAGAAAGAATGAAAGCGCTGATCTATCTGACGAAACGGAGCCTTATAAATAATCTCAAACAGGCGTGCAGGAAGCCGCTGACCCTGGTTCTTCTGATCTTCGGGATCGCATACGGGATCTTCGTGGTGGCCATGCTGGGCACCCTGGCTCTGACGATCCACATTGATTCGCCGAAAGGGCTGCTGGCGGTTCTGATCATCTGGAGCATATACGGATTCCTGGGCAATTTTATGTCCTATTCGTCCAGGAAGGGGATTCTCTTCCGGCCTGCCCACGCGCACTTTGTATTTCCTTCGCCGGTCAGCCCGAAGCTGGTGCTGCTTGAGAGCGCCTGGATGAACTATATGACTTCTGTGTGCATCTGGCTTGTGATCGGGATCGGGGCGTTTACCGTGTTCGGCATCCATCCGGTGAAGGCGGTCCTGGTCGTGCTGTTCGGACTGGTCATCGAGCTGGCCTTCGAGATCGCGGTCATGCTGTTCCTGTACACCAATGACCGGCTGCCGGAAAGAGTGATGAAAGGGATCCGCTGGGCGATCAAGATCTTTATGGCGGCGTTCGCGCTGGCGGTGGTGCTTTACTTCCGGGTAAACGGTCTTTCCATTGAGAGCGCCTGGGCTCTTGTTGATCTCCCGGCGCTTCAGATGATCCCGGTCATGGGCTGGCAGATCGCGGCCTACCGGCTGATCCTGCTTGGCCCGACCGTCCTGAATGTGATCTGTACGGTCCTTTATCTGGCAGTGGTGTGCGTTTCCGTTGCCGCGGCGGTCCGCATGAAATGCGACGGCGGCTACTATGAGGAGGCGGCGAAATTTGCCGACGATTATGCAGAATTGAAGAAACGTCAGAAATCCGGGGAAATGGTCTGGGGTATGAACGAGAAGAAGCGGAGCTTCCGCCGCGTCCGCGAAAGGATCACCGGGAAGGGTGCAAAGGCAGTCTTCCACAGGCAGATGCTGGAATACCGGAAGGAGAAGTTCTTCTTCCTTGACAAGCTTACACTGGTCTCCCTGTTCATTGCCGTCTGCTTCTCCTTCGGTTTCGGGAAAGACGCGGTCGGTTCTTCGGAAGCGCCCATCGTCCTGCTGGGCGTGGTGGCTTATGTGTCCTTCTGCATGAGCGGGTATCTGGGTAAATGGGAGACAGAACTTAAGAATCCTTACATATTCATGATCCCGGACACGCCCCTCCGGAAGATGTGGTACGCCACGTTGACGGAGCATATTAAAGCGGTTATCAACGGGGCGGTTATCTGCCTGCCGATCGGCCTTTACTGGCGGGTGCCGGTCTGGAAGATCATATTCTGCATCCTGATCTATGTGGTCATCCAGGCAAACCGTCTGTACACGATGGTGATCACCCAGTATCTTGTCGGAGAGACGTTCGGGAAGACGGGGCAGAACATCATCCGCATGTGCATCCAGATGATGCTTCTCGGCACCGGGGCAGGAGTGGCCGCGCTTGTCGCAATCTTCATTAATATGGATCTGCTCTTCCCGATCGTGCTGGTCTACAGCCTGATCGTTACGATAGCAGTCGGTGTGGCGGCGTCATTCCGGTTTGAAATGATGGAGCAGCTTTAATAAAAACAGTTGACACGGGCCTGTGGCCCGTGTTATTCTATGACAAGAAACTTTAATGCTTTAAAGCGTAACGGTTTAAAGCGTAACGCAATAAAGTCGTCATGAAGTAAAAGAAACAGAACAGGAAAGGCGGAAAAAACAATGGGAATCAAAGTGGCAATGCTGATTATATTTTTTGCGGTAATGGCGGGCGTCGGGTTCTATGCGCGCCGGCATACCTCCAGTGTGGATGGATTCGTCCTGGGCGGCCGCTCGGCGGGGCCCTGGCTTACGGCATTTGCATACGGCACTTCCTATTTTTCCGCGGTTGTATTTGTCGGATATGCCGGTCAGTTCGGGTGGAAATACGGCATCGCCAGCACCTGGATCGGCATCGGCAATGCCGTCATCGGAAGTCTTCTGGCCTGGGTCGTACTTGGAAGAAGGACGAAAATCATGACCCAGCATCTCCAGTCCAGGACGATGCCGGACTTCTTCGGCGAGCGGTACGGATCCAAGGCGCTCAAAGTGGCGGCGTCCATGATCGTCTTCGTATTCCTGATCCCGTATACGGCTTCCGTGTACAACGGACTGTCCAGGCTGTTTGAGATGGCGTTTAACATCCCGTACACCTGGTGCGTCATCGCCATGGCGCTCTTTACGGCGGTATACGTCATTCTGGGCGGATATATGGCGACGGCCATCAATGATTTCATCCAGGGCATCATCATGCTCATCGGGATCGTGGCGGTGATCGCCGCCGTGCTGAGCGGACAGGGCGGTTTCATGAACGCCATATCCGAAATGTCTCAGATTCCCAGCGACGTTCCGCTGACCGCCGGCCAGCCGGGCGCGTTTACATCCTTCTTCGGGCCCGATCCGCTGAACCTCCTCGGCGTGGTCATCCTGACCTCCCTCGGAACCTGGGGACTGCCGCAGATGATCGGCAAATTCTACGCCATCAAAGACGAGAAGTCCATCAATACCGGAACCGTGATCTCCACCGTATTTGCCATCGTCGTATCCGGCGGCTGCTACTTTCTGGGCGGATTCGGCAGGCTGTTCGACAGCCCGGCGATCTACGACGCGTCGGGGTCAGTCGTATTTGACAGTATTGTGCCTCACATGCTCTCTGGACTGCCGGATATCCTGATCGGCATCGTGGTGGTGCTCGTACTGTCCGCGTCCATGTCCACCCTGTCTTCACTGGTGCTGACGTCCAGTTCCACGATGACGCTGGATCTTCTGAAGGACAATGTGATCAAAAATATGAGCGAGAAAAAGCAGATCATCACCATGCAGATCCTGGTTGTATTCTTCCTGGTTGTTTCGGTCGTGATCGCGCTGGATCCGCCTACCTTTATCGCCCAGCTCATGGGCATCTCCTGGGGCGCGCTGGCCGGAGCATTCCTGGCGCCGTTCATGTACGGCCTGTACTGGAAGGGCGTGACCCGGGCGGGCGTCTGGGCCGGTTTTATCAGCGGCGTCGGCATCACCGTCGCAAACATGTTCATCGGCTTCATCGAGTCTCCGATCAACGCCGGGGCAGTGGCCATGGCGGCAGGACTTGTCGTCGTGCCGGTGGTGAGCCTCATCACGCCGAAGCCGGATAAAGAGAAAGTAGATGACATATTTGCATGTTACGATGAAAAAGTGACCATATCCAGAAAACGGTCGCTGCAGGAATAGAATGCCAATTCAGGCCGAACAAACCGGCGAGTCTATTCGGCTCAGAAGGCAGAAATGCAAATCCAGGCCGAACAAACCGGTATGAGCGTTCGGCTCAAAATACAAAATATACGACCAGGGAATCAGAAATATGGTTCCCTGGCTTTTTTTGAAAAAATTTCCGTATAACCTCTTGATTTTTTCAGAAACTATATTATAATAAGGCTTGTAAAGAAATCCTAGCAAAATACTAGGGAATAAAAATGAATTTCAAGGAGGTTATAATCATGGTGAATATACAGAAAGCAGCAGTGATCGGATGTGGATTTGTCGGATCGACCATCGCCTATACGCTGATGCAGCAGGGAACTTTTTCAGAGCTTGTCCTGATCGACGCAGTTCAGGCGAAGGGAGAAGGGGAGGCGATGGATATCAGCCACGGCATCCCGTTCGCCCATTCCATGGACATCCATGCGGGAACGTACGAGGATATTGCGGACGCATCCGTAGTGATCATCACGGCGGGAGCGAACCAGAAGCCGGGGGAGACACGGCTTGACCTGGTGCAGAAGAACTCCCGGATCATGAAAGGGATCATTGCGGAGATCAAACGGGTGAAATGCGAAGGCATTCTGATGATCGTATCGAACCCGGTGGACATCCTGACTGAAGTGGCGCTCCGGGAGTCCGGATTCCCGAAGGAGCGGGTGATCGGTTCCGGTACGGTTCTTGATACGGCGAGATTCAAGTATCTGATCAGCCAGAAGCTGGATGTGGACAGTAAGAACGTCCATGCGTTCATTGCAGGAGAGCACGGGGACAGCGAGCTTGCGGTATGGAGTTGTGCAAATGTATACGGCATCCCACTGGATGAATTTGCCCGCATACGGGGCATCGGCAATCTGGACCGGACCAAAGACGAGATCTATCATGCGGTGCGGGACAGCGCCTACGAGATCATCGAGCGCAAGGGAGCGACTTACTACGGCATCGGGATGGCGGCGGCAAGGATCGCGGAGGCCATCGTCCGGGACAGTCATACGGTAGCGCCAATCTCCGTATCACTGAACGGGGAGTACGGACTGGACGGGCTGTGCCTGAGCATACCGACTGTGATCGGGAATAAAGGGGCGGAGCAGATCCTGGAGATCAGCCTGAGTGAAGAGGAGAAAAAGAATCTGCAGAAATCAGCGGATGAGTTAAAAAGTGTTCTGGCACAGATCGAATTTTAAATAATCTGAATAATATAAGTAGCGAAAAAAGGCTGTCCGGAGATAAATTTCCCCGGGCGGCCTTTTTGTATGCATGTATACAATGATGAAAATCCGTTCGGAAACAGGTTTCATGTATTATAGATTACACAGAGAAAAATACTAAAGAAAAAACGAAATCAGGAGGGAACAGAACATGAGTAAAACCGGAAAAACCGATCGGACGAAGCGTATTAAAGAATTTCAGATCTATCTCCAGGAGCGTGAAAACGCCGCTTCCACGATAGAGAAGTATGTGCGGGACATTCATAAATTTTTCGGATTCATAAAGGACCGGGAGATCAGTAAGGAACTGCTGATCGCCTATAAACAATGGCTTCTTGAAAATTATTCTGTAAACAGCGCGAATTCCATGCTGGCGGCGCTGAACCAGTACCTTGTTTTTATCGAACTGGGACGTCTGAGGCTGAAACGCATCCGTGTACAGCGGATGGATATGCAGGATCCGGACCGGGAGCTGGGAAAAGAAGAATTCCGGAGACTGGTGCGTGCGGCGCGGGAAATGGAAAAAGAGCAGATCGCCATGATCATGGAGACCATCTGCGCGACCGGAATCCGGGTCAGCGAGCTTCGCTTTTTCAGGGTGGAGGATCTGCGCAGAGGACTCGTAAAAGTCTGGAATAAAGGCAAATGCCGGATGGTCATTATCCCTCGGCTGCTGAAACAGAAACTGCTGGCCTATGCCGGAAGCCGTCATATATGCTCCGGGGTTATTTTCCGTACCAGAACGGGGAAAGCCGTGGACCGTGTGAGTATCTGGAAGGAAATGAAAAATGTAGCGAAAAAAGCGGGCGTTGCGCCGGGAAAAGTTTTTCCGCACAATTTAAGGCATCTGTTTTCGAGGGAATTCTATAAAATCACAAAAAACCTGGTAAATCTGGCCGATATTCTGGGTCACAGCAGTCTGGAAGTGACGCGGATCTATGCGTCTGACGGGATGAGGGAATGGAGGAGAAACCTGGAGAAAACCGGTCTCATACTCGAAACATAATATTAATTATGTTGCACATGTTACGGAATGAATATAAATATCCACTACCCTTTAAATCTTATACTACATATATGGTTTTGTCAATAAACACCGTGTCAGTTTTCCGGGACCCGGTTCTCTGTTTTTGATGTGCTGATTCTCTCCGAACAGCGTAAATCCGCCTGATTTCTGCCGCTGCAACATAATTAATATTACGTTGCGCCGCTGCATTGCAGGTTGCGGACAGAAAGAAGAGGGTTTTATGCCGGGGAAAATCAATCAGAAAGAAGAACCGTTCGGTCGTCCGGCCCATGCCGGCCGCAGAGGAAGGGTTGCGGAAGATCTGACCGGCCGGCGTTTCGGCAGGCTGACTGTTGTCGCGCCTACCAGCAGTCGGGACCGGCGGGGGTGCATCCGGTGGAAATGCATCTGCGACTGCGGGCAGGAGACGGAAGTCTCTGGAGCCTCGCTTGTGCAGGGATGCACGCTGAGCTGCGGATGCCTGAAGCGGGAAAATCAGAAGAAAATCACAGAACGGCTTCACCGGGGATACGGAACTTGTGTGGAATTCCTGGAGAGGCGGAAGTACAGAAGCGATAATACGAGCGGGCACTGCGGGGTCTCGCAGCTGAAGAACGGAAGATACCGTTCCTATATCGGATTCAGGGGAAAACGATATTATCTGGGAACGTTCGATACCTATGACGAGGCCGTGCAGGCCAGACAGGAGGCGGAGCAGACGGTCTACGACAGCTTCCTTGAAACGTATTACGAGTGGAAGAAAAAGGCGGACGCTGACAGGAAATGGAAAGAAACTCATCCGCTGATATTTGAGGTGGAGAGGAAGGATGGTAATCTGGTCGTCCGAAAAGATACAGGCCGAAAGAAACAGCCTGAGTAACAGGAAGCAGCAAGGATATTGAAAGGAAGAGTGGTATGAGAAAGATGAAAAGAATGGTTGCACTCCTGCTTGCGTCAGTTATGATCCTTACGAGTCAGAGTGTTGCGACGGCGGCTGAGGTGGCAGCAGACACATCGACTCAGGAAAACATTGCGCCAGAGAGTACAGAAGCAGAAGTGCAGAAATCAGACACAGAAGAAGCTTCTGAGACAAAAGCAAGTACCGCAGATGCGGAAGAGCCTTCTGAAACAAAAAATAACTCAGAGGTCTCTTCGGCTGATGAAGCTTCAAAGGAAGCGAAAAATACATCCGAGACGCCTGAACCGAAGGAACTGACGCTCACAGATGAGCAGACGGGCGTGCAGGTGACCGGTATGGACAATGTGCTGCCTGAGGGAGCAGTCCTCAGTGCAGACGAGAAGAAAGAAAAGGAAGATGCTGATTATCCGGCACAGGCGAAGGAAGACATCGCCGCGAAGCTGGAGCAGGAGAACCTTTCCCTGACAGATATCGCTTTCTATGACATCAGTCTTGGCGGCGGACAGCCCTCCGGCAAGATCGAGGTCCGCTTCCCCGTGCCCGGAGACTGGGACGGAGAGCTTGACGCATGGTACATTGATGAACAGGGCAATGTAACGAATATGGACGGGGAGAAAAATGCATCAGAAAACTATTTCGCATTCCAGACCGACCATTTCAGCCTGTATGCCTTAAGCGTCAGCGGGCCGAAGGAAGAAGAGAATAATATAGAAGAAACACAGCCGGCGGATGAGAAGAAGGATGAAGAGCAGACGGCCGAACCGGCTCCTCAGAACGCAGAACCAAAGGACGGGGATGAGGACACCAACGGACAGACCTTCGCGGAAGCGGCAGAGTCTCATTATGGAGAAGGCGGAACCACTGCAACGGCATCCGCCACGATCCAGTATGAAGGGACAGGCAATACCGTTAAGGCAGGACAGACCATTTCGTTCCTGATCGATTATTGGTTTGATTCCGCAATTTACTACAATTACGGAGAGCACAGTCAGCCGCTGTTTGACTCCTATGATGATTCTAAGATCATCCTGCACCTTCCTGAGGGAATGAGTGTAGTAGAGGGTGTTGAGGGAACGCTGCAGAATGTAACAAAAGTAGAGGGGCCGGCAGAAGGAAGCAATGACTGGACACTCTTCCTGAACAATAAAATATCAGCGGATTCCGACAGTACGGGAAGTTTTCTGGTCACGATCCAGATTGGCGGCAATGGAAGCACAGAGATCGGCCATGTGTATGATCTCTCTGATCTGATGGATATTGAGACCAGCTTTACCATCAAAGACCGGACAAACCCGGATCAGATCACAGACGGGAAAACTTATAAGAAAAAGGTTCCCACCTCCAGTACGCTGGAGGATCTGACTTCTGTGACAGGTGATTCCTGGATGGTCAAGAAATCGGCGTCCGGAACACCGGTCGTATCGAACGATAAGAAGACGGTGACCGTCCGCTTTACACTGGAAGTGGGTCTGGAAGAAGGCGGAGATATTGTGACACAGGCCAATACCTATGGAAGAACGGGCCGTGTCCCCTTTGCAAATGGCAATACGATCTCATTGAAAGAGACTCCGGTTGTGAAAGACCGTGACGGAAATGCGATCCAGGCACAGAGTATAACCGTGACTCCGGATTTTGGAACAAAAACTCCAATCACTTTTGACTCTGCAGGAGCTACAATGAGCATTCCAGTGGATACCTGTGCAGGAAAAGGAATCAGTTTGGATGTGGATCCTAATGCGCCGTACTATTCCAGGTATCTTGTGGAAATGGTGTATCCCTATGATGATTTTATCGCGCAGTATTATGATGAAAATCAGGAGCAGCTGACGGTTACCAATACAGCGGAAATCCAGTATGCTTTGAAAACCAATGGAGGTACACTTCCGGATACTTCAACGAGTACCGCACAGCAGAAAGCGGGCGAGGTGACGAAACCTGCAGAACTGACTCTTGGAAAAATCATAAATCACTATGACACCAATGTACCGGTTGATTATATCTGGGCAAACTTTGGAGATATGGAAGGTCTCGCAGAGGAACCGGTCAAGGGCCCGGTTGTCTATGAGATCAAAGGGGAGAATGGCACTACACCTACTCTCTATATCAAAGAGGGCGACACTTATAAAGAACTGACCGGGGCAAACGGGCAGGTGACTTACGATCCCTCTACGGATCAAAATAACCAGACCGGCGAGGTGACCGTATACCTGGATCCCGGAACATATATCGTAACAGAGCAACAGGGACCGGCAAATACAAGTCCGGTGGCAGAAAACGATGATAAAGATCATAATGCGGAGCCCAAGACCTTTACCATAGCGGCAGGAGAAAAGGAAACCGCCACCTTCTATAATAAGGAACAGCTGGGACAGATCAATATTCTGAAAAGAGGCGAGCAGAACGGACAGGTGTCAGTGCTGAAAGACGCGGTGTTCGGACTTTATACCGATGCGTCCTGCTCTGAGGACAGCAAGGTCGCTGAAGTCAAGACAAATGCAGACGGAACCGCTTCTTTTACCCGCCTTCTTTACGAGACGGAGTACTATGTAAAAGAGATCAGTGCGCCCAGTGGTTATATTAAAGATGACACAGTGTATGGGTCGTATACACTTTCAGCAGAAAAGGACGAGGTTACGGTAGAAAGCCTGAATGAGTACAACCTGGCGCCGATCGTACTGCAGAAGCAGGTATATAATCCCAATACCGGGAGATATGACAATGTGATCGCTGCAAATGCGGGTGTGTTTAAGAAATGCTTCCAGATCCTGAGGAAAGCGAAAGATGGCGATACCTGGACGCCTGTTGAAGTGACAGGCGGGGAGACTCTGATCTCTCTTGGAGAGGATGGAACGATCCGTCGGCAGCTTCCCGTATACGAAGGGGACGGCAAGACCCTGATCACCTATAAGATCGTGGAGTATTTGCCGGAAGGATGGCATGCAGATGGGGAAATTCTTGAAGGTGGGAAACGTGTAGTTTACACCGATGATTTCACGCTGGGAGATTACCTTGGCAACAGTGCTCAGGAAGCATATGAACTGAAATTAGAGAACGACCGGAACGGAAGTATAGAACTTACAAAGAAGTTCTATCAGGCGACCGCAGGCGGGATGACGGAGACAAAGGCTCAGGATCTGACCGCTACTTTCGACCTGTACTATAAAGATGGTAGTGACGAGCTTAAAAAGTATGAGGAAGGCAGTAGCTATACGGTTGCCGCAGGACAGAGTGTGTCCATTACAGACCTGCCGCGTACAGGAGACGGTGGGGCAGACCGGGAGTACTGGTTGGTGGAGACTTCTTCCCAGGAAGGATACAAACCCTCTGAAAATGTGACAGGCACTAATGCGGCTTCCGGGCAGACACTCAACATTGACGGTAAAGACCAGACAGCCTTCGGCCCGTTTAATTTTAATAAATCTCTGGAAGAGGGAAAAGAAAATATTGTACTGGAGCAGTCTGTCACCATCAGCAATGTGGAGCAGAAAGTTCCGGTTGTGGTCAAGAAGGTGAATTCATATAATGTGAACCAGTTCGTACCAGGAGCTGGGTATACCATTTATGAGTACAATGGGACAGCAGAAGATAATAAAGGAACTCAGATAGGATTTGAAACAAAGATCACTAGTTCGGCAGGTGCACTTTCCAAGCTGGATCCGGGAAAGAAGTATCTGGTGGTAGAGACAACAGTTCCCCAGGGTTATGAGAATGTTAATACATCGGATTCTCTGATCATTGACCTGACAACAACCCTGGAAGTGGGGACGACTACTCCGGTAGAGACAGTTACCCTTCTGAATCGGCCGGATCCCACCATCACAGTGGACAAGGCCCGGAAAAATGCAGCGGGCAATGATACAGACCTGAAGGGCGTCACTTTTGAAGTCTATACCAAAGAAGAGGGTAGCAATTCCTTTACCCGGGTACTGGGATATGATGACCAGCCGCTTACCATCACATCCGGGACTGCAACACAGATTCCGGCAGGAGAGTATTATCTGAAAGAAGTGGTAGGGGAAAACCCGAACAGCGTTCTGGATCCCTCCAAATATCCGGATGTTTATAAAGATGTAGAAGGAATCAAAGCAGAGGATGGATTCTACTTTGGACCATTTGAAGTGGAACAGCAGAAAGACGCAAAGACTATCGGGCCGCTGGTCAACTATTCTGACGAGGGCGCTGTCACTGTGACCAAACTGCAGATGATGTGGGATGGATCGACACAGCCTCTGGAAGGAGCAGAGATCGGGATTTATAATGGGGATAAACAGGTCGTTGCAGCGACAAGTGCGGCCGATACCGGGCATGCCACATTCACCGGACTTCCGATCTACGACGAGGACGGGGAAAAGATTACCTACACCATCAAAGAGCTTACCGCTCCGGATGGGTATACAAAAAGCGATGACATACTTAAAGTTCAGCTGACGCCTGGAGAGACTGTGGAAACTGACACAGAGGGTGAGGATCTGAAACTGATCAATCAGCCGGAGACCAGTCTGCAGGTGTACAAGACGTACTATAATGTGTGGGAGCACGCATTTACCAATAAGCAATATGAACTTCCGGGCGCAGTGATCGCGCTCTATGTGGAGAATGCAGACGGGGACTATGAGCTTGTAGGAGAACCTCAAACGACAGATGTGGCCGGAAATGTGTTCTTCAATGGCCTGACCCAGAAAGATCACTATGTGGCGATCGAAGTCTGTGTTCCGAAGGGAGAGGCGTACCAGTATCTGGAGCCGATAGCCCCGGAGAAAGAATATCTGAACCCGGATTATCTGACAAATGGAGATCTTCCGAAGGAAATAAAGGGAGAAGATTTAGCAAACTACTATTATGTAGAAAAGGAAGCCAACACAGGCAATCCGGTAGAAAAGTACTGGAAACAGATGGTCAATGTGGAAAACTGGGCCCAGCTGCAGATTGAAAAGTTCGTATATGAGGATGAGGAACATCAAGAGCATCCATATGATAAGCGGAAAATCAACAACGCCCAGTTCACCCTCTACATGCAGATCGTGGATCCGGATTCTACGACATTAGCTTTTGACCTTACGCAAAATCCGGACAGCTACACAGAGATCGGCACATATTCCAGCGGAACTCTCTATGACGTCAATGGTGTCCGCATGGACGGCTGGTTTGGAACAGACGTGCTGAAATCCGCAGACAACGTAGTCTACTGGCTGGTAGAGACATATGCCGGTATCGGCGCAGATTTCAATCCGAAGAATGTGGTGACACTGATCCATCGTGAAGGAACAAACTACACCAACGTCACGGAATATGAGTTGGAAGGGGAAATAGTACATCCGACATATGATATAAAATATGTAGATAATAAAGTGACGACCGGAGAAATTGAGAATCTTCCGTTATACGGCGGCGCTCCGGCTATGTTCTCTACCGTGCGTATCGCCAAGTGGGCGGGCGCCAGAAACCAGGAGACAGGGAAAAAGATCTATGAATACACCCCTCTTGGAAATGCCAGCTTCGACCTTTATCTGGCTGATTCACAGGGAAATCTGTACAACAAGCTGGATACCATGACCACTGGTCTGGATAATAACGTGGGACAACAGGATGAGCCGTTAAGCGCATGGGCTTCCTCCCGGGCATTCTCCTGGAAGGAACTGACGGGTCTTTATGAGAAAGAACTGTCCGCGGAACTCTATCAGGACATCTTTACCATAGATGGGGATGGAAACGGATATGTCCGGGTCGCGATCGTAGAGAGCGACGCGCCTGTGGGCTACACCATGGATAAGAGGAACACCTACTATATGTATATGTTCTTCGAATATGATAAGGAAAAAGTTACAGAAATCTTCAATGACGCCTACTATGTGAAAGGCGATGAAGAGGAAGCGCCGGATGTAGAGCTGGCTGAAAACCAGGAAGGAACCCAGTGGGCGCTGTATCCTACGGAAGAAACAGCAGAAGGCGGCTATACCGGAGTAGGAGAGATGGGAACTGCCCCGCAAGACGCTGTGACGGATCAGTACCGTCTGGTCAACTGGCCTATCGACAAATGGGCGGTAACCGTACAGAAATACGGGTATGAAGTACAGGACGCCAACCTGAACCGGAACTCGGAAGAACTGAATGATTACTATGCCTTCGGCGGCCATACAGACCGTACGCCGCTGTCCGTGACCATGCGCCTGGAGCGGTATGTCGGCGGCAAGTGGAGTCCATATGCCTATACTACCAATCCCGATCATGCGAACGGTCAGTTTAAGACGGACGGCAGCGGCTACTTTGCATTCCCGGAAGGACTTCCTATGGGAATCTACCGGATTGTGGAAGTGACGCCGGCAGCCGGCTATGAGAATATTTACGATGGCACAGCCATTACTAACGGAGGAGCCGGACAGGACAAGGCGGCCTACTACTTCCAGGTAGATACGGAAAATGTACATATTACCATGTATAATCCGAAGAAGCTGTCTCTCAATGTGACCAAGACAGATATGGAGGATCAACCGCTTAAGGATACGACCTTTACGCTGACGGATCAGACGGATTCTTCCAATAAGATCGAGCCTGCCAAGACGGATGAGAAGGGCGTTGCCCGGCTGGAAAATATCGGAACAGGCACTTATAAGCTGACAGAGACAGCCACCAGCGGATATGTAGACAGCTACTTTAGTAAATATTTTGCAGCGGCCTACAGTGATACGGCAACTTACAAGAATCTGAATGATCTGGTCAATGGAAACGGTATTTTCCTGGGTTACAAAACCAGCCTGAAAGCTGGTGAATTCGGGACCAGCGTGCAGGTGGAGCAGGTTACAGATATCTCCGATTATGGAATTGATACGGAGAAGGGTATTACTGTGACGGTTAAAAACCCGAAGGAAATCTCCTTTAGTATCCGGAAAGCGGACGCAGACACCGGAGCATATAAAAATGGCGCGCAGTTTAAAGTAGAGTATCTGCCCTTTGGTACGTTAAGCGGTGAGATCACGGTAACCAGTGCTTCGGTTGAGTGGCAGGATAAGGGCACAAAGACTACTGCGGGGACAGAAGGAACCACAAAAGGTCTGGCCACAGTTACCGGTGAACCGGGAATTTACCGGATCACAGAGACCAAAGCGCCGGACGGATATGACATTACCAGCACGCAGCCTCAGTATGTGGCAATGACCGGCGGACTGGATATTAAGAAAGTCACTGTGGACGGGACGGAGATCCGTAAGGATACCAATGTTCCGCTGGAGTTCGAAGACGACCAGCAGGTCAGCCTTACGGTGACAAAGACCATTGAGAAGAATGACATGGAGATCACCGGAAGCCATGCCTTTACCTTCACGCTGTATGACGCAGAGAAGAAAAAGATCAAAGAGCTGAAGATTACAACAACGGATGGAAAAACGGCCAGCGGCAGCTTCGACGGCCTGAGCCAGGGCAAGACCTATTACCTGAAGGAAACCGTTGTAAATGCAGGATTTGCCTTTACCGGCATGACAGGCGAAAACGGCAGCCCGATGACGTCGGATCCGGACGGCTATTATGAGATCACCATGCCAACGGAGCCGAAGGATGTTTCCGTGACGGCTGAGAACACTTACCTGTATGCGAAGGCGTCCATCCGCAAGGTGAACGGCGAGACCGGAGAATATCTGGAAGGAGCGGCGTTCCGCGTCGTACAGGTGGTTGACGGGCAAGAACAAGAGACAAGTATAAAGGTTGTGGATGACGGAGATGGCAGCTATACCGCTACCTTCCTGCTGAAAGGCACCCAGCCGGAGACTTACCGTTTCTATGAAACCCAGGCGCCGTACAATTACCTGAAGGATGAGACGCATTACATTGAAGTGACTGTAGGACCGGGACAAGTGCTTGCCGCACCGGGCTGGAATGACACCTATACACAAGTTGGTGACCGGGAGCAGAATAATCAGGCCATGCTGGATGACCGGCTCTTCCCTAACTACCAGGGCGCATATATCGATCTTGTCAAGTATGATAACGTCCAGGGAGCGGGAGTTGCCAATCCGCAGAAGGGGGCAGATTTCACCCTCTACCGCTATAACGAAGATACAAAAGAATGGGAGTTTGCGGCGCAGGCTACCACAGACGGAGACGGCGAGATCCACTTCGTTGTAAACGGCGGCCGGAAGTACGCGCTGGAAGAGTCCTATGTTCCAACCGGATGGCAGGGCCTGGAAGGCATTTACCAGAATGACCAGAAGGCGGATACCATTGGTGTGACAGTAGGAAATGAGGAAAAGACGCTTCACCTTATCAATGGCGGAAATGCAATAGTGGCCGGAGATACCTATGCTTATCAGGCTTATAACATCCCGCTTCTGGATCTGCAGATCCGCAAGGAAAATGCTCTGGATCCGAGTAAGAGACTAAGCGCTACGGCGGCGGTTTACGAGGTGCCGGAGGGGACATCTCTTGATACGGATGAAGAAGTGACGGCGTTTATCGAGGATGAAGCGAATAAGCCGCTTGAGTCTGAAATCAGCGTGAACATGCCAGGCGGTTCCAATGAGAATCTCTACAGCTATTCGGTTGATGAACGGCTGAAGAATCTGGTTGTGGCAGGCAAGACCTACCTGGTGGTGGAGACTTCCGCCAGCACAAGCCAGATCCGGGAGAATGCCAACGTGCAGTGGTATGACCTGGTCGAAATACCGGAGGGCAGCAGGGATGCGCAGACCGCAGTTCTTAAGAACGTGGAAGGAAGCGCAGCGCTGAAGCTGGCGAAGACTGCGGAAAAGAAGAATTATACCAGCCTCTTTACCCAGAGGGCGGAAGTGAACTATACGATCACGCCGACAGTGGGAACCAACACGTATCCGCTGAAGGATTTCACCGTGCGTGACGAAGGACTTACCGCTTACAATAACGGGCAGCCTCTTGCAGCGGATATCCTGGCAGGGAAATACTCCCTGACAGAGGTGACTGTGGGACCGGCCAGCCATAAAACGAGCGATCTGGCAGAGGGGATTGACGGGCCTATCTATGCGACCGTCACCTTCTACGGGGCGAACGGAGACATAGTATCTACTTCAGAAAAACTGGACGTAAGCAATGGCTCTCAGACGGCAGTTCTGCCGGAGGGAAGCGCCAAGGCAGAAAAGATCTCGGTAAGCTATGAATGTACGCAGTTTAAGGATAAGACTAAGACCGAATATGCTCTGGGCACCAATTTCCAGCCAGGGACCATTCAGGTGAAGGCAGAGATCGATCAGCAGACCGGTGAAGAGGGTCAGGAGATGGAGATCATCGACCAGATCCGCAATACGTCGGAAGCCACCCTGCATTATCAGGAGTGGACACCGGCAGGAACCAAAGCAGACACAGTTTCCGAGTTGAAGAAGACAGCGACGGCGGATGTGTACTTCGGTGAGCAGGAGGCGGCCATTGTATCGGTGGAGAAGACGGCGGATAAGACTACCGTAAATCTTCTGGATCCGGTGGTGTACAGCATTACCATTACAAACGATGAAAACGCGCCGGAAGCTATGCAGGAGCCATTCCTGGTGGATTTCCTGCCCCAGGGGACCAGCTGGCAGCCGTACGATGATGAGAACGATGTGCTTCTGGAAGCCGGAGATACCGGTATTACCGTCAGCCATATGCGGACCGGAACCAGACAGGGCGAGACGGGAGTATTTGTCTTCCTGAACGGAAATCTGGATCCGGGAGAGAGCGTGACCGTTAAACTGAAAGTTATGACAGAGAACGCGGCAGCCCTCTACGGAAACACCATGAATAACTACGTGCTGGTGGGAAGCGATGTGTCCGGGCCGAGAACAGAGGAGAACCCTCAGGGGGCTTCCTTTATGAATGAAAACGGCAGATGGGCGCAGAGCGTGGAAAGCGTTACCACATCCATGGATAAGGACCGTCAGGATATCCTGAAGGAAATCCTGGATGAGCAGGCCGCTTACGGATACGTGTCAGACATGGCGTCCGTAAACTGGACCGGCGGTTCAGACCTTGTTATGGTCAAATCCGCTTACGGAGACCAGAACGCGGCGGCTGGATATTCGACGGATATCCTCTCGACAATAAGCAACGGCGGGACCATGTACTACCGGCTGTCCGTATCCAACGCGTCACAGCTTTATACGACAACGCAGTTTACCCTTCTGGACGTCCTTCCGGCAGTGGGAGACTTTACTTCCGGCAATGCGGCCCGTGACAGTAAGTGGGCGCTGAACTTTGATGAGATCACCAGAGTTTATAAGACGTCTCAGACAGGATCAGGTGTTGATACGACAGAGATCAGCGCGGATCTGTACCATGTTTACTACTATACCGGAACGCTGGATGGAATCGGAGCGTATCAAAACCTCTATGACCAGGCCGAAAATCTTGGATATGAGGATAGCGGAAATCTGCCGTCAGGCTGGGTTACCAATGTGACGGATAAGACAACGATCAAAGCATTTGCAGTGGCGCTGAAAGAAGATCAGGCGGTACAGCTGAAAAATGACGAGGCGCTGGTGGTTGAGTATCAGGCGCAGCCAAACGGCGGAGAACCATGGGATGCGGATATACTGAATACAAATTCCTGGCAGAATGCAGTTAACAGCTTTGCCTGCACCTACAGCCGGTTCAGTGAGAATCATCCTGAGCCCGAGTGGGTCGGCAATGTATTTGGTTCCAACCAGGTGTCTAATACCATTGTCCCGACAGAAGTCGGCGTGGGCGGGCACATCTGGATCGATAAGAACAACGATGGTATCTGGCAGAAGGATGAGAGTATCTCCAACTTCCAGAGTAATTACCTGATCGGGCAGATGTTGGATGAGATCGAGGTCCGGCTCTTTACTTACACGGGAACCAATCCCAATCCGACGGACAGATCAGAAGTTTATCCGACAACCGGCACTGATTGGAAGAGCAAGGCAAACTATCAGTTTACAGGACTGATCCCGGCCATGCTGCGGGAAGGTGTAACGGAGGCGACGGCTTATCCGAACGGAATCCTGGATCCTACGCAGCTGAAAGGGTCGGCGCCGTCCACCTATACGCTGAACGTGACCATACCAAACGAAGTGGATGGTAAATATAAGGTGACAAGCCTGGGCGAGACCAGCGGTATTTCCAGGGATCCAAGGACGATCGCAAAATATTTTCCGGCAGAAACAACAGACAATAACTTTACCGAGCAAAATTCTGCGGCAGTGTCTGAAAAATTCTACCTGTGGGTAACGGATCCTGAAGATTCGGATAACACCAAGGATATCGGCCTTGTTCCCTACCGGGATCTTAAGATCCATAAGACGGCTACGGATGATACGGCTACCAATGTGGAAGGAGCAAAGTTTACCGTCTACGGACCATTTGCAGACGAAAATGTGACGGAAGCAGATCTGACCGAGAAAAAGAAGGTCGCCAACGGTACGACAGACCAGAACGGCAATCTAACTGTAGAAGATCTGCTCTGGTATCAGAACTATGTGATCGTGGAAGAGTCCACGGCGGCAGGTTATGAACTGGACGGCGCGACTGCAACAGGTGCTACTGGAACCAATATTGCCCCCATCAGCCTGGGTAAGAAGACGGCATGGCTCCTGAAGACGCCGGAAGACAGCAAGACAGAGCCGGTTGACACAGTGAATATCACCAACGACCGGACGGAGGTGAAGGCAACACTTAAGGCTGAAAAAGAATACCTGAAGAACGGGGACGAACAGACGCTTAAAGGCGATGAGTTTACCTTCAACCTGTGGGAAAGCCTTGCAGATATTACAACAGAAGGAAAAACCCCGCTGATGACTGCTAATAATACGGCAGACGGCAGCGTGACCTTCAAAGGAATTGATGAGCTGACCTATGACCGGCCGGGAACCCATTACTACTACATCACAGAGCAGCAGAAAGACACCAATCCGTATCAGGGCGTGACCTATGACGAAACCATTTACCGGGCAACAGTGACGGTAGAGTGGGTGGCAGGAAAAGGACTGGAGACAACTGTTATTTACGATAAGCAGACCGGTCCGGACGCCTGGGCTCCTGCGACAGCGGCGGAGTTTACCAACGAGTACAATGCTACAGGAAACTGGACGCCGGCAGTGACTAAGACCCTGACAGGCCGTGACATGAAGGAGAATGAGACCTTTACCATTGAAGTGGTGGAGAATGATAACGGAACTGAGACGGTGGTCGCCACCGGAACCGTTTCCGGCGGCAAGGATGGAGAGCCTGTGGGCGTAGTCTTTGATGATCCGGTTGCATATGACCTGGATGACGTAGGTGTGAACCATAGCTATACCATCCGGGAGAAGAATGCAGGTAATACTACAAACGGACTGACCTACAGCAAGGAAGAATATGAAGTGACTGTTACTGTAACAGATAAGGGTGACGGTACACTGAATGTGGCTGCGGTTTATCCGGATGGCGCTAAGAGCGTGAACTTTGAAAATATTTATAAACCGGAACCGATCACCTATATGCCAGTTGTGACCAAGACGGTGACAGGCAATGAACTGCCGGCAGATCAAACCTTTACGTTTGATCTGGCAGCCGGGACATTTGAGCCGGAAGACGGCGCACAGATGCCGGCGGATACCCAGGCACAGATCAAGGTGGCGAAAGGACAGACGACCGGAACAGTAACAGATAATAATTTTGGTGCGATCACCTTTAAGAAAGCTGGAACCTACACCTTCACGATCACTGAGGAGAAGCCGACACAGACAGGATTTGAGAAGTATGATACCAGTGAGTGGACGCTGACGGTAGTGGTGAGCGATGACGGCAACGGTAAGCTGAAACAGGAGTCTGCAGTTTACACCAAAGAGGGCGTGACAGACGGAACGGAAGCGGCATTTACCAATGAGTACGATCCGACAGACGCAACGGTACGGCTGCAGGCAGCCAAGAAGATGACCAGTGACCTGGCGGAAGAGCTGCCTCACGATATGACCTTTACCTTTGAGCAGAGCTATTCCGGGGAGAAACCGGATTCCGTGCTCATGCCGGAAGAAAATCAGGTTGAGGTTACAATAGGCAATCTGGATACGAAAGTAGATGCACCGAAGTTTGGCGAGATCACCTTTACCGCAGCTGGCGAATATACCTTTGCCATTGAGGAAGTGATTCCTGCTGGGGCAGACCGTGAAGAAGGCGTGAACTACGATAACAAGATCTGGAATGTGAAAGTGAAGGTGACAGACGAGGGAGGAATCCTGAAAGCTTCTGCCCCGGTATATTACCTGTCCACAGCGGCACTGGACAATCCTTCTGACCCGGTATTTACGAATACATACAAGACAGAGAAGACTGACTTTACGCCGGGTATCAGCAAGACGCTGACAGGAGATCCGATCCCGGAGGAGAAGACCTTTACCTTTGAACTGACTGCGAATGCAGGAAATGATAAGGATGGCTTCCAGATCCTGGATCAGGCTGAAAATCCGGTAGAAAAGGGAACGGCAACGGTGACCTACAACGCCGGAGAATCCGGACTCAGATCGACGAACTTCAATGACATCCAGTTCAGCAAAGCGGGACGCTACAGCTTTACCATCAATGAGATTACCGATGACGCGGCTGGATACCAGTATGATACCAAGGGTCAGGGACCGTGGACGCTGACGGTGGAGATCAAGGATAAAGGCGGGGCGCTTGAGATTAAGAGCGTGTCCTACGAGGATAAAGATGGTACAACCGTTACAGGTGAAAATGCCAGAGCAGAATTTACCAACAGCTACACGGTGACGGATACGACCTACATCCCGGCGGTGACCAAGAAGATGACCGGCGACCCGAGACCGGGGGATGCAGACTTTGCATTTACCATTAAACCGGGAACCAGCAATCCGGAAGGCGGCGCTACGCTTGATCAGGATAAGGAAGCTTCCGTAACCATCGGGAAAGATGTGGATGAGGCAACCGTACCGGCAGCAGATACGCCGACGGCGGAAGAAAACGCATTCGGACCGATTACCTTCAGCCAGGCCGGAACCTACACCTTCATCATCCGGGAGACTGACGGCGACGAGGATGGATATACCTATGATACAGATCCATGGACACTGACGGTGAAGGTAGAGGATCAGGACAGCCAGCTTACGGTGACAGAGACAACCTACACCAGAGGAACCGACAGTAACAAGACAGCAGCTGTATTTACCAACAGCTACGAGACAAAAGATTCCAAGCCGTTTACACCGGAAGTTAAGAAGACGGTGACCGGAGAAAACAGGCCGACGGGTACACAGACCTTTGACTTTACCCTGACGCCGCCGGCAGGAGATGGATATACCATCGCCAATGATGATAAGACGGCGACGGTAACCGTAACCGATAATGCTTCTACTGGAACCACAACAGATCCGTTTGGAGAGATCATCTTCACCAAGGCGGGAACTTATGAGTTCCAGATCGCTGAGGAAAAGGGAAGCGCGAACGGCTATACCTATGATACAGATCCGTGGACGCTGACTGTGAAGGTAGAGGATAAAGACAGCCAGATTACGGTGACAGAAACAACCTACACCAGAAAGGGTGATACGGAGAGCACAGAGTATGCAACCGTTGTCAACACCTATGCAGTAGAGCCTACAGAGTTTACGCCGGTAGTGGAAAAGACCATAACTGGCGATGACCGGCCGGGCGATGTGACATTTAACTTTGAGCTGACCGCGAAAGCGGACGGTTTTGATCCGGCGGACGGTGCGGTGATGCCGAAGGATACGACGGCAGCTATTACCCTGACACCGGATGAGACGGAAGGAACCAGCAGCGCAGCAGGCCAGGATGGATTTGGAACGATCCGGTTCATCCATGCCGGAACCTATGAGTTTGAGATCACAGAGACCAACGAAGGAAAAGGTGGTTATAATTATGACGGAACCCACTGGATCTTGAAGGTGACGGTGGAAGACGTTGGCGGCAGGCTTCAGGTGGCAGCAGACGGCGTACAGTACGTGAAAGCAGATAATACTGGAGCGAATGAGGATGCTGCGTTATTTGAGAACAGCTACAGCACAAAAGAGACAAAATACGCTCCGCAGATCAGCAAGATCCTGACCGGAGATCCCACACCGGGTGATAAGACCTTTACCTTTACGCTTGCGAGAAATGAAGCGGCAGAAGAGGAGGGTACGCCGGCAGACGGCGCGGTGATCGTCAATGGGCAGACCACCATCACCGGAGCAGGAGACGGAAACTTTGAAAACATTACCTTTGACAAGGTGGGAACCTATCACTTTACCATTGCAGAGGTTCCGGGAAGTGACGCGGGATACACTTACGATCCGCTGAGCTGGGATCTGGAAGTGGTGGTAGAAAATCAGGATTCGGTCCTGACCGTGGTAAGCCATACCTACACCCGGACAGACGTGGATGGTCAGGAAGTAACCTCTGACGAGGAAGCGACCTTTACCAATGATTACGAAGTCATACCTACCGGCTATACGCCGACGGTGATCAAGGCCGTGACCGGGGATGACCGGCCGGACGATGTGACATTTAACTTTGAACTGAGCGCGAAAGCGGACGGTTTTGATCCGGCGGATGGCGTGAAGATGCCAAAGGATACGATGGCGGCTGTCACCCTGACACCGGAAGAAACGAAAGAAACCAGCAGTGCAGAAGGCCAGGACGGATTTGGAGAGATCCAGTTCATCCATGCCGGAACCTATGAGTTTGAGATCACAGAGATCAATGACGGGAAACAGGGCTACGGCTATGACACAAGCACCTGGATCCTGAAGGTGACGGTGGAAGATATTGACGGCAAGCTTCAGGTGGCAAAAGACGGCGTACAGTATGCGAAAGCAGACGGCACCGGAGCAAATGCGGACGCTGTGTTATTTGAGAACAGCTACAGCACAGAAGAGACAGAATACGCTCCGCAGATCAGCAAGATCCTGACCGGAGACCCGACGCCGGTGGATAAGACATTTAACTTTACACTGGAGAGAAACACGACGGCAGAGACGTCCGGTACACCGGAAGACGGCGCGGTGATCAGTAATGACCAGACCACGATCATTGGAGAAGATAACAGAAGCTTTGGCAACATTACCTTTGACAAGGCGGGAACCTATCACTTTACCATCGCAGAGGTTCCGGGAAGCGACGCGGGATACACCTACGATCCGCTCAAATGGGATCTGGAAGTGGTGGTAGAGGATCAGGATTCGATCCTGACCGTGGTAAGCCATACCTACACCCGGACAGACGCTGATGGCCAGGAAGTAACCTCTGACGAGGAAGCGACCTTTACTAATGAGTACGAAGTCGTACCTACCGGCTATACGCCGACGGTGACCAAGGCTATGACCGGTGATGAACGGCCGGGCGATGTGACATTTAGCTTTGAACTGAGCGCGAAAGCGGACGGCTTTGAACCGGCGGACGGCGTGGTTATGCCTGAGGATACGAAGGCGGCTGTCACCCTGACACCGGAAGAGACGAAAGGAACCAGCAGCGCAGCAGGCCAGGATGGATTTGGAGAGATCCGGTTCATCCATGCCGGAACCTATGAGTTCGAGATCAGAGAAACTGATGACGGAAAATCAGGCTACGGCTATGATGGAAGCACCTGGATCCTGACGGTGACGGTGGAAGACATTGGCGGTAAGCTTCAGGTGGCAAAAGACGGTGTACAGTACGCGAAAGCAGATGGCACCGGAGTGAATGCGGACGCTGCGGCATTTGAGAACCGTTACAGCACCACCGAGGCATTCTATGACCCGCAAGTAGCGAAAGTGCTGACCGGAGATTCTACACCGGGTAATAAGACCTTTACCTTTACGCTTGCGAGAAATGAAGCGGCGGAGGATGAAGGTACACCGGAAGACGGCGCGGTGATCAGTAATGGACAAACCACCATCACTGGAGCAGGAAGCGGAAACTTTGGAAGTATTACCTTTGACAAGGCAGGAACCTATCACTTTACTATTGCAGAGGTTCCGGGAAGCGACGCGGGATACACCTACGATCCGCTAAGCTGGGATCTGGAAGTGGTGGTAGAAGATCAGGATTCATTCCTGAAAGTGGTAAGCCATACCTATACTCAGACAGACGCTGATGGCAAGGAAGCAACCTCCAAAGAGAAAGCGACCTTTACCAATGATTATGAAGTCGTACCTACCGGTTATGTACCGACGGTGAACAAGACCATGACCGGTGATGAGCGGCCGGGCGATGTGACATTTGATTTTGAACTGAGCGCAAAAGCGGACGGCTTTGATCCTGCAGACGGCGCGGTTATGCCGGAGGATACGAAGGCAGCCATTACCCTGACAGCGGAAGAGACGAAAGGAACCAGCAGCGCTGCAGGCCAGGATGGATTCGGAGAGATCACCTTTAACCAGGCCGGGACCTATACCTTTATCATCCGGGAGACTGACAGTGGCAAGGACGGCTATACCTATGATACAGTTCCGTGGACGCTGACGGTGAAGGTAGAGGACAAGGACAGCCAGCTTACGGTGACGGAAACAACCTACACCAGAGCAGGCGAGAGTAATGAAGATGCGGCTGTATTTACCAACAGCTATAAGACAAAAGATTCTATACCGTTTACACCGGAAGTTAAGAAGACGGTGACCGGAGAGACTCGGCCGGATGGTACACAGACCTTTGGCTTTACCCTGACGGCGCCGGAAGGAGACGGATTTATCATCGACGGAAATGACACAAAGGCAACGGTGACTGTAACCGATAATGCTTCTACCGGAACCACAACGGATCCGTTTGGAGCAATCACCTTCACCAGGGCAGGAACCTATGAGTTCCAGATTGCCGAGGAACAAGGAAGCGCGAACGGCTATACCTATGATACAGATCCGTGGACGCTGACCGTGGTGGTAGAAGATCAGGACAGCCAGCTTAAGGTGACAGAAGCAACCTATACCAGAAAGGGTGATACGGAGAGCACAGAGTTTGCAACCTTTGTCAACAACTATGCAGTGGAGCCCACAGAGTTTACACCTGTAGTGGAAAAGAGCATGACCGGTGATGACCGGCCGGACGATGTGACATTCGAGTTTGAGCTGACCGCGAAAGCGGACGGTTTTGATCCGGCGGACGGCGCGGTTATGCCAAATGATACGAAGGCGGCTGTCACCCTGACACCGGAAGAGGCGGAAGGAACCGGCAGCGCAGCAGGCCAGGATGGATTTGGAGCGATCCGGTTCGTCCATGCCGGAACTTATGAGTTCGAGATCACAGAGACCAACGACGGGGAAAAGGGCTACGGCTATGACGGAAGCACCTGGATCCTGACGGTGACAGTGGAAGACGTTGACGGTAAGCTTCAGGTGGCGGAAGACGGCGTACAGTACGCGAAAGCAGACGGCACCGGAGCGAATGCGGACGCTGCGGCATTTGAGAACAGCTACAGCACAACCGAGGCAGCCTATGATCCGAGGGTGGCGAAAGCGCTGACCGGAGATCCTACACCGGTTGATAAGACCTTTACCTTTACGCTTGCGAGAAATGAAGCGGCAGAGGACGAAGGCACGCCGGAAAACGGCGCGGTGATCAGCAATGACCGGACCACCATCACCGGAGCAGGAAGTGGAAGCTTTGGAAGCATTAACTTTGACAAGGCGGGAACCTATCACTTTACCATTGCGGAGGTTCAGGGAAGCGACGCGGGATATACCTACGATCCGCTGAGCTGGGATCTGGAAGTCGTGGTAGAGGACAAGGATTCGGTCCTGACCGTGATAAGTTATACCTATACTCAGACAGACGCTGATGGCAAGGAAGTAACCTCTGACGAGGAAGCGACCTTTACCAATGATTACGAAGTCGTACCTGTCGGCTATGTGCCGACGGTGACCAAGACCGTGACCGGTGATGTGCCGGAGGGCAAAGAAGCACGGTTCCGGTTCGCACTTACAGCAAGGGAGGATAATCCTGAGGGAGCCGTTCTCCCGGCGGACATGGAAGCGGCCATAAAGGGAAGCGGCGAGGCAGACTTTGATGAGATCGTATTCGAGCAGGCAGGAACCTACCGGTTCGACATTACTGAGATCAATGATCAGCTGCCGGGTTACCAGTACGATGGAAGCGTGTGGACGCTGACAGTGGTAGTGAAGGATACCGATCATATTCTGGGCGTGGAGAGTGCAGTCTATACAAGACAGGATGAGGCAACCTCTGACGCGGCGGACTTCGAGAACCATTACAGGCCGGATGAGGCGGCTTACGCGCCGAAGGTGACAAAGCATATAAGCGGTGACAAGACGCCGTCCAATGCGACGTTTACCTTTACCATCGAGGCACTTGAGGACAATCCGGAGGGTGCGGCAGTGAAAGGAGCTTCTGCAGACGTAGCGGGAGCAGGAAAGACTGCATTTGCACCGATCACATTTACCAGAGCGGGAACCTACCGGTTTGATATACGTGAGGCGGACGGCCATGAAGCCGGATACACCTACGATGCACACAGCTGGAGGCTGACCGTGGAAGTGGCGGATGAGGATGGAGTTCTGAGTATCGCTAATGTGAAATATGTAAAACGAGGAAGCTTTGACAGCAATACGGAATCTGCAGAGTTTACCAACAGATATAAGAGTCAGAGTACAGGCGGCATTGTTCAGACAGGAGATATGACAGATCTGACGGGCGTGGTTGCCGTACTTGGCACATCGGCTCTGTTTATCCTGATCCTGTTGTATCTGCGCAGAAAGCATAAAGAAACAGAATAGAAGACAGTATAGAAACAGAGCGCCGCCCTGGCATCCGGAAGTGATGTCAGGGCGGCGCAAAAGTTATTTGACATGTTTTTTTATCGCTTCAAAGCTTTCCGGGCTGATCACATGCTCGATCCGGCAGGCGTCTTCGGCTGCGATCTCCGGATCCACGCCGAGCCGTTCCAGCCAGGTGGAGAGGAGCGTATGGCGCTCATAGATGCATTCGGCGATCTTTTTCCCGGACTCCGTCAGTGTGATATATCCCTCATGGGAGACGGTGATATGTCCGCTTTCGCGGAGCTTTTTCATGGCCACGCTGACGCTTGGCTTCTTAAAATTCAGTTCTGTCGCGACATCCACCGAACGGACGACCGGGAGCCGTCTGCTCAGCACAAGGATCGTCTCCAGATAATTTTCAGATGATTCATTTCCGTGCACAGGGGTCACCTCTCTTTTCATATGCAGGTATTTCCGTTAAGTATACCATAATCACAGCGTATGGGCAAATCTGGGAATTTTTTGAAAAATGTTCTCAAAAACTATTGACAGCGCATATGAGTTAGTATAAACTATCAAATGTTAGAAATAACAAATTCTGAAACGCAGGATTTTATCTGAAATGAAGGGTTGGTTGATATGACGTTACTTGATGCGGAAGAAGGCAAAGAGTATATTGTGAAAGGGATTGCGACAGACGATGAAGAGCTGGAGGCGTTTCTGTTTTCACTGGGCTGTTACAGCGGGGAGCCGATCACGGTGGTCTCCAGGGTGCGGGGCGGCTGCACCGTTTCCATCAAAGACGGCCGGTACAATATTGATACTGATTTAGCGAAAGCTATTTCAATATAAAATAAAAAATAGTGATGCAGATCACTGTTTTTTTTGAAACAAGGTTAGTTAAAACTAATCGGAATGAAGGAGGAGATTTGTAAAATGAGAATTGCTTTTGCAGGGAACCCGAACAGTGGAAAAACGACCATGTACAATGCCCTGACAGGCAGAAATGAAAAGGTCGGGAACTGGGCCGGCGTTACGGTGGAACGCAAGGAAAGCCTGATCAAAAAGTCGTATTACGACGGCGTGGAGGAACTGGTGGCAGTGGATCTGCCCGGCGCCTATTCGATGTCGCCTTTTACGTCTGAGGAGAGCATTACAAGCAGTTATGTCAGAAATGAACATCCGGATGCCATCATCAATATCGTGGATGCAACGAACTTAAGCCGGAGCCTTTTCTTCACCACGCAGCTCCTGGAGCTCGGCGTCCCGGTGGTTGTGGCACTCAACAAGAGTGATGTGACGGATAAGAAGCAGACCGAGATCGATGAAAAACGTCTTTCTGAGAAACTGGGCTGCCCGGTTGTCAAGACCGTGTCCACATCGGCGGGGCACACCGGACTGAAAGAGGCGGTCAGAGCCGCGGCGTCTCTGAAAGGCGCGGGACAGACGGCTCCGTATGTACAGGCGGATATCGACCTGACAGATAAGAAGGCGGTGGAGGCGGCCGACCGGAAGCGGTTCGAGTTCGTCAACGGCATCGTAAAGCAGGTGGAAAAGAGGAAAGTATTTACAAAAGATAAAAACTTCCAGGATAAAGTGGATGAGATCATCACCCACAAGGTCATCGGCATCCCGATCTTTGTGGCTGTGATCTTCCTGGTATTCTACATATCCCAGACGACGCTCGGAACATGGATCGCCGACTGGCTGGTCGGCTGGATCGAGACCTTCCAGGGCTGGGTGGGCGGCCTGATGGAAAATGCCAACCCGCTCCTTTATGCGCTCCTCGTGGACGGCATTATCGGCGGCGTCGGCGCGGTAGTCGGCTTCCTTCCGCTGGTTATGGTCATGTACTTCCTGATCGCCCTTCTGGAAGACTGCGGATATATGGCAAGGGCGACGGTCGTGCTGGATCCGATCTTCAAGCGGGTGGGGCTTTCCGGTAAATCCGTGATCCCCATGGTCATCGGCACCGGCTGTGCCATCCCGGGCGTTATGGCGTCCCGTACGATCCGGAATGAGCGGGAGCGCCGCACAACGGCCATGCTGACCCCGTTCATGCCCTGCGGCGCGAAGATCCCGGTGATCGCCCTCTTCGCAGGCGCGTTCTTTGCGGATGCGTGGTGGGTATCGGCGACCATGTACCTGGTGGGCATCGTCCTGGTTCTTCTGGGCGCGCTGCTTGTAAAGCGGATCACGGGACAGAAATACCGTAAATCTTTCTTCATCATCGAGCTTCCGGAATATAAGATCCCGAGCCTGAAGCGTGCATGCGTCTCCATGCTGGAGCGCGGCAAGGCGTATATCATCAAGGCCGGAACGATCATCCTCGTGTGCAACACGGTGGTCCAGATCATGCAGACCTTCAACTGGCAGTTCCAGCTGGTGGAGGAAGGCGCGGAGAGCACATCCATCCTGGCCAGCATCGCTCATCCATTTGCGATCCTGTTCATCCCGCTTGGATTCGGCGTATGGCAGCTCGCAGCGGCAGCGATCACAGGATTTATCGCGAAAGAGAATGTGGTCGGCACGCTGGCGGTCGTATACGGAGTGACAAATCTGATCGATACGGATGAACTTGCGCTTGTGGGAAGCGGCAGTGAAGTGGCAACAGTCATGGGACTGACGAAAGTGGCGGCTCTCGCATACCTGATGTTCAATCTCTACACTCCGCCCTGCTTCGCGGCTCTTGGCGCCATGAACTCGGAGATGAAGAGCGGAAAATGGCTGTTTGGCGGCATCTGCCTGCAGCTGGCCACCGGATATACGGTTGCCTTCCTGGTATACCAGGTCGGAACCCTTGTTACGACCGGTTCTCTGGGAACCGCGTTTATTCCGGGACTGATCGCGGTGCTCGCATTTGCATTGATCATCCTGTGGCGGATCCGCAAATCCGACCGGGAATTTGCCGCAGAGTACAGCCTCCACGGCAAAAGTGTGGTACAATAGTTCTGGAAAGGCAGGAACAGAATTATGGCAGACATTATCGTTGGGATCATACTGATCCTTCTGATCGGCGGGGCGGTCGCCTATATTGTCAGGGCGAAGAAAAAAGGCACGAAATGCATCGGCTGCCCGGCGGGCGGAAGCTGCCCCAACAAAGGAAAATGTAAAGAGAAGTAAAAAAATATCCGGACGGAGAATCGTTCTCCGTTCCGGATGTTTTTTTGTGCTTACTGAGCGGTATACTCCCGGGATGCGATTTCGGTTCCGTCGGCCGTGACATATCGCAGAACCACGACCGGATCGGTCACATCGACGGCGTCGGAGAGTCCGGATGCGACGGATTCCAGGCCGGAGGCCATGCCGTCAAACCCGCTGTCTATTTCCTCCGGGTGTTTTGTCATCTGTTTCGCCAGAGAGCTGTCTTCTACAATGATGCTGTAGATCAGCTTATTGTCTTCGCCGAGAATTTCCATGGACATTCCCGAGTCTTCCGGGAGCGCCGACCGGACCGGATCCGTCAGTTCCTCCTTCACGGACGGGGCGTCGAGAAATTCCTGAACGGACGCATATTTTTCCATCAGTGCAGCGTCGGCGGTCCCGTCGTCACCGGTATGGTCAGCCGCTTCAGAAGCGTCCTGTGATCCGGTCTGCGCCGCGGCGCCGGAAGTTTCTTTATCATCTGAACCTCCGCAGGCTGCAAGGGCAAACGCGGCGGTCACAGCACATGCAGTTAAGCGTATTTTTCGCATTCGGTTTTTCATAAGTCGTCCTCCTGTGTAAGATCTGATGTGTCCATTATATCGGATGAAGCGGGCTCTAGCAAGGCCGGATTTTCATGCGGGCCGCCCGAATGTCAAAAATCAACTTCATGTGTCATAAAATTCAGTAAAATACTATATTTTGTGGTAGGAACGAGTATTTTTTATTTGTCAAGGCTTGATATTTATTTTTTCTGATGATAACATTTACAGTGCCACGTTCCGCCGGGTACAGAGCGAACATCCATGATCCGGATACGGTATCCGCGGAGAAAACAGAAAGTAAGAGATAAAAAGAGGTACAGGAGAATGACGGTAGAAGAATGGCTCGGTAAAGAGAATCAGCTTGGGACAGATATCTGGACCAAAAAGTACTGCAGTGAGGGGGAGAATTTTGATCAGTGGCTGGATCGCATCAGCGGGGGAAACAGGGAGATCGCTGAATATATCCGGCAGAAGAAGTTCCTGTTCGGGGGGAGGATCCTCTCCAACAGAGGACTGGATGAGAAGGGGAGAAAGGTTACTTATTCAAACTGCTACGTGATCGAACCGCCGGAGGACAATATTGAAAGCATTTTCGACTGCGCGAAGAAGCTTGCCCGCACGTACAGCTACGGCGGCGGCTGCGGCGTGGATATTTCCAATCTGAGCCCCCGCGGCGCGAAGATCAACAATGCGGCCAAGGAGACCAGCGGCTCCGTTTCATTTATGGAGCTGTATTCGCTGGTGACGGCGCTGATCGGCCAGAACGGCCGTCGCGGCGCGCTGATGATCTCCATCGACTGCTCCCATCCGGATGTGGAAGAGTTCATCGACCTGAAGACGGATCTGGAGAAAGTGACCAAGGCGAATATTTCGGTCCGCATCCACGAAGATTTCATGGAAGCGGTGAAGAACAATGAAGACTATACGCTCCGGTATACGAGAGAGGCCACCGGGGAAGTGATCGAGAAGACGGTCAACGCCAGGGCCCTGTTCCACCGGATCGCCGAGACGAACTGGGACTATGCGGAGCCGGGCGCTCTTTTCTGGGACCGGATCGAGGGCTGGAACCTGCTGAGCAATACGGCGGAGTTCTCCTATGCCGGCGTGAATCCGTGTGCGGAGGAGCCTCTGCCGGCGGGTGGCAGCTGTCTGCTCGGAAGCATCAACCTTTCCGAGTTTGTGCAGAATCCGTTTACAGACCACGCACAGTTTGATTTTGAGGGCCTGAAGCACTGCGTGGAAGTGTCTGTCGGCGCGCTCAATGAAGTGCTGGAGGAGGGACTCCCGCTTCATCCGCTGAAAGAACAGCAGGAGAGCGTGGGCCAGTGGCGCCAGATCGGCCTGGGCATCATGGGCCTTGCGGACTGCCTGATCAAACTGGGCCTGACCTACGGGGAAGAGGACGCAATTGAAATGTGCGACAACATCGGATTCGCCATGGCGGATTCCGCCATCGCCGCATCCGCAATGCTTGCAAAAGAAAAGGGCGCGTTTGAAAAATGCAATATCGACGAGATCATGTCCACGCCGTATTTTGAGGCGAACACGTCGGAGAAGACAAGGGAACTGGTGCGCAAGTACGGGCTTCGCAACTCCCAGCTCCTGACCATCGCCCCGACGGGAACCCTTTCCACCATGCTCGGCATCTCCGGCGGGATCGAACCGGTGTATGCGAACTACTACGAGCGGAAGACCGAGTCCCTGCACGGAACGGACGTTTACTACAAAGTATACACGAAGATTGTGGAATCCTATATGAAGCAGCACGGGCTGAGAAGCGATTCCGAACTGCCGGATTATTTCGTGACGGCCATGACGCTGGGTTACCGCCAGCGGATTGACATGCAGTCCGTATGGCAGACCCACATCGACGCGTCCATCAGCTCCACGGTCAACGTCCCGAACCGATTCACGGTGGAGGAGACGGAGAGCCTCTACATGTACGCCTATGAGAAGGGCCTGAAGGGGATTACCATTTTCCGCGACGGCTGCAAGCGGATCGGCATCCTCAACACCAGCGAGAAGAAAGAAAAAGAGAAGGACAAGGTGCTGGCGGGCGAGGGCCTGAAGCGCGGTGAGATCCTGCTCGTGACGGACGACGTCGTAGGAAAGAAGAGGAAGCTGACGACCGGCTGCGGAAGCCTGCACTGTATTGCCCTTTTCGACCCGCACACCGGCGCGCTCCTTGAGACATATCTGAGCAAGGGCTCCACCGGCGGATGCAACAACTTCATGGTCGGCCTGTCCCGTATGATCTCCATCAGCGCCCGCGGCGGCATTGATATCGAGACGATCGTGGACCAGCTCAATTCCAGCGGATCCTGCCCGTCCTACACGGCGAGACGGGTGTCCAGAAAGGATACGAGCAAGGGCGCGTGCTGCCCGATGGCGGTCGGAAACGCGCTGCTGGATATGTATAATGAGATGCAGACGGAGCTGGTGCAGCGAAAGGGAAATGCGAAGGCAAAGACCGTCCGCACGGACAAGGCGCCGAAGCCGAAGGCGGTGAGCGCGGAGGCGTCTACGGACAAGATGTACTGTCCGGAGTGCGGCGAGCCGCTTGTCTTTGAAGAGGGCTGCAATATCTGTAAATGCTGCGGATGGAGCAAGTGCCATTAATGAAAAAACAGAATAATACGCAATAAAAGGAAATGCCATGCCGGCGCGGTGACGCCCGGTGTGGCATTTTCTGTATAATCGGCCGGTTTTCTGATCATGGGCGCGACAGTGGATATAGAGCATTCCTTCGCGGTGGACATCGACGAGCGGGGGCCGTACCGGGCTTATTCCTCGCCGGGCGCGAAACGGCGGTATCAGTATGCCGTGCTGGTGACAATGGCGGTGGGAATCAACTTCCTGTATTCGGAATACAGCGGGCTTCAGCATATTCGCTCAGAATATGAATCGTCGCTGCCCGCGCAGGCGGAGCGTGCGGTGGGCGACCGGTGGTATGCGGGCGCAGAGACGGATCCGCACCGGTACCGGATCCGTGCGCCGGACGGAGCGGAGCAGGCGGCGGAAGGGGAACTGAGGTATATTTACAGATATTTTCTGTGGGCGGAAGACGTGGAAGCGGAATAAACTGTTTGACGGGGCAGGCGAAAATCCGTATAATGTGACAGAGACGGCCGGATGCCTGAATGATCTTTTACTAAATTACCGGCCGGGAAAGAGGAAATGAGCATGCCAAGAGGTTCGGAAGAATTGACCAATGCCAGAAAGGAAGAGATTATCAACGCCTGCGCGTCGCTCTATGAGCATATGGGGTTTAGAGATATTTCCATCCGGGATATCGGAGCGGAAACATCGTTTACGCGCACCTCGATCTACAACTATTTTCAGACGAAGGAAGAGATCTTCCTGGCGCTGCTCCAGCGGGAGTATGAGATCTGGTTCCATGATCTTGAATTGATCCTGCATCACGACGGGAAGATTTCGGTCGGGGAGTTTGCAGACCGGCTGGCGCATACGCTGGAGAAACGGGAATGTATGCTGAAGCTGATGTCCATGAACCTCTACGACATGGAAGGAAACAGCCGGATGGACAATCTGGTGTCGTTTAAAAGGGTGTATGCCGATGCGTTCCGCACGATGCGGCTCTGCATGGAAAAATATTTCCCGGAGATGGCGCCGGATGATGTAAACGGATTCCTGTATGCATTTTTCCCGTTTATGTTCGGCGTGTATCCGTATACGAAGGCAACAGAGAAGCAGCTGGAGGCGATGGAAATCGCACAGGTGGACAATCCGCGGTATACGATATACGGGATTACCCGTTCGTTCGTGGAGAAGATGCTTGGATTTATGAACCGGTGAAACCGGCAGCGGGTTAATCCCCCTGCCGGTTTTTTGCGCCTCTGAAAATGTAATATCCGATAAACGCCAGCGCGGTGGCCATCCAGGTCACCGGATAGCTCAGGATGATGGCGTGGATCGTCGGGGAGAACTTCAGCACGCCGGCCAGCCAGACGATCCGCAGGACGCATACGCCAAGCAGGGTGATGACGACCGGGACGATCACATTTCCCCGTCCTCTTAAGGAACCGCCCAGGATCTCAATGAACACATAGACGATGTACCAGGGCGTGATGTAAAGCAGCATATCGCACCCGATGGAAAGGACGTCCGCGTCTGATGTGAACAGACGGAAGAGGAGCTCCCGCGCAAGGATGAGAAACGAGGCGAGTACAAAGGAGACCGCCAGATCCATGATCAGACAGACCCGGGTGCTTCTGCGGACCCGGTCCATACGGCCGGCTCCGTAATTCTGCCCCACAAAGGTGGTGATAGAGATGCCGAATGCCGTGCTCACCATCCAGAAGATGGCGTCCAGCTTGCCGTAGGCGGACCAGGCGGCCGTGGTGTCCGTGCCGAAGGTGTTGATGGCGGCCTGAATGGCGATGTTCGTGATGGCGAACAGGATGGATTCGAAGCCGGTCGGCAGCCCCAGTTTCAGCTGGGTTTTCAGAATGGCGCCGTGGAAACGGATCTTCTGAAGCGACAGGTGCAGGATCCCGCCGGAGTGCATGAGCCGCCAGGTGACGAGGAAAGCGCTCACGGCCTGGGCGATCAGGGTGGCGATGGCCACGCCGGCTACGCCCAGCCCGAAGACCAGGACGAATACGGTGTCCAGGACGATGTTGACCACGCAGCAGATGATCAGGATATAAAGCGGGCTTCTGGAGTCCCCGGTGGCGCGCAGGACGGCCGAACCCATATTGTAGACAAGGACGAACAGGATCCCGGCAAAATAGATCCGGAGATAAGTGAGGGACCCGCTCATGATATCCGCCGGCGTGTTCATCAGTCTCAGCATGAACGGCGCGGTGAGGATGCCGGCCAGGGTGAGGACGATGCCGCCGGCCGCGGCTATGGCAAAGGCCGTGTGAAGGCCGTCATTGGCCGTCTGCTTTTTCCCCGCCCCGACAAACTGGGCGATGGTCACAGCCGCGCCGGAGGAAAGCCCGGTGAAGAAGCCGACCACCAGGTTGACGATCTGGGCGGAGGAGCCGCCCACGCTGGCGAGGGCCTCCTTGCCGACGAACTGGCCTACGATCACACTGTCGATCGTATTATATAACTGCTGAAAAAATGTTCCCAGAAGGATCGGGAAGAAGAACAGAAGGAGCTGCTTCCAGATAATGCCTTCCGTAATCTCATTTTTTGTCTGACGTATCGTTTCCATATGAATAATCTCCGTATTTTCAAGTGATTTGTCTGGCAGTATGTATTATACGCCGCCCCGGAAAAAAGAACAAGAATTTCCAGAAAAGAACACTTGTTCGATTTTTAAAAATGTGTTATCCTTTATCTGAAAGACGAAGCATGTCAGAGAAAGGAGCGGGGCGGATGCAGGAGAGAACCTATATCGCGATTGACCTGAAATCATTTTATGCGTCGGTGGAATGTATGGACCGGGGGCTGGATCCCATGACCACCAATCTGGTCGTGGCGGACGCAAGCCGTACGGAGAAGACCATCTGTCTGGCGGTATCCCCGTCCCTCAAGGCGTACGGGATCTCCGGGCGGGCGCGGCTCTTTGAAGTGGTGCAGAAGGTGCGGGAGGTGAACGCCCTGCGGCAGCAGAAGGCGCCCGGACGCCGGTTTGCCGGTTCGTCCTTCCGGGATCCGGAACTCCGGGCCGATCCGGCGCTTGCCCTTGACTATGTGACCGCCCCGCCGCAGATGGCGCGCTACATGGAGGTCAGCGGCAGGATCTATGAGGTCTATCTGAAGTACATCGCGCCGGAGGATATGCATGTCTATTCCATTGACGAGGTGTTCATTGACGCCACGTCCTATCTCAGGACGTATGGGATGAGCGCCCGGGAGCTGACCCGGACGATGATTCTGGATGTGCTGAAGACGACCGGGATCACGGCCACGGCCGGGATCGGCACGAATCTCTATATCTGCAAGGTGGCGATGGATATTGAGGCGAAGCATATCCCGGCGGATGAGAACGGGGTGCGCATCGCGGAGCTGGACGAGGAATCCTACCGGAGATCCCTGTGGGATCACCGTCCGATCACGGACTTCTGGCGGGTAGGCCGGGGCTATGCCGGAAAACTGGAGGAGCGGGGGCTGTACACGATGGGGGATATTGCCCGCTGCTCGCTCGGAGGGCCTTCAGACTACTACAACGAAGATCTTCTCTATCAGATGTTCGGCGTCAATGCGGAACTGCTGATCGACCATGCCTGGGGCTGGGAGCCCTGTACGATGGCGGATATCAAGTCCTACAGGCCCCGGAGCAGCAGCGTGGGTTCCGGCCAGGTGCTCCACTGTCCCTATCCGTTTGAAAAGGCGAAGATTGTCGCGCGGGAGATGGCGGACCAGCTGGCCCTTGATCTGGCGGAGAAGGGGCTGGCGGCGGATCAGGTCGTCCTGACCGTCGGGTATGACATTGACAACCTTCGGGACAGCCGCCGGCGGAAAGAATACCGCGGAGAAGTGAAGACTGACCGTTACGGGCGGAAAGTCCCGAAGCACGCGCACGGAACGGTGAATCTGGGGCAGTACACTTCATCCGCAAGACAGATCACAGGGGCGGTTTCAGACCTGTTTGAGCGGATCGTGGATCCGAAGCTCCTCATACGGCGCATCACCCTGTCCGCGGAGCATGTGATCCCGCAAAATGAAGCGAAAGAGCGGGAAGTGTGCGGGTTTGAACAGATGAACCTTTTTACAGACTATGGGGCCCTTCAGAAAGAGCAGGAGCAGAAGAAGGCGGAGGAAGAGCGGGAGCGCAGGATGCAGCAGGCCGTCCTGGAGATTAAGAGAAAATTCGGGAAGAACGCCCTGCTGCGCGGCATGAATCTACAGGAGGGCGCAACGGCAAGGGACCGCAACAGCCAGATCGGAGGCCACAGGGCATGAATATACAGGACTATTCTGCAAATGCATATGAGGATATCATTCATTTTCCGCATCACAGCTCACCGAACCGCCCGCACATGCCGGCTTCCGACCGGGCGGCGCAGTTCGCCCCGTTCGCTGCACTGACCGGATACGGGGAAGTGATAAAGGAGACGGCGAGACGGACAGATGCGGCGCCGGAGCTGACGGAGGACGAGCGGGAGCGGCTGGATCAAAAGCTGCGGAGCCTTCTGAATATGCCCGGCGGCCCGCCGGAACTGCTGATCACCTATTTCGTGCCGGATGAGAGAAAAACGGGCGGAGAATACCGCAGGACAGCCGGACGGATCCGGCGGATCGAGGAGGCGGACGGCGACATCCTGATGACAGACGGGATAAGGATCCGCAAAGACTTTGTGGTTGATATTGACAAGAAGCCCTAGAACAGCTATCATTTTATCCGTACGCTGATGATAATATTTCCGACAGGAGATCAAGAATGACTTATACAGATAAGAAAAATAATCCACAGAATAAAATACTGACGATCCCGAACCTGCTTTCGTTCTTCCGGCTCTGCCTCATTCCGGTATTCATGTGGCTCTACTGCGTGGAAGAAAATTTTCTGTGGACCGGGATCCTGCTGGTTGTATCCGGCGTGACGGATACAGTGGACGGTTTTGTCGCCCGGCATTTTAACATGATCAGCGACCTCGGGAAAGTGCTGGATCCCATCGCGGACAAGCTGACCCAGGCGGCCATGCTGTTCTGCCTGCTGACCCGTTTCCCGCTGATGATCGTGCCGCTGGGCCTGATGGTGTTCAAAGAATTCTTCATGGGCGTGACCGGATTCCTTGTGATCCAGAAGACCGGCAAAGTATTCGGGGCGGACTGGCACGGCAAGGTGAACACCTGGCTTCTGTACGCTATGATGATCCTGCATGTGTTCTGGTATAACATCCCGGACGCCGTGTCCAAAGCACTGATCGCGGTATGTGTGATCATGATGCTGATCTCGCTCGTGCTCTATGCGCGCCATAATATGAAAGCGTTAAGAGACGGAGAGTTGTAAAAAGATACTGATTAGAAACTAAAATGAGAATGGATATCAAAAAAGTACTTGATATCTGTTCTCTTTTTTTGTATGATAATAATATGAGTTAGATACAACTAACCAAAACGGATCAAAAATTACTTATCAGGAGGTTTCATATGAGTATTGTTATCATTGGCGGTCATGACAGAATGGTATGTCAGTATAAGAAAGTCTGTAAACAGTTCAACTGCAAGGCAAAAGTATTCACCCAGATGTCCGGGTCACTGGGGAAGCAGATCGGAAGTCCGGATCTGATCGTGCTGTTTACAAACACCGTGTCCCATAAAATGGTGAAATGCGCGGTAGAAGAGGCGGGGCGGTGCAACGCCTGTGTGGTCAGGAGCCATACGAGCAGCAAAAACGCCCTGGAAGAGATTCTGGGGAATGTGTGCGCGTGATTCCAGCCAAATATAATAATTTGAGCCGAACGGTTTCCTGTTCGGCTCATTTAAAAAATTACAGTTTCAGATTCTTAAAGAGATCCCCGAGGCTTGTTCCGATGTCCTCGCTCTTCGGGATCACAACTTTCTCCACCGGTTCTTCTTTTGTTTCTTCAAGCGCCTTCATGCTCAGGCTTACTTTTCCGTCTTTGATGCCGATCACTTTGACTTTGACCTCATCGCCGACGCTGAGTACGTCTGACGGTACTTTCACGCGCTTCTGGGAGATCTGGGATACATGAACGAGACCGGACAGGCCGTTCTCCAGCTTAACGAATGCGCCGTAGTTCTGGAGCGTCTCCACGGTTCCGTTCAGGACGGTTCCGACTTTCAGGTTTGCGATCTGTTCTTCGCGCGCTTTTCGCTCTTTCTCTTTCAGGATTTCCCGGGCGGACAGTACAAGACGGTTGTTGGCCTGATCCACGTCGATAACCTGAACTTCGATGTCTTTCAGAAGATAGGTCTCAAGATCTTCGATATAGGTAAGGGAAAGCTTGGACGCCGGAACGAATCCTCTCAGCCCCTCTACCATGGCGATGACGCCGCCGTTTACAACACCCTCTACCTTAACAGGAAGAACCGTTTTGTTTTCCATATATTCCGTGACTCTGTTCCAGGGATTGGCGTCGTCGAAGTGGTCTTCGTAGTCAGCCATGGTCTCAACAGCTTCTGTTTCCTGTAATTCTTCTCTCATTTCTTCACTCATTGTAAGCACCTCAACTTAAATTAATTTTCAGTGTTCTCAGTATATCATAAATGTTTTGGAAAAAAAAGCGCAAAAAGGCAAACAACAGGAGAAAAAGCGGGTTGACGAATGGAAGAAAAAATGGCAATCTAGTTATCAGGTGAAAATAATAACAGATCATATATACATATATAAAGGGTGATTTTATGAATAAAGAAAAGAATAAAAAAGTTTATGTGGTGGGACATAAAAATCCGGATACGGACTCCATCTGCTCGGCGATAGCCTATGCAGATCTGAAGACAAAGATCACAGGCATTCATCATGAACCGCGGAGGGCCGGACAGCTGAATGAAGAAACGCAGTATGTGCTGGGACATTTCGGGGTGAAGGTGCCCCGGCTTCTGTCGGACCTGAGGGAGCAGATCAAGGATGTGGAGCTCAAGGAGGTTGACGGGCTGAAAAGCAGCGTCTCCATCCGCACCGCATGGGAGAAGATGCAGGAGTCCAATATCCATACGCTTCCGGTTACCCGGGACGGGAAGCTGGAAGGCGTGATCACCATCGGCGATATCGCGAAAACCTATATGGAGGTTTACGACAGTACGATCCTCTCCAAAGCGAGGGCGCAGTACCGCAATATCGCGAAAGCCGTGGACGGCGAAGTGCTTACGGGAAATGCATACAGCTATCTGCTGAACGGAAAGGTTGTGATCGCCGCGTCCAGCAGGATCCTGATGTCGGATTTTATCAACAAGGACGATCTGGTGATCATGGGCGACCGGAAAGACGCGCAGCAGTGCGCCATTGATGTGGCGGCAAGCTGCATGGTCGTCTGTCAGAACGCGCCCATATCGGATCATATCCTGAAACAGGCGGAAGAGAAGCAGATCGTGATCATCCGGACACCCCACGATACATTTACCGCGGCCCAGCATATCAACCAGAGCATCCCGGTGAAGTATTTTATGACAAAATCGAATCTGGTGACGTTTAAACTGAAGGATTATGTGGATGACGTAAAAGACGTCATGGCGCGCAAACGGTTCCGGGATTTCCCCATCGTAGACAATAAGGGGAAATTCCTGGGTCTGATCTCCAGAAGACGTCTTCTGAACGTCCGGAAGAAACAGGTGATCCTGGTGGACCACAACGAGAAGAACCAGGCGGTCGAAGGCGTGGAAGAGGCGGAAGTACTGGAGATCATCGATCACCACAGACTGAGCAGCATCCAGACGATGGCGCCGGTCTTTTTCCGGAACCAGCCGGTGGGCTGTACGGCCACCATCGTGTATCAGATGTACCAGGAGGCCGGCGTGGTCCCGGATCCGGTCAATGCGGCGCTGCTCTGTTCGGCGATCATTTCCGATACGCTGATGTTCCGGTCGCCGACCTGTACGCCCCTTGATGAAAATACAGCGAGAACGCTGGCACAGATCGCCGGGGTGAATGTGGAAGATCTGGCCCGGGAAATGTTCAATGCAGGCAGCAATCTGAAAGGAAAGAGCGCCGAGGAAATCTGCTTCCTTGATTTCAAACAGTTCACGGTCAATGACACCGTGTTCGGCGTGGGCCAGGTGAACTCCATGAGCGCGGACGAACTGAAAGAGATCCGCAGGATCGTGGGCCCGCATCTGGAAAAAGCGCGCACCGCCCACGGACTCAATATGATCTTCTTCATGCTGACCAATATCATCACAGAGTCCTCGGAACTTCTGTGCTGCGGACCTGAGGCCCGGGAGAAGATCCTGAGCGCCTATGACCTGCCGGAAGATACGGAGACAATCATGCTCAAAGGCGTGGTCTCGCGAAAGAAGCAGCTGGTGCCTACGCTGGTGGGCGCGCTGCAGCAGTAAAGGCGCGCGGCGTCAGGCTAAAATAAAGAAGGGGAGTGGATACAGAATTATGGCAAAACAGATATGGAAACCGGGCAATATGCTCTATCCGCTGCCGGCGGTCATGGTGAGCACGGCCGATAAAGCGGGCAACAGCAATATCCTGACCATCGCCTGGACGGGAACTGTATGCACGAATCCGCCCATGGCCTATATCTCTGTCCGGCCGGAGCGGTATTCTTATCACATGATCAGAGAGAGCGGCGAGTTCGTGATCAACCTGACCACGAAGAAGCTGACCCGGGCGGCGGATTACTGCGGGGTGCGTTCGGGAAAAGACGTGGACAAATGGAAAGAATGCCATCTGACAAGAGGCGCGGCTTCCACGCTGAAATACGCGCCTGTCATCGAGGAATCGCCGGTGCAGATCGAGTGCAGGGTCAGAAATATTCAGGAGCTGGGCAGCCACCATATGTTCCTGGCGGAAGTGACCGCCGTGCAGGTGGATGAGTCCTATATGGATGAAAAAGGGAAGTTCGACCTGAATAAAACCGGGCTGATCGCCTATTCCCACGGAGAATATCTGGATCTGGGGAAGAAGCTCGGCACGTTCGGTTACAGCGTGCGGAAAAAGCCGGCAAAAGGAAAACGCCGGGGAAAACGTGGCTAAAATAATCCGGAATAAAATAATCTGCAAAAAGACATACTATCCACAAAAATCCGGCATGTAAATGCCGTTCTGAAAGAAAGGGTGGATAGGATATGGATTATCTGGAAATTGAAAAAGTGACCGGCAGGGAGATCATAGATTCGCGCGGGAACCCGACCGTGGAGGCGGAAGTCCGTCTCGCGGACGGCACGACTGCCCGGGGCGCGGCTCCAAGCGGCGCCTCAACCGGAGAATACGAGGCGCTGGAACTGCGGGACGGCGAGCAGAAGCGCTACGGCGGCAAAGGCGTCCGGAAGGCCGCGGAAAATGTCCGGACCGTGATCTGCGAAACGCTGAAGGGAATGGATGCATGCGACATATACGCAGTGGACCGGGCCATGATCCGGGCGGACGGGACAAAAGACAAATCAAAGCTGGGGGCCAATGCCATCCTGGCGGTTTCCATTGCCTGCGCACGGGCAGCGGCGGCCTCACTTGAGATTCCCCTGTACCGCTTCCTCGGCGGCGTGAACGCCAACCGCCTGCCGGTGCCCATGATGAATATTCTCAACGGGGGCGCCCATGCGGCGAATACGGTGGACGTCCAGGAATTCATGATCATGCCGGCCGGGGCCAAGTGCTTTGCGGACGGCCTCAGATGGTGCACCGAGGTGTTTCACGCGCTTCAGTCCCTGCTGAAGGCAAAAGGGCTTGCGACGGCAGTGGGGGATGAAGGCGGGTTCGCACCGGATCTTTCGTGCGACGAAGAAGCCATCGAATATATTCTTGAGGCGGTGACCCGGGCGGGCTATGAGCCGGAGAAAGAATTTGTGCTGGCCATAGATGCGGCGGCCAGCGAGTGGAAAGGCGGCCGTCCCGGAGAGTATATCCTTCCGAAGAGCGGAAAGAAATATACCTCTGAACAACTGGCGGATCACTGGAAGGACCTGACCGGGAAATATCCGGTCTATTCCATCGAGGACGGGCTGGATGAGGAGGACTGGGACGGCTGGCAGATCCTGACGGGAGAACTGGGAGACCGGGTGCAGCTTGTGGGGGACGACCTTTTTGTGACCAATACGGAACGGCTGAAAAAAGGGATCGAACTGGGCTGCGGCAATTCCATCCTGATCAAACTCAACCAGATCGGCTCCGTATCCGAGACGCTGGAGGCCATCAAAATGGCGCATAAAGCCGGTTATACGGCCATTGCCTCCCACCGGTCCGGCGAGACAGAAGATACGACCATCGCGGATCTGGCCGTGGCGCTGAATACGCGCCAGATCAAGACCGGCGCTCCCAGCCGCAGCGAGCGGACGGCCAAATACAACCGGCTTCTGCGGATTGAGGAAGAACTGGGGGCCGGCGCGGTATATCCCGGATTCGGCGCGTTTAATATCATCCGCTGAGACGGGAATCTGAACGAAAGAAAAGAGAGGGAAATACGATGAGAGGAGAGCCTGTGAGCAGTAATTCCATACATGACATGACAACCGGAAGTCCGGTGAAACTGATTATCCGTTTTATGATCCCGATGTGCCTGGGAAATATTTTCCAGCAGTTCTATAATATCGCCGATTCCATTGTCGCAGGACAGTTCATCGGCGTGGACGCGCTGGCCGCCATCGGAAGCACCGGCTCGCTCATGTTTTTTGTGACCGGATGGCTCAACGGCCTGAGCAGTGGGTTTGCGATCCTGGTGTCCCAGTGGTTCGGGGCGAAGCAGTATGACCGGATGCGGCACTATGTGGCTATGTCCGTTTATCTGTCCGCTGCGTTCGCGATCCTGATGACGGCAGGCTTCCTGATCGCCAATGAACCGATCCTGCGGCTGATGAATTATTCCGACAGCATCATGCCGGATGTAAAGCTTTATATGGGGATCATCTATGCCGGACTGATCGTGACGGCGGCCTATAATGCACTGGCCGCATTCCTGCGTGCGCTTGGGGATTCCCGGTCGCCGCTTTATTTCCTGATCATTTCAGCGGTGATCAATGTGGTCCTGGATATTGCGTTTATTGTTGTGTTCGGGATGGGTGTGGAAGGCTGCGCCTATGCGACGGTGATCGCGCAGGGAATATCGGCGCTGCTCTGTTATATCTATATTCTGAAACGCTTTCCGATCCTGCATCTGAAGAAAGAGGATTTCAGGATCGACTTCAAAAGCTTCGGCCGCCTGCTGGCCCTGGGCATCCCGATGGGCCTGCAGTTCTCCATCACGGCCATCGGTACGATCATCGTCCAGGGCGCGGTCAACGTGTACGGCGAGATCTACATGGCCGGATTCTCGGCGGCCGGCAAGCTTCAGAACATGCTGATGACAGTGTTCACCGCGTTCGGAGCGACCATCGCCACCTATGTGGGACAGAACCGGGGCGCCGGAAGGATCGACCGTGTGAAACAGGGCGTGCGGTGCACGCAGCTCATGATCTTCGGGTGGAGCGTTGTCACCATGTTCGTCATGTATTTCTTCGGGAAATATATGACCTGGCTCTTCATCAGTCCGTCTGAGACCGAAGTAATAAATGCTTCGGTTACATATTTCCATACCGTATTCTGGTGTTATCCGTTCCTGGGCAGCATCTTCCTGTACCGGAATACGCTCCAGGGCATGGGTTACGGTCTGGTGCCCATGCTGGGCGGGATCTTCGAACTTGTAGCCAGAAGCGCGATCGTTCTGGTCGTGGCGGGGCATACCAGCTTCGCCGGCGTCTGCATGGCGGACCCGGCGGCCTGGATCGCGGCGCTGATCCCGCTTGTACCGTACTATTTCTACCGGATGCATAAATTTACAAAAGAGACGGCGGACATGCCGGCCGCCTGATCTTATTCGGGAACATTCACGCGGCTGTTGAACCGGTCAAGGGCCAGCGCAGCGGCAATGCCGGCTGCAATGCAGATGAGGTTGACAGCGGCTGCGGCCGGGTCAGCGAATCCGGCGAAGGGGATCGTCATAATGGTCGCAGCGATGACGATGCCGATAATGCCGTGGAAGGCGATGGAGTAGAAGTTGTCAAATAGCGCGTTGATCGCTTTTGCCAGGCAGATCACGGTGATGACGGCTCCGATCCCGCCGGGGATCAGGATGGACATATCAAAGTGTCCGATGCCGTCCACGAACGGCGTGTAAAGGCCCAGCGGCATGAGCAGCGTGGAGAAACTCATACCAGGCGCGATGATGCTCAGCGCCAGGCAGAATCCGCAGAACAGGAACCAGAAAAAGTTCGCATTCACTTCTACGGAGAACAGCTGGAAGCCGATCAGCACCGCAAAGATCACGATCATGCACACGATCATAGAGATGAAAGAGCCTTTACTGCGCCCCTGTTCGCCGGCCTCCCGGAACAGGGAGGGCAGCATGCCCGTGATCAGTCCGATGAAGACGCATACGGACGGATCCGGATATTTCTCCAGGAAGAAGGAGAGGATGTTCGCCACCCCGAGGAATCCGATGACGCTCCCGATGAAGACCGGGATCAGCGGCGAAACGTGGCTCTTAAAGTTCTTAAACGGGTGGGACAGAAGTTCCATGATCGGCTTGTAGATGCCGAAGATCACCCCGAGCACGCCGCCGGAGATGCCGGGAAGCACGGCGCCCAGTCCGATGAGCGCTCCCTGGAAGATCCGGAAGACGAATTGCAGCGGGGTCATTTTTTGATCCAGATTATGATTCATATATTTCTTGGTCCTTTCATTTATCTGATTTTATTTCACAAACGTTATATTTATACTATGTTTTGCACGGGTTATCAAGCATATGTGTAAATTTTTACTCTATCTTAACAACTCCGGCGTCCAACTGGCGTTTGCTTTTCTCTTGGAAATGGATTACAATAACAGGAGATGAGCGGCTCCCGCGAACGGAGCAAAATACGGTGATCATCAGGAGGTATAGGACTATGAAAAAACCGGTTCTTGTCATTATGGCGGCAGGTATGGGAAGCAGATACGGCGGTCTCAAGCAGATCGATCCGGTCGACAACGAAGGACACATTATCATGGATTTCTCAATTTTCGACGCAAAGCGCGCCGGATTTGAGAAGGTTGTGTTCATTATTAAAAAGGAAAATGAAGCGGATTTCCGGGAGGCCATCGGAAACCGTCTCGAGAAATATATGGAAGTTGCCTACGCATACCAGGATATCAACAATATCCCGGAAGGATACAGCGTTCCGGACGGACGGACAAAGCCGTGGGGAACCGCCCACGCCGTGCTGAGCGCCATTGACGTGGTGGACGGCCCCTTCGCCGTGATCAATGCGGATGATTATTATGGAAGCCACGCGTTCCAGGTGATCTATGATTATCTTACGACTCATGAGGACGATGACAGATACCGCTATACGATGGTGGGCTACCGTCTGAAGAATACGGTTACGGACAACGGCTATGTATCCAGAGGCATCTGCGAGCTGAACAGCGACAGGGAGCTGGTCAGCGTGACGGAGCGCACGCGGATCGAGAAGAAAGAAGACGGCATCGCCTATTCCGAGGACGGCGGCGAGACCTGGACCTATGTGGATGAGGACGTGCTCGTTTCCATGAATATGTGGGGCTTTACAAGAAGCATCCTGGATGAGATCAAAGCGGGACTTCCGGCATTCCTGGATAAGGGGTTGAAAGAAAATCCGATGAAGTGCGAGTATTACCTTCCGGCAGTGGTGAGCGATCTTCTTGCAGAGGACAGGGCAGTCGTTAAAGTGCTCGAGTCCGAAGACAAGTGGTACGGCGTAACCTACAAAGAAGATAAACCGGTGGTCGTAGCGGCGATCCAGGCGTTAAAGGATGAGGGGCTCTATCCGCAGAAGCTCTGGGACTAAAGAACATTCATGCAACATTTTTACCATAAGATGATTTAAAAGTATAAAGCATTTCCGTGAAGGCTGTGCTATACTTGGGATGTAAACAAAGAGACATTCTTTCAGAAAATCGCAATCAGTACAAGGAGGAAATGATATGTCTATCTTAGTAACCGGAGGCGCCGGATTTATCGGAAGCCACACATGCGTGGAACTTTTAAATGCAGGCTATGACGTGGTTGTAGCGGACAATCTTTACAATGCATCTGAAAAAGCCCTTGACCGCGTTAAACAGATCACAGGAAAGGATCTTACATTCTATAAAGCGGACATCCGCGACAAGGAAGCGATGAACGAGATCTTCGAGAAAGAAGAGATCGAATCCGTGATCCATTTCGCAGGCCTGAAAGCGGTGGGCGAGTCTGTGAGAAAGCCGCTGGAGTACTATGAGAACAATATCGGCGGAACCATCAACCTCTGTGATGTGATGAGAAACCACGGCGTGAAGAACATTATCTTCAGTTCTTCCGCAACCGTATACGGAGATCCGGCATTCATCCCGATCACCGAAGAGTGCCCGAAGGGAACCTGCACGAATCCGTACGGCTGGACGAAGTGGATGCTGGAGCAGATCCTCACCGACCTTCATACAGCGGATCCGGAGTGGAACGTGGTCCTCTTAAGATACTTCAACCCGATCGGCGCACACAAGAGCGGACTGATCGGCGAGGATCCGAAGGGCATCCCGAACAACCTGATGCCGTACATTACACAGGTGGCCATCGGCAAACTGGAGAAGCTCGGCGTATTCGGCAATGACTATGATACACACGACGGCACTGGCGTGCGCGATTACATCCATGTGGTTGACCTGGCCATCGGCCATGTGCGCGCGGTAGAGAAGCTGAAAGAGAAAGCCGGCGTATCCGTCTACAACCTGGGTACAGGAAACGGATATTCCGTTCTTGACATGGTAAAAGCAGTCGAGAAGGCCTGCGGCAAAGAGATCCCGTACGAGATCAAACCGCGCCGCGAGGGCGACATCGCCACATGCTACTGTGATGCAACAAAGGCGAAGAACGAGCTGCACTGGGTGGCTGAGCGCGGACTGGATGAGATGTGCGAGGACGCATGGAGATGGCAGAGCCAGAATCCGAACGGATACAATGACTGAGATCCACGGCTGAAAAACCGTAAAAAAACAGTTTGATATGTAAAAAGACCGGTTAAGTCCGAATATGCGGGCCTGACCGGTCTTTTTCCTTGACAGGAAGAGAAAGATAGGGGAAAATAGCAACGGTAAATCTTGGGAGAAAGAGACAGAACGTATGAAGCGAAATGTAGATATTAATGAGATATCGGACGGCCGGCTCTATTCATCGGGAGATATGGTGAAGGCGGACTGCAGGGACTGCGAGGGCTGTTCGGCGTGCTGCCGCGGCATGGGCAGTTCCATCATCCTGGATCCGATGGACATCTGGCGGTTCTCGCAGGGGATAAAGCAGGACTTCACCGCACTGATGAGCGCCGGAATCATTGAACTGGGGATCGTGGACGGCATGATCCTCCCCAATCTGAAAATGGACAGCGGGACGGACGTCTGCCCCTTCCTCGATGAAAACGGACGGTGTTCGGTGCACGGCTGCAGACCGGGACTGTGCCGACTGTTCCCCCTGGGGCGGTACTATGAGGAAAATGGATTCCGCTACTTTATCCAGATCCATGAGTGCCGGAAGAAAGACCGGGGGAAGGTCAAGATCCGGAAATGGCTGGGGATCCCGGACCTTAAATCCTATGAACGGTACATCCTCAGGTGGCATGACTTCCTGAATGAATGCGAGGCCGCCCTTGAGACGCTTGATGAAGAAAAGAGGCGGATCCTGACTCTTTATGTCCTGCGGAGCTTCTATGAGACCGCATATATGGCGGCGGATGATCATGGATTCTATGAAGCATTTGACGCAAGGATGGGGCAGGTCAGAGAGAAACTCGGAATGGCAGAAAAATACCTGAACGACCATTATAATACCTATACGACATAACACAAGCAGGGCGATTTATGGTAAAATAATAAAGAAGTGTCCGGTAAAGGGGATTCTGAAATCGAAGGGTGTCCGAAAATCGGAAATAAATGAAAGGGACGTGTCCGTTTTTACGGATATGGTTCAGGGATTGACAGGGATGGATAGAGAGCGCATAATCTTTACGCACGCACGCACGCACGCACGCACGCACGC
>DWUU01000007.1 GCA_019120575.1 Candidatus Mediterraneibacter quadrami
ATCAATGATTTTTATAAAGTTTACGGCTATGCCTGTATCTATCAATCCAATACGGACCAGATAAAGGAGATTGATCCGCAGGAATTAACGCTTACGTTTGTGTGCAGTCATTATCCGCGGAATCTGCTCCGCCACTTAAAATATGTGCGTGGGATCAATACCGAATATCAGGGCGGAGGGATTTATTATCTGAAAGGGGATCCGATCCCCATGCAGCTTCTGATCGTTCCAAAACTGACGGACACGGAAAACTACTGGCTGCAGAGCATGCGAACGGATCTGCAGGCAGGCAAAGAAATACAGAAGCTGATGCGCGAGTATGAAAAACACAGGAAATCAAAAGATTACGCTGCCGTAATGGATCTTATTACCCGCGCAAACTGGGAACAGATGGAGGTGGAAAAGAAGATGTGTGATGCATTGAAAGAATTATTTGCGGAAGAGTTGAAAGAAGCAGATAATAATGGAAGAACAGAGGGGAAACGCGAAATGATCCTCGCTTTTCTGAAAGCAGGTGCGGAAATTAAGATGATCAGAGAGGCGACCGGATTAAGTGAGGAAGAGATTGAAAAAATACGCCGGGAAATAGAGTGAGTCAAATGCTATAGGCAGGAGGGTCAGATGAAGGAGGCTATCGGGAAATCGACAGGCCTCCTGATTTTTCTAAGTGTATTTGATGAAAATTCGTAGAAATCCGAAAAAGTAGACTTATTCTGAAAAAGTTTGAAAATCAGAAGGCTCTATGGTAAAGATGTATATGTGGAAATCAGAAATAAATGAAAGGGACGTGTCCATTTTTATGGGTACAGTTTAAAACCGGCTGAACCCGAAGAACCGGACAAACCGGTAGGACCGGCGGCAGACGACGGGGATGAGGACATCGTTGCACAGACCGGCGATTCCGCGGATATCACACCGTGGATCGCATTGATTCTGGTTTCGGTCATGAGCATGACAACTGCGGTTATTATACGCAGGAAAAAGAGATAAAATAACCGACTGCAAAAGCAGAGACAGACAGGGAGCGACCGAACATTTTCAGGTTTTATTTTAGCGGATGCTATGCTATCCTATTATATACAGAAGAGTTGAAAGAAGCAGACAATAACGGAAGAACAGATTGAAGAAATACGCAGGGGGATAGAATGAAAACCATATTGAATTATAAGAAACCTGTATTTTGGATTATTGTCGCAGTGATTATTGCATGTGTTGCAGTTGCAGTATGTTTCCTGATAAATCCGCCGTTCGGCACACAGAACCATCTGGAAGTGTATGAGGTGACGCCGGCAGACGATATTCAGGAAAAATATGATAATGAAGAATTTGTATATCAGAAGTCGCACTACAGGGCGGAAGACGGAACGTGGGTCTGCGAAGGGCACACATACAAATACCGCCTGGAAATCACAGGAAGATTGAATAATGCTGCTAAAAGCACAACTTATATTGTTTTGAGTAATTCAAAAGATATTACATTTGACCAAACCTGGAAAGCAAGCGGACTCAGCAGTCTGATGAGTGATTATTTTGATCCTGAAGATGCAGTGATCGTTGGAAATAAATTATTTTCTTCATGAAACCGGTAAAATTGATACATTAATTTATATCCCCTCAGACAGTTTTTCTCCAGTACTGTCTGAGGGGATTTCAGTTTTTGTTCCGGGTGTCAAAATCGTTTCCGGTACAGTTTCTCTACCACCCCGATCACCGCATACAGCGCCATCGCCATGATGCACAGCAGGACGATGGACATTAAGAGCCAGTTCATCTTAAACACCTGGCTGGAGTAGATGATGAGGTACCCGAGCCCGTTCCTTGCGGCCAGGAATTCCCCGATGACCACGCCCACCAGGCAGAGTCCGATGTTGACTTTCATGTTGCTGATGATGGCGGGAACGGAGCTGGGGAGCACGACTTTGAAGAGGGCGTGCCGCCGGTTCCCGTGGAGGGTCCGGATCAGCTTGATCTTTTCTTTATCAACGGTCGTGAAGCTGGTATACAGGTTCATGATGCTGCCGAATATGGCCACCGACATACCGGCTACGATGATGGTGGTCGGCGTGGCGCCCAGCCACACGATGAGGAGGGGCGCCAGTGCGGATTTCGGCAGGCTGTTCAGGACGACCAGATAAGGTTCCAGGATCTCCGAGAGGCTCCGGCTGCACCAGAGCAGCACGGCGGCGAGGATGCCGATGGCGGTCACCAGCAGGAAGCTGACAATGGTTTCATACAGGGTGACGCCGATGTGGAGAAAAATGGACCGGTCCACGGTCATCTCGTAAAAGCACAGGGCGATCCTGGAGGGGCTGCTGAAGATAAAGGAATCGATGATCCCCTGATCTGCGCAGAACTCCCAGAGGAGGAGAAAGAGGATCAGGATGAGGATCCGGGCGGTGCGCACGGTGATCCGGTGGCGGCGGAGTCTCCGGATGAAACGGGCCTGGCCGTCGGACGGTGTTTCAGCGGGGGTCTGCGGTACGTGTTTCTGTCGATTCATCGCGGTTCAGCTCCTTCCATATTTCATTAAAATAGGTTTTGAATTCGGGTGCATTTCTCCGGGCCAGCGGCGTATCATCCGCCAGGTTGAATGTAACCGGGATGATGCGGGCGATCCGGGCCGGACGCCGGGTGAGGATGATAACCCGGTCCGCCAGGCTGACGGCTTCGGAGAGGTCGTGGGTGACCAGAAGAGCGGTCTTGCCGGACCGGCGGATAATCTGACCGATGTCGTCGCTGACGGTGAGCCGGGTCTGGTAGTCCAGGGCGGAGAAAGGTTCGTCGAGGAGCAGAAGCTCCGGTTCCATGAGCAGAGTTCGGATGAGGGCGGCCCGCTGGCGCATGCCCCCGGACAGCTCGGAAGGCCTGGAGCGGGCGAACTGTTTCAGGCCGTACTGTTCGAGCATGGCTTTTGCATGCCGCTTCGTCTCCGGGGTGAGCCGGCCGCTGATCTCCGCGCCCAGCAGGACATTTCGCCAGATGCTCCGCCACTCGAAGAGGTGGTCGTGCTGCAGCATGTAGCCGATCCGCTCGGAATTCTCGGTCAGCGGCTGCCCGTTCAGAAGCATTTCGCCGCTTTCCGGCTGCATGAGGCCGTCGATCAGGGAGAGGAGCGTGGACTTGCCGCAGCCGGAGGGGCCGACCACAGAGACGAATTCCCCTCTGGTCAGGGTAAATGAAATATTGGACAGGGCTTTGGTCTCCCCGTCCAATGTGTGGTAGGAATAATCAATATTTCTTAATTCCAGAATCGGAGTCATAAGTTCACTTCCATCCGTCGGGTATATCTATAATCAATGTATGAAAATATTGAGGGTATGGTGTGTTCCGTGCGGGGAAAATGTGGTACAATAGGTGCGCACGCGATACTATGCGTGCGGATGTGATACAGGAGATCTTTTGATGAATATACAAAAAATCAACTATCAGAAAGAACTGGAAAAGGTTTTAAAGAAGCTTGAGGCGGAACAGAAGGTGCCGACTCTTCTGATCCACAGCTGCTGTGCGCCGTGCAGCAGTTATGTGCTGGAGTATCTTTCGGATTATTTTAAGATCACGGTTTTATATTATAATCCCAATATTTATCCGGAGAGCGAGTATACGAAACGGATCCTGGAGCAGCAGAACCTGATCCGGGCGATGAAGTTCCGCTATCCGGTCTCATTTCTGGCGGGCAGATATGATAAGGAAAAGTTCTATGCCATGGCGGCGGGGATGGAAGACTTACGGGAAGGCGGCGCCCGGTGCATGAAGTGTTACGAACTGCGGCTCCGGGAAGCGGCGGCGCAGGCGGCGGCAGGCGGGTTCGACTATTTTACGACCACCCTCAGCATCAGTCCGCTGAAAAATGCGCAGAAACTGAATGAGATCGGCATCCGCGTCGGGAAAGAATACGGGGTGGAATATCTGGTCTCGGATTTCAAGAAGAAGAACGGGTACAAGCGCTCCATCGAACTGTCAAAGGAGTACGGCCTGTACCGGCAGGATTACTGTGGATGCGAGTTTTCCATGCGTGATTCGAAAAAGCCTGAGTGAAACGCACTTTTAAGTAGACATATGACGCTTTAATGTGTTAAACTAAGTCGATATAGAGTACAGTCTGAATATGCCGGACTGTATTTTATTTCCGCCGCCGGGCGGAACGCACACAAGAGACAGAAAAGAGGAAGAAAAATGGCACAGTTATGGGGCGGCCGTTTCACCAAGGAAACGGACAAACTGGTATATGATTTCAACGCTTCCATCTCTTTTGACCGGAGATTCTGGGAACAGGATATCCGCGGCAGCATCGCGCATGTGACGATGCTGGCGAAGCAGGGCATCCTGACGGAGGAAGAGAAGGGGCAGATCATAAAGGGTCTTGAGGGGATCCGCGCGGACGTGGAGAACGGGACGCTTGAGATCACAGAAGAATATGAAGACATCCACAGCTTCGTGGAGGCCAACCTGATCGACCGCATCGGCGACGCGGGCAAGAAGCTGCACACCGGGCGCAGCCGGAACGACCAGGTGGCGCTGGACATGAAGCTTTATACGAGAGATGAGATCGTGGAGCTGGACGGGCTTCTGAAGGAGCTGCTGGAAGTGCTCCTCGGGCTGATGAAGGACAATCTCGAGACATTTATGCCGGGATTCACCCATCTCCAGAAAGCGCAGCCGATCACGCTGGCGCACCACATGGGCGCATATTTCGAGATGTTTAAGCGTGACCGCTCCCGCATGAAAGATATTTACAGGAGAATGAATCTCTGCCCGCTGGGCTCCGGCGCGCTGGCGGGGACCACCTATCCGCTGGACCGGGAGTATACGGCAGAGCTGCTTGATTTTGACGGACCGACGCTGAACAGCATGGATTCCGTGTCCGACCGGGATTACCTGATCGAACTTCTGTCGGCCATGTCCACGGTGATGATGCACCTGAGCCGGTTCTCCGAGGAAGTGATCATCTGGAATACAAACGAGTATAAATTCGTGGAGATCGACGATGCCTACAGTACGGGCAGCAGCATCATGCCGCAGAAGAAGAACCCGGATATCGCAGAACTGGTGCGGGGCAAGACGGGGCGCGTCTACGGGGCGCTGATGTCCATGCTGACCACGATGAAGGGGCTGCCTCTTGCATATAATAAGGACATGCAGGAGGATAAGGAGTTTGTATTCGACGCCATCGACACCACGAAGGGATGTCTGGCGCTCTTCACGGGCATGCTGAAGACCATGAAGTTCAATGCGCCGCGTATGGAGGAGAGCGCGAAGCACGGATTTACAAACGCCACGGATGCGGCGGATTATCTGGTAAACCACGGCGTACCGTTCCGTGACGCCCACGGCATTGTCGGACGGCTTGTTCTCTACTGCATCGACAAGGGGATTGCGCTGGACGATATGAGCCTGGAAGAGTTCAAGGCCATCTCACCGGTATTTGAGGAAGATATTTACGACGCCATCAGTATGAAGACCTGCGTGGAGATGCGCAACACCATCGGCGCGCCGGGTCGCGCGGCCATGGAGAAGGTCATCCGGGCGGAGGAAGAGTACCTGACGGCGGAGTGAGATGCAGCCGATATGAAAGTTACATTTTGAATGAAATCATAAACAGAACAGAGAAAGGAAGGATCAGAAAAATGGATCAGAAATTAAGAGTAGGCATTCTGGGAGCAACAGGTATGGTAGGTCAGAGATTTATCTCTCTGCTGGAGAACCACCCGTGGTTTGAGGTGGTTACGGTGGCGGCAAGCCCCCGTTCCGCAGGTAAGACTTATGAAGAGGCAGTAGGCGGACGCTGGAAAATGGACACGCCGATGCCGGAGGCTGTGAAGAACCTTGTTGTTCTCAATGTAAATGATGTGGAGCACGTGGCATCCACCGTTGACTTCGTTTTCAGCGCAGTTGACATGAGCAAGGATGAGATCAAAGCCATCGAGGAAGAGTACGCGAAGACAGAGACGCCGGTTGTATCCAACAACAGCGCGCACCGCTGGACGCCGGATGTGCCGATGGTTGTGCCGGAGATTAATGCGGATCATTTCGATGTGATCCCGGATCAGAAGAAACGTCTCGGAACAACCCGCGGATTCATCGCGGTAAAACCGAACTGCTCCATCCAGAGCTATGCTCCGTGCCTGGCTGCATGGAAGGAATTCGGCCCGAAAGAACTCGTGGTAACGACCTATCAGGCAATTTCCGGAGCCGGCAAAACATTCAAAGACTGGCCGGAGATGGTTGGAAATATCATTCCGTTCATCGGCGGAGAGGAAGAGAAGAGCGAGCAGGAACCGCTGCGTGTGCTCGGTAAAGTAGCGAACGGACAGATCGTGAAAGCCGAACTGCCGAAGATCACCTGCCAGTGCGTGCGCGTGCCGGTTCTCAACGGCCATACGGCAGCAGTATTCATCAACTTCGAGAAAAAACCGACGAAAGAGCAGCTCATCGAGAAGCTTGTGAACTTCAAAGGCTTCCCGCAGGAGGCGGAACTTCCGAGCGCGCCGAAGCAGTTCATCCAGTACCTGGAGGAGGACAACCGTCCACAGGTAACGATGGACGTGGATTATGAGAACGGCATGGGCGTATCCATCGGACGCCTGAGAGAAGACAGCATGTATGACTTCAAATTCATCGGACTGTCACACAACACCGTAAGAGGCGCTGCAGGCGGCGCGGTACTGTGTGCAGAGGCGCTGACCGCGAAGGGATACATCGCGAAGAAGTAAAAAGGGACAGGGCAAATTTCAATTTGGGACGTAGTAAAATTGAAAATGACTACGTCCCGGAACACAGAATTTTCACAATTTCAGGAGGTGTGTTAACATGGGAATGACTATGACGCAGAAGATCCTTGCAGCCCATGCGGGACTTGACCACGTGGAAGCGGGCCAGCTGATCGAGGCGAAGCTGGACGTCGTTATGGCGAATGATATTACAGGGCCGATGGCGCTTCCGATTATTAAGCAGATGTCGGATCATGTGTTTGATAAGGATAAAGTGGTATTTGTTCCTGATCATTTTACACCGAACAAGGATATCAAATCCGCGGAGAACTCCAAGGCCATCCGCGAGTACGCGAAGGAGCAGGGGCTGACCTGGTATTTTGAGCAGGGCAAGTCCGGCGTGGAGCATGCGATCCTGCCGGAGGCCGGCGTGGTGACGGCCGGGGAATGCATCATCGGTGCGGATTCTCACACCTGTACATACGGTGCACTGGGCGCATTTTCAACAGGTATGGGTACGACGGACGTGGCGACCGGTATGGCGACCGGGGAGATCTGGTTTAAAGTACCAAGCGCAATTAAGTTTGTTCTGACGGGCAGACCGTCAAAATATGTCAGCGGCAAGGATATTATTATCCACATCATCGGGCTTATCGGTGTGGACGGCGCGCTGTACAAATCCATGGAATTCACAGGGGACGGCATTGCGAACCTGTCCATGGACGACCGCTTTACGATGGCGAACATGGCGATCGAGGCGGGCGCGAAGAACGGTATCTTCCCGGTGGATGACCAGGCACTTGCGTATATTCAGGAGCATTCGAAGAAGCCGTACACGATCTACGAGGCGGATGAGGATGCAAAATATGACGACGTAATCACGGTAGATCTGTCTGAGGTCCGCCCGACAGTGGCATTCCCGCATCTTCCGGGCAATGCGAAGACCATCGATGAGGTGGAGGCGATGGAACCGGTCAAGATCGACCAGGTAGTGATCGGCTCCTGCACCAACGGCCGGATGGAGGATATGCGCAGGGCGGCTGCGATCCTGAAAGGCCGTACGGTTCATCCGGATGTGCGTGTGATGGTGGTTCCGGCGACGCAGAAGACCTATAAACAGTGTATTGAAGAAGGACTGCTGGAGATCTTTGTCGACGCGGGCTGCGCGGTGAATACGCCGAGCTGCGGACCGTGCATGGGCGGTCACATGGGTGTTATGGCGGCAGGAGAGAAATGCGTTTCCACGACGAACCGCAATTTTGTGGGCCGCATGGGCCATGTGGATTCCCTGATCTATCTGGCATCTCCCGAGGTGGCGGCAGCCAGCGCTATCGCCGGTTATATCGCAAATCCTGAGAAAGTGGGTGACCTGTAATGAGAGCAAAAGGACATGTTTTTAAATATGGCGACAATGTGGATACAGATGTGATCATCCCGGCAAGATATCTGAATTCCTTCGATGCGCAGGAGCTGGCAAGCCATGCCATGGTGGATATTGACCCGGATTTTGCGAAGAAAGTCCAGCCGGGCGACATGATCGTTGCCAATAAGAACTTCGGCTGCGGCTCTTCCAGAGAGCATGCGCCGCTCTGCCTGAAGACGGCGGGCGTAAGCTGCATCATTGCGGAGACATTTGCGCGCATTTTTTACCGGAACGCAATCAACATCGGTCTTCCGATCATCGAGTGTCCGGAGGCGGCGCAGAATATCGAGGCCGGCGATGAGGTGGAAGTGGATTTCGACAGCGGGAAGATCTATGACCGCACGAAAGGCACGGAGTATCAGGGACAGGCGTTCCCGGAATTCATGCAGAAGCTGATCGCCGCAGGCGGGCTTGTGAATTATACGAATAATAAAAAGAAAAACTAATTGGGAAGTTATTAAAGGAAGAAGTTATGGAAAATCAGAATCAGGGGAAACTGTCGGCGCTCCTGCCGATCGGTGTATTCCTCGTTATCTTTCTGGGCGCGGGGATCATTTTTCAGGATTTTTACGCGATGCCTGCCATCGTGGCATTCCTGATCGCGCTGTTTGTGGCGTTTCTGCAGAACCGGAAAGTAAGTTTTGACGAGAAAGTAAAGATCATCGCACAGGGTGTGGGCGAGGAAAATATCATTACCATGAGTCTCATTTTCCTCTGTGCGGGCGCGTTCTCAGGAGCCGTTACGGCGGCGGGAGGCGTGGACAGCACCGTTAATTTGGGACTGTCGCTGATTCCGGCCCACTTTATCGTGGCGGGGCTTTTTATCATCAGCTGTTTTATCTCGGTATCCATGGGAACATCCATGGGAACGATCGCGGCGCTGGCCCCGATCGCAGTGGGCGTCAGCAATGAAGCGGGATTCCCGATGGCGGTCTGTATCGCGTCTGTTGTCTGCGGCGCCATGTTCGGAGACAATCTGTCCATGATCTCAGATACGACGATTGCGGCGGTCAAGACGCAGGGCTGTGAGATGAAGGACAAGTTCAAGGCCAACTTCCTGATCGTCCTTCCGGCGGCGGTAATCACCATTGTTTTCTTCTGGTTCGTTACCAGGGATATGAGCTACAATATCGCCAGCGGCGAGTATAACCTGTTCCAGGTTATCCCGTATCTGGTCGTCCTGATCGGGGCGCTGATCGGGATCAATGTTTTCCTGGTGCTGATCGCCGGAACCGTCCTGTCAATCGTGGTCGGAGTATGGACGGGGACCATTGCTGTTTCGGAAATGTTTACGGTGATGGGCGACGGCGTTACGTCCATGTATGATATCACGGTGATCTCGATCATCGTGGCGTGCATTGTTTCCCTTGTCCGGGCGAACGGCGGCATCCAGTTTATCCTGGATCTGATCAAAAGCCGGATCCGCGGGAAACGGGGCGCCCAGGCGGGCATCGCGGCGCTGGCGCTGCTGGTGGATCTCTGTACGGCCAACAATACGGTGGCCATTGTCATGTCCGGCCCGATCGCGAAGGAGATCTGCGACGAGTTCGGAGTGGAGCCGAAACGGTCCGCATCCCTGCTTGATATGTTTACTTCCGTGGGACAGGGACTGATCCCATACGGGGCGCAGCTCCTCTCGGCGGCAACGCTTACCGGGCTGACGCCGTTCGACATGATGCCGTACCTGATCTATCCGATCCTGATGGCGGTATGCGGCATCGGAGCGATCATAATTTCCAAACGATAGAAATGAAGAGGTTGAGAAGATGAATCTACTGTATAACAGCACAAGAAACTCTGACATTGCGGTGACTGCATCCGAAGCGATCCTGAAAGGACTTGCGGCGGACGGCGGCCTGTTTGTTCCGGAGCAGATCCCGAAGCTTGACGTGACCATGGACCAGCTTAAGGGGATGAGCTATCAGGAGACGGCCTATGCGGTCATGAAGCAGTTCCTGACGGATTTTACGGAAGAAGAACTGAAGCACTGCATCGACAGCGCCTATGATTCCAAGTTTGATACAGAAGTGATCGCCCCGCTGGTGAAGGTGGAGGACACGTATCATCTGGAACTGTTCCACGGCGCGACCATCGCCTTTAAGGACATGGCGCTTTCCATCCTGCCGCACCTGCTGACAACGGCGGCGAAGAAGAATCATGTGACCAATGAGATCGTGATCCTGACCGCCACATCCGGCGACACAGGCAAGGCGGCTCTGGCCGGCTTCGCAGATGTGCCGGGGACAAAGATCATCGTCTTCTATCCGAAGGGCGGCGTGAGCCGGGTGCAGGAGCTGCAGATGGTGACCCAGAAAGGGGATAATACTTCGGTGGTGGCCATCCACGGAAACTTTGACAATGCCCAGAGCGGCGTAAAAGAGATCTTCGAGGATGCCGGGTTTGCAAAAGAGCTTGCGGATGCGGGCTATCAGTTCTCGTCGGCAAACTCCATCAATATCGGACGTCTCGTTCCCCAGGTGGTCTACTATGTATATGCGTACGCGAAGCTTCTGGAAAATGAAGAGATCGCATCCGGGGAAGCTATTAATGTGACGGTTCCGACCGGAAACTTCGGCAACATCCTGGCGGCATATTATGCGAAGCAGATGGGCGTGCCGATCGCGAAGCTGATCTGTGCATCCAATGAAAACAAAGTGCTTTTTGATTTCTTCCGCACGGGCGTATACGATAAGAACCGTGAGTTCATCCTCACATCTTCCCCGTCCATGGATATCCTGATCTCCAGCAACCTGGAGCGTCTGATCTACACGATCGCCGGACAGGATGCGGAAAAGACCGCCGGCCTGATGGCGCAGCTCAGAGAAAAGGGATCCTATGAGATCACGCCGGAAATGCGGGAACGTCTGGCGGATTTCGAGGGCGGTTTTGCCTCCGAGGAGGAAACAAAGGAAGCAATTCACGATACTTTTGCCAGGACAGGGTATGTGATGGATACGCACACGGCGGTAGCGGCTTATGTGTGTGCGCAGTACCGGAAGAACAGCGGCGACAGCAGGAAGTGCCTGGTGGCGTCGACCGCAAGCCCGTACAAATTCATCCACAGCGTCATGACCGCGATCGATGAAAAATATGCATCCGCGGACGAGTTCGATCTGGTGGACGAACTGAGCCGCATTTCCGGCACGGATATCCCGAACGCGATCGAAGAGATCCGCAGCGCCGATATCCGCCATACGAGAGAATGCGATGCCGGGGAGATGAAGCAGACGGTCAGAGAGATTCTTGGAGTGTAAGGAGATAAAACGATGGATATGGAAAATATGAACAGCATGTGGGGGATTATCGGCGTTATCGTCTGCGCCTGCGGCGTGTATGCGCTGTACTGGTTCTATAAGATGAAAACGTCCGGCGATATCAATGCCACGATCCTTCTCGGCAAGGATTTTATGTATAAGAAATGCAAGAATAAGGAGGAGTACATCCGGAAGGTTTCCCCGGCGCTGCTCGGGTTCGGGATCGTGTCTCTTGCCTACGGCGCGCTTGATGTGATCCACTGCTACGCATATCCGATGCCGGTTGCGGATACAGCCGGTATGGTGATCTTCTTCATCGTGCTCGTGGCATTTGCGGTATACACGACGAAACTGAAGCGGGAATATTTCTGAGAATGTTCTGACAGGCAAAGGAGCGAAACGGAATGATAGTATCCGATACACAGCGCCGGGAGTTGATCGAAAAGGCGCTGGAAGCAAGGGGATATTCATACAGCCCCTACTCGCATTTCCGGGTGGGCGCGGCGCTGCTCTGCAGTGACGAAAGCGTCTATACCGGCTGTAATATCGAGAACCGGGCGTACGGTCCGACCAACTGCGCGGAGCGGACGGCGTTTTTCAAAGCGGTTTCAGAAGGGAAACGCGAATTCGCCGCCATCGCCATTACAGGCGGGGAGGATGGGACGGTCTGGTGTTATCCGTGCGGCGTCTGCCGTCAGGTAATGGCGGAATTCTGTGCGCCGGATGCATTTGAGATCATCTGCGCCAGATCGGAAGAAGAGTACAGAATATACACGCTGGCGGAACTTCTGCCGGAAATGTTCTGAGCGACTTTGTTAAAAAAATATTAATCATTTATAAAATGCAGGATTTGAAACATAATCCTGCATTTATTATGTTGGATGACTGAGAGAATCGGGTCGCATGAGAATATAAATGAATTATAAAACGGGTATTCTTTCATAAAAAAGTTGAAAATTAATAAGATTGTTATTGCTTTTTCAATCGTTCTTAGGTATAATGAGTTCAATTGGGATTGCGATAGAGCCCAAAGAAGATTTTAGAAAGAGAGAGGTAGAAGAGGTATGGCAAATATTGATTTGACTCAGTATGGCATTACAGGAACTACGGAAATCGTTCACAATCCTTCCTATGAGATGTTATTCGAGGAGGAGACAAACCCGAATCTTGAAGGCTTTGACAAGGGTCAGGAGAGTGAACTCGGTGCAGTCAACGTTATGACAGGTATCTACACCGGTCGTTCACCGAAAGATAAATATATCGTTATGGATGAGAATTCCAAAGACACTGTATGGTGGACAACTGAGGAATATCCGAACGACAACCATCCTGCAACAAAAGAAGCTTGGGATTCAGTAAAAGACCTTGCGATCAAAACACTCTCCAATAAGAGACTGTTCGTTGTTGACGCATTCTGCGGCGCTAACAAAGACACACGTATGGCGATCCGTTTCATCGTGGAAGTTGCATGGCAGGCACACTTCGTAACGAACATGTTCATCCGTCCGACAGCAGAAGAGCTTGAGAACTTCGTACCGGACTTCGTTGTTTACAACGCTTCCAAAGCGAAAGTAGAGAACTACAAAGAGCTTGGCCTGAGATCTGAGACAGCGGTTATGTTCAACATCACAAGCCGCGAGCAGGTGATCGCGAACACATGGTACGGCGGAGAGATGAAGAAAGGTATGTTCTCCATGATGAACTACTACCTGCCGCTCAAGGGCATCGCTTCCATGCACTGTTCAGCAAACACAGACATGAACGGCGAGAATACGGCAATCTTCTTCGGACTTTCCGGAACAGGTAAGACAACACTTTCCACAGACCCGAAGAGACTCCTCATCGGTGATGACGAGCACGGCTGGGATGACAACGGTATCTTCAACTTCGAGGGAGGATGCTACGCAAAGGTTATCGACCTTGACAAAGAGTCCGAGCCGGATATCTACAACGCGATCAAGAGAAACGCGCTTCTTGAGAACGTAACACTTGACGCAGAAGGAAAGGTCGACTTTACAGATAAGAGCGTGACAGAGAATACACGTGTATCCTACCCGATTGACCACATCGAGAAGATTGTTCGTCCGGTATCCGCAGCTCCGGCAGCGAAGAACGTGATCTTCCTGTCAGCTGATGCATTCGGCGTACTTCCGCCGGTATCCGTACTTACACCGGAGCAGACAGAGTACTACTTCCTGTCAGGATTCACAGCAAAACTTGCAGGTACAGAGCGCGGCATCACAGAGCCGACACCGACATTCTCCGCATGCTTCGGACAGGCATTCCTTGAGCTTCATCCGACAAAATATGCTGAGGAGCTCGTTAAGAGAATGAAAGAGAGCGGAGCAAAAGCATACCTCGTAAACACAGGATGGAACGGAACAGGAAAACGTATCTCCATCAAAGATACACGCGGTATCATCGACGCGATCTTAAGCGGAGCGATCCTTGACGCACCGACAAAGACGATCCCGCACTTCAACTTCGAAGTTCCGACAGAGCTTCCGGGAGTTGATCCGGCGATCCTTGACCCGAGAGATACATATGCAGACGCTTCCGAGTGGGAGGCTAAGGCAAATGACCTGGCTGCAAGATTCGTTAAGAACTTTAAGAAATACGAGAGCAACGAACTTGGAAAAGCACTCGTTGCAGCTGGTCCGCAGGCATAAGATACGGGCATAAGAGATAATAACAAGCCTGTGATACGGCTAAATACAGTCAGGAAAAGGAAGAACTCGTTTCACTCAGACAACTTCCTTTTCCTGACTGATGCCGCATCACAGGCTTGTTATTATCTCTTATGCCCCTGCACAGTCGCCGCCCGCATTACATCCCGCCTGTTCCGAAAGGTGCATCAAAGTGGCGGTATGCGTCAGATTTGTTACGCTTATCCGTTAGAAAGTACCTTCCAGGTGATTACCAAGTTTACAGAAAATGGGATGAAATCGGGACTCAGACGACAAGGTTCAGATTTCTTCTGGTTAGTATGAGTGTTTGTTGAAGGATGGAGCTGTGGCAGAAGAAAGGATTAATGATCGGATGAGACAGCGGAAAAAGAGGATACTGCATAAGCTGTGCATCGACATGGAGCGTTCCGAATACACCTCGTTCTCCATGTTAGCGGTGTTAAAATACGAGTTCCAATGGACGAGTATTTTAATATCGCGTTACATGGATTCGAGGGGATGAGGTGAAGCGGGTCGGCACAGCGCTGCAGTATCCTCTTTTTCCGCGTGTATTGTTTGATTTTTATATTTTTTCTGCTACAGCGGCATCTGTTAAACAAACACGAATTTTCATTCTTCTTCGAAATGCTCTCTCAGTTTCTCGACTGCGCTCTTCTCGATCCGTGAGACATAAGAGCGGGAGATCCCAAGCTGCCTTGCGATTTCCCGCTGTGTGTATTCTTCGCTGTTATACAACCCGTAACGCATTTTTAAAACGAGCTTTTCTCTCTGAGAAAGCCCGCTTTCAACTTTTTCATAGAGTTTCTGGATGTTCTCCCTGAGATCAATCTTTTCAGGGATGTCGCATTCGTCGGCTTCGATGATGTCGTAGAGCCGGATCTCGTTGCCTTCCCGGTCAGTGCCGATGGGCTCGTAGAGGGAGATTTCCTTTGCGGATTTCTTCCGGGAACGGAAGTGCATGAGGATTTCGTTTTCGATGCAGCGCGATGCGTAGGCGGCCAGCCGGTTTCCTTTGCCGGGGTTGAAGGTCGTGACCGCTTTGATGAGGCCGATCGTTCCGATGGAGAGCAGGTCCTCCGGGTCTTCGTCGAGATTCTGATATTTTTTCATGACATGGGCTACGAGCCGCAGATTCCGTTCGATCAGGATGTGTTTCGCTTCAAGGCTGCCCTCCGTGTATTTCTGGATGTAATACTTTTCTTCCGGGGGAGTGAGTGGATTGGGAAATGATTTCACAGCGGCACCTCTTAGCGCGTTTGATTCTATTTTATGAGCAGAGCCGGCGGATTGTGCTTTTCCACTTGAAAGGAAAACCGGTATTGACAGAAGCGGTTTCGTGCTCTATGATATTCATACATTCCCGAAGGAATCTTCTTTCGGTAATCTTTCTGCAGCGGCGCTCATGCCGTGTGCGGAGTCTGGCCGGATCGGCCGGGATTTCATTTTTGTTTGTGGTGTTTTCGGATTTCTTGAATGGAAAGGAGTGCAATGAGTTTCAGTACAATTTTATCTGCCGCCGTAGATGGACTGCAGGCGGAGCTGATCCGTGTGGAGGCGGACGTGTCGAACGGACTGCCGGTGTTCCACATGGTCGGGTACCTTTCATCGGAGGTGCGGGAAGCCGGGGAGCGCGTGCGCACGGCGGTCCGCAATTCAGGCTATGAATATCCGCCGAAGCGCACCGTGGTCAATCTGTCTCCTGCCACGGTGAGAAAGCGCGGGGCGTCCTTTGATCTGCCCATCGCAGCGGCGGTCCTTGCGGCGCTTGGACAGATTCCGGCTGGATCCGCGAAAGACTGTCTGATGATCGGCGAGCTGGGCCTGAACGGCAGCGTGGGGAAAGTGCCGGGGATCCTTCCGATGGTCATGGAAGCTGCCAGACGCGGGATCAGGCGGTGCATCGTACCCGAGGAGAATGCCGGGGAAGGCAGGCTGGTGAAAGGCGTGGAGATCATCGGAGTGAGCAGCCTGAAGGAAGCGGCGCTGCTGCTGCAGGGAAAACCCTGTGCAAAACGCAGAAAAGCAGGCAAGGAGAAGGAGCGTGAGGAAGAGCGGACATTAGAAGGCCGGATCCCGGATTTTGCGGAACTTCAGGGTCAGGAAAATGTCAGGCGGGCGGCGGAGATCGCGGTCGCGGGTGGTCACAATCTGCTCATGATCGGACCGCCGGGGAGCGGGAAATCCATGACGGCCCGGTGTATGGCAGGGATTCTTCCGCCTCCTGATGAGGAAGAAAGTCTGGAGATCACCAGGATATACAGCGTACTCGGCCTGGTGGATCCGGAATCGCCGCTGATCCGGAAGAGGCCCTTCCGGGAAGTGCACCACACTGCGACCCGGGCGGCGCTGATCGGCGGCGGGACGGTGCCGCAGCCGGGGGAGATCAGCCTGGCACACGGCGGGATCCTGTTCCTGGACGAGCTGCCGGAGTTTAACCGGAGCGTGCTGGAAGTATTGCGGCAGCCGCTGGAGAACCGGGAGATCCGGCTCTCGAGGACGCACGGAACCTACCGGTTCCCGGCGGATTTTATGCTGGTGGCGGCAATGAACCCGTGCCCCTGCGGGAATTATCCGGATCTGTCAAAATGCCGGTGTACGCCGTCCCAGATCCAGATGTATCTGGACAGGATCAGCCGACCCTTCCTTGACCGTATCGATCTGTGCGTGGAAGCGCCGCGGGTCGGATTCGGAAGCCTTACGGGAACGGCGCGGCAGGAAAGCTCAGAGGAGATCAGAAACCGGGTCGTCCGGGTGCGGGAGATCCAGAAAAGACGTTATGAGAAGGAGGGGATACGAAATAACGCCGCGTTGCGGACGGAAGATCTGAAAAGGTACTGCGTACTCGGAAACAAAGAAAAGAAACTGATGGAGCGGGCGTTTTCACATATGGAGCTGACGGCGAGAGGGTATCACCGGATCCTGAGGACGGCGCGGACCATCGCGGATCTTGACGGTGAAGAGCGGATCCGCGAGAATCATCTCCGGGAAGCGCTGAGTCTCAGGATGATCGATGAGAAATACTGGAGGAGGTAGGAACAATGGAATACGAATTCTGGTTCGCACGGATACAGGGCGTTCCGGCTCAGAAAAAAATCTGTCTGCGGGAATGCATGAAATCCGCAGAAGCAATTTATTATATAGAAGAAACCCGTTTACAGAGTTTTGAATTCCTGAATGAACGGGAGTGTGACAGGATCATCCGGGCCGGGAAAGACCGGGAATATAAAATGGAATATGAGAAAATGACGGAGCGGGGCATCCGGTTTGTCCCGTATTTTTCCGGGGAATATCCGAAACGTCTGAAGGAGATACAGGATCCGCCCTATGCTCTGTATGTTAAAGGGTGTCTTCCGGATCCTGAAGCCAGAAAGGCTGCGGTGATCGGTGCCAGAAGATGCACGCCCTACGGTGAGAAGTATGCCCTTGATTTCGCTCAGGTGCTGGCGTCCCGGGGCGTGGAGATCATAAGCGGCATGGCAAGGGGCATCGACGGCATGGGACACCGGGGCGCGCTGCTGGCGGGCAGGAGGACCTATGCGGTGCTGGGCTGCGGAGCGGACGTCTGCTACCCGAGGGAACACATCGGCTTATATTCGGATATCCTGGAGCAGGGCGGCGGAATTATTTCCGAACTTGCGCCCGGCACAGCGCCCCTGCCGAGAAATTTTCCCGCCAGGAACCGGATCATCAGCGGCCTGTCGGATGCAGTGCTCGTTATGGAGGCGGGGAAGAAAAGCGGTTCCCTCATTACGGTGGATATGGCGCTTGAGCAGGGGCGGGATGTGTACGCCCTGCCCGGTCCGGTGAACAGCACGCTGAGCGACGGGTGCAACCGGCTGATCCGCCAGGGGGCGGGCATCCTGCTGTCCCCGGAGGAACTGCTGGAGGAATGGGGGCTGGCGGATACGGGGAGTCCGGCGGAGCGTAAATTGGGCGGCAAAAAAGAAAAAACGCTTGAAAGTGAAGAAAAATTGGTGTATAGTTGCCTTGGTCTTTATCCCAAGAGTGCAGACCAGATCGTGTCGGAGACAAAGCTTTGCATAAGGAAAGTCCTGGATCTCCTGATATCGCTGGAACTGCAGGGATACGTGGAAGAGATATCGAAGAATTATTATGTAATATCCCGCTGCTGAAAGTCACAGGGAGGATATGGAGGAAATTGATTTATGGCACATTATCTTGTTATCGTGGAGTCTCCGGCGAAGGTAAAGACGATCAAAAAGTTTCTGGGCAGCAATTACACGGTGGCTGCGTCCCAGGGACATGTCAGGGATCTTCCGAAGAGTTCTCTCGGGATAGATATTGAGCATGATTACGAGCCGAAATACATTACCATAAGAGGAAAAGGGGATATCCTCGCGAGCCTCCGGAAAGAGGTAAAGAAGTCAGATAAAGTGTATCTGGCGACCGACCCTGACCGCGAAGGAGAGGCCATCTCCTGGCATCTGGCGGCGGCGCTGAAACTGGATCCGAAGAAAATGCGCCGCATTACTTTCAATGAGATCACGAAAAACGCGGTGAAAGCGTCCTTGAAAGCGCCAAGAGACATTGATATGAACCTGGTCAACGCCCAGCAGGCGCGCCGGATCCTTGATCGTATGGTGGGATACCGGATCAGCCCGCTCCTGTGGGCCAAGGTAAAACGGGGCTTAAGCGCCGGCCGTGTGCAGTCTGTGGCGCTCCGTCTCGTGGCGGACCGGGAGGAAGAGATCAACGCATTTATCCCGGAAGAATACTGGACGCTGGATGCGGTGCTGAAGATCAAAGGCGAGAAGCGCCCGCTGGTGGCAAGATTTTACGGGACAGACAGGAAAAAGATGACGATCCGTTCGGAAGAGGAACTGAACGGGATCCTGAAAAATATCGAAAACGCATCCTTTGAGATCACGGATATCAAAACATCCGAGCGGATCCGGAAGGCGCCCCTGCCGTTTACGACCAGTACGCTCCAGCAGGAGGCGGCCAAGGCGCTGAATTTCGGAACGCAGAAGACGATGCGGATCGCGCAGCAGCTCTATGAAGGTATTGACATCAAAGGAAACGGCACGGTCGGTGTGATCACTTATCTGCGTACGGATTCCACCCGGATCGCGGATGAGGCGGATGCTGCGGCGAGAGCTTATATTTCAGACGTATACGGAAAAGAGTATGCAGCCCCGGGACAGGCGGCTGCAAACGGCAATAAGAAGATCCAGGATGCCCACGAGGCGATCCGTCCTACGGATATCACGAGAACTCCGGCATCGCTGAAGGACTCTCTGACAAGGGACCAGTTCCGGCTGTACCAGCTGATCTGGAAGCGTTTTGCGGCCAGCCGGATGAATGCCGCAAAGTATGAGGCCACATCCGTGAAGATCGGCGCAGGCGATTACTGCTTTACAGTATCCGCGTCCAAACTGCTGTTTGACGGATTCCGTTCTGTCTACACAGAGGCGGATGAGGAGAAGGAAGAAAGCAATGTGCTCGTAGGCGGGCTCAGTATGGATTCCGTTCTGACAAAAGAAGAACTGGATCCGAAGCAGCACTTTACCCAGCCGCCGGCACATTATACAGAGGCCAGCCTGGTCAAGGCGCTGGAGGAACTGGGGATCGGACGCCCGAGTACCTATGCGCCCACGATCTCGATCATCCTGGGGCGCCGGTATGTGACAAAAGAAGCAAAGAACCTCTACATCACCGAGGTGGGCGAGGTTGTAAACAATATTATGAAACAGTCTTTCCCGAGCATCGTGGATGTGAATTTCACCGCCAACATGGAAGGACTTCTCGATATGGTCGAAGAAGGCAAGGTGGAGTGGAAAGAAGTGATCCGCAACTTCTACCCGGATCTGGATGAAGCGGTCAGGACGGCTGAGAAAGAGCTGGAGAGCGTGAAGATCGAGGATGAAGTGACGGATGTGATCTGCGAGGAATGCGGCAGGAACATGGTCATCAAGTACGGCCCCCACGGGAAATTCCTGGCCTGCCCGGGCTTCCCGGAATGCCGGAATACGAAGCCGTATCTGGAGAAGATCGGCGTGGCCTGCCCGGTCTGCGGCAAAGAGGTTGTGATCAGAAAGACGAAGAAGGGCAGAAAGTACTACGGATGCGAGAACAATCCGGAGTGCGAGTTCATGTCCTGGCAGAAGCCGTCGAAAGAGAAATGTCCGGAATGCGGCTCATATATGGTAGAAAAAGGAAACAAGCTTGTCTGCGCAAATGAAAAGTGCGGCTACGTTGCGTCATTGAAGGATAAGAAACAGTAAAATGAGGCAAATTGCATTGCTATTCTGAAAATTGTGTGGTAGTATAGTCCTATCTACTTATTTGTATGGATTTGTGTATACAATTCCGGCGTTTAAAACATATACGGAGGATGTAATGAGCGTACAGTTACTCGATAAAACAAGAAAGATCAACAAATTGCTTCACAATAATAATTCAAGCAAGGTTGTGTTCAATGATATCTGCGCAGTCCTGACAGAGATCCTTGATTCCAACGTGCTTGTTGTCAGCAGGAAAGGAAAGATCCTCGGCGTGAGCAAATGCCCGCAGGTCAGGGAGATCCACGAGCTGATCACAGAGTCGGTGGGCTCGCACATTGACACCATGCTCAATGAGCGCCTGCTGAGCATCCTGTCCACAAAAGAAAATGTGAATCTCGAGACGCTGGGATTTTCTCCGGAGTCAGTGGGGGGATGTGAGGCGATCATCACTCCGATCGATATTGCAGGTGAACGGCTTGGAACGCTTTTCATTTACAGGCAGGATTCCAGCTATTCGATCGACGATATCATTCTCAGCGAATACGGGACCGCGGTTGTCGGCCTGGAGATGCTCCGCTCCGTAAATGAAGAGAGCGCGGAAGAGACGCGGAAGGAACACATCGTGCAGTCCGCGATCAGCACCCTTTCGTTCTCCGAGCTGGAGGCGATCATCCACATTTTCGATGAGCTGGGCGGAACCGAAGGGATCCTCGTGGCCAGCAAGGTGGCCGACCGGGTGGGCATCACCCGTTCGGTGATCGTAAACGCGCTCCGCAAATTCGAGAGCGCCGGCGTGATCGAATCCCGTTCTTCAGGCATGAAGGGAACCTACATCAAAGTCTTAAACGACTATGTATTTACGGAACTTGATAAGATCAGAAAAGAACGGATGTAGTCAGGGAGGTTTAAAAATGTACGAAGGCAATCCCGTTGATCTCAGAATGGAAAAAATGCTTTCCGCAGACGGCATATTCGACGAAGCTGCCAGACAGTGCATCGTTAAGAAATATGATCCCGAGGAAGATTACATTTATCTTGAATTAAAAGAAGACAAACTGGAAAATATATCTCTGGATGCAAAATACAGATGCTACATCTCCACGAGGACCGAGCTTCTGTACTGCAACGGAGTGGTGAAGGAAAGATACCGCCAGGAAGACAGGAACCTTCTCAGATTCAAGATCGAGAATGGATTTTACAATGTATACGAAGGAAGAAAGATGACGAAGCGTGCGTAAACCGTACGCTTCTCTTTTTATAAAAACCTTGTAAACTGTGTTGACAAATGGAAATCAGAGTGCTATTTTATATTCATGAGGTTTAGCACTCGTAAGAAATGAGTGCTAACAAGTCAAATTTCAAGGAGGAATAGCAATGAAGTTAGTACCATTAGGTGACAAAATTGTTTTAAAACAGTTAGAAGCAGAAGAGACTACAAAATCCGGTATCGTTCTTCCGGGTCAGGCAAAAGAGAAACCCCAGGAGGCGGAAGTGATCGCTGTAGGACCTGGCGGAAATATAGACGGCAAAGAGGTTGTGATGCAGGTTAATGTCGGCGACAAAGTGATCTATTCCAAATATTCGGGAACAGATGTGGAACTGGACGGCGAAGAGTATATCATCGTAAAACAGAGCGATATCCTCGCGATCGTAACAGAGTAAATATATTAAGCAGAAATAAGGAGATGTATTGACATGGCAAAGGAAATCAAATACGGGGCAGAAGCCAGGGCGGCACTTGAGAAAGGTGTGAACCAGCTCGCTGATACAGTAAAAGTTACACTTGGACCGAAAGGAAGAAACGTTGTCCTTGACAAATCTTTCGGCGCGCCGCTGATCACAAACGACGGTGTTACGATCGCAAAAGAGATCGAGCTTGAAGACGGATTCGAGAACATGGGCGCACAGCTTATCAGAGAAGTCGCTTCCAAGACAAACGATGTAGCCGGAGACGGAACAACAACAGCTACCGTTCTTGCACAGGCAATGGTACACGAGGGTATGAAGAACCTGGAAGCAGGCGCCAACCCGATCGTTCTCAGAAAAGGAATGAAGAAGGCGACGGACAAAGCGGTTGAAGCGATCCACGCAATGAGCAGCAAGGTAAAAGGCAAAGAGCAGATCGCAAGAGTCGCAGCCGTTTCTTCAGGAGACGAGGCTGTCGGACAGATGGTGGCGGACGCGATGGAGAAAGTATCCAACGACGGCGTTATCACGATCGAAGAGTCCAAGACAATGCAGACAGAACTGGACCTTGTAGAAGGTATGCAGTTTGACCGCGGATACATTTCCGCATACATGGCTACAGATATGGAGAAGATGGAAGCGGTCCTGGAAGATCCGTACATCCTGATCACAGACAAGAAGATCTCCAACATCCAGGACATCCTGCCGCTCCTTGAGCAGGTTGTACAGTCCGGCGCAAGACTTCTCATCATCGCGGAGGACATCGAGGGCGAGGCGCTCACAACCCTGATCGTCAACAAACTGCGCGGTACATTCAATGTAGTTGCAGTGAAGGCACCGGGCTACGGTGACAGAAGAAAAGAGATGCTCCAGGATATCGCGATCCTGACAGGCGGCCAGGTGATCTCCGAAGAACTCGGCCTCGACCTGAAAGAGACTACAATGGAGCAGCTCGGACGCGCAAAATCCGTTAAAGTACAGAAAGAGAACACCGTCATCGTTGACGGCCTCGGAAGCAAGGATGCGATCAATGACAGAGTTGCACAGATCAAGAAAGCGATCGAAGAGACAACATCTGACTTTGACAGAGAGAAGCTTCAGGAAAGACTTGCAAAACTGGCAGGCGGCGTAGCGGTTATCCGTGTCGGCGCGGCTACAGAGACTGAGATGAAAGAAGCAAAACTCCGTATGGAAGACGCGCTGAACGCAACAAGAGCGGCAGTAGAGGAAGGAATCATCGCAGGAGGCGGTTCCGCATACATCCACGCGGCTAAAGAAGTTGCGAAGCTGACAGAGGAGCTGGACGGCGACGAGAAGACAGGCGCAAGGATCATCCTGAAAGCACTGGAGGCTCCGCTGTATCAGATCGCTGCAAACGCAGGTCTTGAAGGCGCGGTTATCGTAAACAAAGTAAAAGAGTCAGAGCCGGGAACCGGATTTGACGCTTACAAAGAAGCTTACGTAGATATGGTAGAGGAAGGCATTCTTGATCCGGCCAAGGTTACAAGAAGCGCACTGCAGAACGCAACAAGCGTTGCATCCACACTGCTCACAACAGAGTCTGTAGTATCTACGATCAAAGAGCCCCAGCCGGCAGCACCGGCAGGTGGCGCAGGAATGGGTATGATGTGATCCACATCCCCCGGGCTTTCAGCCCGGGGGAATTTTTTACACTCTAATAAGCTTTACTTATAAATGTACCTTAAAATAAATCAAGTTAAATTCGCTCTGACAGCGCCGTAAACGGTTGACAGCGCCGCTGAATTTCGTTAGTATATCAGTTAAATATTTACATTTGCTTATAACATGGATTCAGAAGAAAGAGAGGTCAGTGAATATGGGTAAGATTATTGGCGAGGGTATTACATTTGACGACGTGCTGCTTGTGCCGGCATACTCAGAGGTGATCCCGAATGAGGTGGATCTGTCTACCTTTCTGACAAAACAGATCAGACTGAACATCCCGATGATGAGTGCGGGGATGGATACGGTTACGGAGCATCGCATGGCGATCGCGATGGCGCGTCAGGGCGGTATCGGTATTATTCATAAGAATATGTCGATCGAGGCGCAGGCTGAAGAGGTGGACAAGGTAAAGAGATCTGAGAACGGCGTTATCACAGATCCGTTTTTCCTTTCACCGGAGAACACGCTGGCGGATGCGAACAACCTGATGGCGAAGTTCCGCATTTCGGGCGTACCGGTCACAGAAGGACGCAAACTTGTCGGCATCATTACGAACCGTGATCTGAAATTTGAAGAAGACTTCTCTAAGAAGATCAAAGAATCCATGACTTCCGAAGGCCTGATCACGGCGAAGGAGGGGATCACGCTTGAAGAGGCGAAGAAGATCCTGGCCAAAGCCAGAAAAGAGAAACTCCCGATCGTGGATGACGAGGGCAACCTGAAAGGCCTTATTACAATTAAAGATATTGAGAAGCAGATCAAGTATCCGCTTTCCGCAAAAGACTCCCAGGGACGTCTTCTCTGCGGCGCGGCGCTGGGCATCACGGCGAACTGCCTGGATCGCGCGGCTGAGCTTGTGAAAGCGAAGGTTGACGTTGTGGTAATGGATTCCGCACACGGCCATTCTGCGAACGTGCTCCGCACGATCCGTATGGTGAAGGAGAAATATCCGAATCTGCAGGTGATCGCAGGAAATGTTGCCACAGGCGAAGCTACGAAGGCGCTGATCGAGGCCGGCGTGGACGCCGTGAAGGTCGGAATCGGACCGGGATCCATCTGTACGACCCGTGTGGTTGCCGGAATCGGTGTTCCGCAGATCTCAGCGGTTATGGACTGCTACGAGGTTGCAAAAGAGTACGGCGTGCCGATCATCGCTGACGGCGGCATCAAGTACTCAGGCGATATGACAAAGGCCATCGCGGCAGGCGCGAATGTATGTATGATGGGAAGCATCTTCGCAGGATGCGATGAGAGCCCGGGAACATTCGAGCTGTATCAGGGAAGAAAATACAAAGTATACCGCGGCATGGGATCCATCGCGGCGATGGAAAACGGCAGCAAGGACCGTTACTTCCAGGAGAATGCGAAGAAGCTTGTTCCGGAAGGCGTCGAGGGACGTGTGGCTTACAAGGGTACGGTGGAAGATACGGTATTCCAGCTTATGGGCGGTCTTCGTTCCGGTATGGGCTACTGCGGTACGCATAATATCGAAGAACTGAAGGAGAACGGCAGATTCATCAAGATCTCTGCCGCAGCATTAAGAGAGAGCCATCCGCATGACATCCATATCACAAAAGAGGCTCCGAACTACAGTGTAGACGAATAATATAGGATTACGGGACAGCCGGGCATGGAGATCCAGACGGATCTTGTGTCCGGCTGTTTTTGTGTGAACAGCAGGTATTTTGTACTTTATTAATTCATAAGAATTTATTCATGAACCATACAGAAATGTGTGTTATCATTTTAAGTTGGAGGACGGGTGACACAGGATGAATACACACAGAGGATATGCAAAAGGAAAGAAACCGGGAAACCGGAAAAAAAATACAGGGAAAAGCAGAAACAGATCCGCAAAAGTCCGGATGAACAGGACTATACGGACCGGGCTCATTGTACTTGTACTTCTGACGGTTTTTCTGGCGGTGTGCGGCCTTTTATCCGCCGGAGGATTCCCCGGGGACTCCGGATACGGGCGTGTGGATGCGGATGCATCCGAACCGGAAATCGACGTACAGCTCCTGGATGTGAATCCCTATTCCAGGCCGGGGACGCAGAGCGACGGGATCACCGGGATCGTGATCCACTACACGGCGAACCCGGGAAGCAGTGCGCAGGACAACCGGGATTATTTTAATGGTCTTCAGGATTCTCATGAGACGAAAGCCAGCAGCAATTTCGTGGTAGGGCTGGGCGGGGAGATCATCCAGTGCGTTCCCACCTGGGAAGTGGCGTATGCGTCCAATGACCGCAATTATGACAGTGTATCCATCGAGGTCTGCCACCCGGATGAAACCGGCAGATTTACGAAAAAAAGCTATGAGTCCCTCGTGCAGCTGACGGCCTGGCTCTGTGTGAAATTCGACCTGACGGCGGACGACGTGATCCGCCACTATGACGTGACCGGCAAGAACTGTCCGAAATATTTTGTGGAGCATGAGGACGCGTGGGAGGATTTCCGGGAAAATGTGAGTCTTGCGATCACATCTGAAAATTGATATAATATGTTGTCGAATAGCTTCAGATGTGGAGGAAGAATATGAACGATCTGGAAATGTACCGCGAGCAGCTGGCGCTCTGTGATGACAAGATCATTGACGCGCTGGTGGAACGAAACAGTATAGTGGAGAAGATCATGGCGTACAAGGAAAAGTACGGCATGACGATCCTGCAGCCCGCACAGGAGGAGAAGCAGCAGAGACGGCTTGAAGAGAAGCTGGCGGGCAATAAATACCAGGACGAGATCGAGGATGTATTTCACAGGATCCTGCGCAACAGCAAACGGATCCAGGCGAGAAAGCTCTTTCCGTACAATATCGTGCTGATCGGATTCATGGGAGCCGGGAAAAGCGCGATCTCGGATTTCCTCAGCACCATGTTTGACATGAGGCTGGTGGAGATGGATCAGGAGATCTCCGAGCGGCAGGAGATGAGCATCCCGGATATATTCGCCACCTACGGGGAAGAATATTTCCGCAATCTGGAAACGGAACTCCTGCGGGAACTTCGGGCCGAGAACGGATGCGTGATCTCATGCGGCGGCGGTGTGGCGCTGCGGGAAGAGAATGTGGCGGAGATGAAGAAAAACGGCCGGGTGGTCCTTCTGACCGCAAGCCCGGAGACGATCTACGAGCGGGTAAAGGACAGCAATGACCGTCCGCTGCTCAACGGGAACAAAAATGTAGAATTTATTGCGGATCTGATGGAGAAGCGCAGGGAGAAATACGAAGCCGCGGCCGACGTGGTGATCCGGACGGATCATAAGACGGTCCTTCAGAGCTGCGAGGAACTGATCACAAAGCTGATGGAGTTGGATGGAAAATAATGTTTGAAAAATTTTTCCCGGATGAATATGTGGCGTCCACCTATGTCATCCCTTTTGAAAAACTGTATGAAGAAGGATATCGGGGCGTGATCTTTGACATCGATAATACGCTGGTTCCCCACGGGGCGCCCGCGGACGAGCGCGCCAGGAAGCTGTTCAGACGGCTCGGGGATATCGGCTTTCAGTCCTGTCTGATCTCCAACAACCAGAAGCCCCGTGTGGAGATGTTCAACAGGGAGATCGGGACAAAGTACATCTGCAACGCCCACAAGCCTTCGACGAAAAACTACATCCGTGCGATGGAACTCATGGGGACGGACCGGAGCAATACGGTTTTTGTCGGGGACCAGCTTTTTACGGATGTGTGGGGAGCCAAGCGGGCGGGGATCCGCAATATCCTTGTAAAACCGATCCATCCGAAGGAAGAGATCCAGATCGTCCTGAAGAGGCGCCTGGAGCGGATCGTTCTGCATTTCTATAAAAAAGGATTGAAAAATAAAGGAAATTAGTATAAAATTATTAAGTGGAGTGCCGCTAAGGCTTGTAAATCGAAGGAGGAAGACAAATGGTCGCAGCAGGAGATTTTAAGAATGGCATTACCGTTGAGATCGACGGAAATATTTATCAGATTTTGGAATTCCAGCATGTAAAACCGGGAAAAGGAGCAGCGTTCGTAAGAACAAAGCTGAAAAATATCATCAGCGGCGGTGTTGTTGAGAAGACATTCCGCCCGACTGAGAAGTTTGAGAACGCGCATATCGACAGAAAGGATATGCAGTACCTGTATCAGGACGGAGATCTGTATAACTTCATGGATATGGAGACATACGATCAGATCGCGCTTGATGCGGATGTTGTAGGCGATGCGCTGAAGTTCGTGAAGGAGAACGAGACAGTCAAGGTCTGCTCCCACAACGGAAACGTATTCTCTGTAGAGCCGCCGCTCTTTGTAGAACTGGCGATCACAGAGACCGAGCCGGGCTTCAAAGGCGATACGGCTCAGGGCGCTACAAAGCCGGCTACAGTCGAGACAGGAGCGGTTGTCAATGTACCGCTGTTCTGCGAGACCGGCGACGTGCTGAAGATCGATACACGTACAGGCGAGTATCTGTCCAGAGTTTAATCAATATCTGAAGATCAGGATGTGCCGCTTTCGGGCGGCGCATCTTTTTTGCGCGATAAACCTATGCCGGACTGAAATATTTTCTGTGAAATACGGAGAAATTTCGGCCGGCTTTTTGTGAAATATTCCGGATTGCATTTCGCTTGTGTCTTGTCTATAATCATGGTTACATAATATTGTTCAATTAATTTTTTTCAGAGGTACATTTCGTACCGGATTTCTCGTTTAATTTATGATGGACCGCGTTTATATAAGAAAGGAGTAAAATGGATTACAGAGAATTTGCATGCGCGGTTAAGGAACAGATGAATTATCAGATGACAGGAGGTGTAAGGGCACAGCTGCATACAGCGGTAAAAAACAACGGAACAGAGCGCACCGGTGTGTTGATCGAGGCGCCGGGCATTAATATTTCGCCGACGATTTATCTTGAGGAATATTATGAGGACTACAGAAACGGGGCGTCCATGGAGAAGATCGTCGGGGACATCATTACTTTCTACGGTTCGGTCAGACAGGAGCGGTCATGGGACTGCCGGAAGATCATGACCTATGACGGAGTCAGGGAGCAGGTGGTGTTTAAACTGATCAATACGGCACAGAACCGGGTCTTTCTCAGAACGGTACCGCATATTGATTTTCTGGATCTGTCGATTGTGTTTTATGTTCTTCTGGAGATTACGGACGAGGGCACCGCATCGATGGCTGTGACGCTGGAACATGCGGAACAGTGGGGAGTAAGAGCCGAGCAGCTCTGGGCGGATGCCGGTGAAAATGTGAAGCGCCTTCTCCCGGCGGAATTCTTCACCATGAACTACGCGCTGAAAGAGGTCCTGAAAAAGGGGATCGGGATCGGGGACGGCCGGCCTGCGGCCGAAGAAAATCTGCTCGGACATGATTCGAATGTCAGGGACGGGATGTATGTCCTGACAAATAAAATGCGGAATTACGGCGCTGCGTGCATTGTATATCCCCATATTCTGGAGATGATCTGGAATATCCTGCAGACAGATTACTATGTACTCCCAAGCAGCGTGCATGAAGTTATCATCACGCCGTGCCACAAGTCGATCACCTGCGAGGAACTTGATGAGATGATACAGGATATCAATGCGACCCAGGTTGACGCAGAGGAGGTTTTAAGCGGTCATGCCTATCTGTATGAACACCGGACCGGCAGGCTCTGCATTGGCACCGACCCTTCGGCAGGAAGGGGGACGGCATGATGAAATACAGATATTACCTGAAAAAATCCATCCATGCCGCGCTTGCTGCGACACTCATTTTTGTCACGCTTTTTGTGGGGCGGAACGGACTGGCGGAAGCGCGAAATGCAGATTGTTCTGCGGAAACAACAGAAAAGGCTTTACTTTGTGAGAAAATTGTGCTAGGATAGTTAAGGCTGTGAAGGGGAGCTTCGTGTTCCCCTTTCACAGTTGGAATGCGTCTGTAGCTCAGTGGATAGAGCAATGCCCTCCGGAGGCATGTGCGGCGGTTCGACTCCGCTCAGACGCTGACAGAAAGAAAACAGGAATGTACTTCAGCGGTAAGCTTTAAGTGCATTCCTGTTTTTCTTTGCTTATGGACCGGCAGGTCTGCGCTGCCGGTTATCAGATCAGGTTGATCTTCTTTTTCATCATGTAATGCGTGGCAATGTACATTGCAACGGTCACGACGATACTGATCCCGCCGGAGATGGCATAGATCCTTATCATAAAGTCAGCTGCGGTCGCGCCCTCTGCAGCGAAGAACTCATATCCCGGAAAATATCCGGAGATGAAGAGGATGATCAGGCTTCCGATCTGTATCACGGTGGACGTGATGAAATACGCGGCTACCGCACACAGTACGCGGTGTCCCGGAAAGAGCTGCCCGATGTTGATGCAGAAGTAGACCATGACTACGCTGCAGATGCAGCTTGCCAGGCAGAGGATCAGGAGCATCAGGCTGAACTCTCCTAGGGTCATCCCAAGCTCCCGGGTGGTCTCATTGGCGATCAGACTGTAGGCGTCCCGGATGTTCTTCCCGGTCGCGAGGATCAGGATGCCCGCCGCCACGATCAGTGTGTCCGCGGCCATAAAGATGCAGCCGGAGATGATCTTCGCCCACAGATGCTGGATGCCGGATACAGGAAGCGTCCAGGAGAGGTATCCTTCCCGGCTGAACAGGTTGCGGTAGTAGCGGAATGCGATCTGCATCTGGGTGTAGAACATCAGCGCGGATACGAACACGGTAAATAAGGTGAAAAACAGGAGCAGCGATACAACCAGCATCTTTTCATCGACCGGTGCGATCAGATCCAGCCTGTTCATGTAGATGAACCTTATAAAGACACAGAAGATCAGAAAAATGCCGTGGAGCAGAAGGAAAAGCTTCCCGGAGGAGTTTAAGTCGTATTTGATCAGTTTGCCTAACATTTGAACACCTCCCTGAATAAAGTGTCTACGGATTTTCCGTATTCTGTGCGGATCTCATCCACAGACGCGTTGAGTGAGATCTGTCCGTTCTGGAGAAAGATCACGTGGTCCAGCACCTGCTCGATATCTGTGATCAGGTGGGTGGAGATCAGCACGGTCGCATTTTCGCTGTAGTTGGCAAGGATCGTCCGCAGGATATAATCCCGGGCTGCCGGATCCACGCCGCCGATCGGCTCGTCAAGAATATAGAGGTCTGCGTCCCGGCTCATTACAAGGACGAGCTGTACTTTTTCCTGGGCGCCTTTGGAAAGCGCGTTCAGGCGTTTGCTCTTGTCGATCTCCAGTGCGTCCAGCATCTTCAGCGCCCGTTCGGTGCTGAAATTACGGTAGAAATCCGCGTAATAGGCGAGCAGATGGTTTACTTTCATGTGTCCGTTGAAGAAGCTGCGGTCCGGAAGATAGGAAACGATCTTCTTTGTGGCGGGACCGGGCTCCAGGCCGTTGATCATAATGTGCCCGTCTGTGGGTGTGAGCAGGCCGTTGGCCAGCTTGATCAGCGTGGTCTTGCCGCTTCCGTTCGGTCCGAGAAGGCCCACGATCTTTCCTCGTTCAAGGGAAAGGTCCACGTTCGAGAGCGCAAAGAAGTTCCCGTATTTTTTCGTCAGTTTCTGACATTCAAGAATCGGTCTCATGAGTTTCCCCCTTTTAATGTTTGTCGTATCATTTCAAGTGTTTCTTCGTCCGTGAACCCGAGCTTCTGCATCTGTACAAAGAAGTCCCGGATATGCTCTTGCGCTGTTTCCATGCGCATCTGCCGGATCAGGTCCGCGTCGTCTGTAATGAAACGGCCGCTGGTCCGCTGGGAGTACACAAGTCCGCAACGCTCCAGTTCAGACAGGGCCTTCTGCATTGTGTTCGGATTTACCGCCGCATCGACGGCCAGATCCCGGACGGAAGGGAGTTTGTCGCCGGGCTGATAAGTCCCGGAGACGATGTCGTGTTGAATACGTTCCATTAGCTGTAAATAGATGGGACGGTCATCATCCAGATTCCATGGCATTTGATCACCTCTTAACTGTATTATTGATTTAATACAATAATATACTATTAAATGGAATCTGTCAAGACCTTTTCTTTGAGACCGGGGTCGAATACACCCCTGCGGAGCATGGCGATCTCATGTTTATAGGGCGGATATGATTTCTTCCGGTCATCGGGGGAAGGGATCCAGGGGGTCTCCAGAATCTTCGGGATATTCTCAAAGTCCGGGTGGCGGACGATATAATTCAGTGCATCAAAACCGATCTGTCCGAAACCGATATTCTCATGCCGGTCTTTCGCCGCGCCGGGCGCATTTTTGCTGTCATTGATGTGGAAGACGGCGATCTGTTCTTTTCCGAGGATGTGATCGAACTCACGAATCACATCGTCAAAACGGCGGATAATATCGTAACCGCTGTCGCTGGTGTGGCAGGTGTCGAAGCAGACCCGCAGCTTTTCGTTGTGGACGACGCCGTCATAGATGCGGGCCAGCTCTTCGAATGTCCGGCCGATCTCAGACCCTTTGCCCGCCATCGTCTCCAGGGCGATGACGCAGTCTGTGTCAGCGGTCAGCACTTCGTTCAGCCCTTTGATGATCTGGGCGGTGCCTGCTTCGGTCCCGGCCCCCACATGGGCGCCCGGATGGAGGATCAGCGTGTGGCTCCGGCAGCTTATGGTGCGCTCAATCTCTTTTGCCAGAAATTCCACCGCCAGGGAAAAGGTTTCCGGCTTTATCGTGTTCCCCAGATTGATGATGTAGGGGGCGTGGACGATGATCCCGTCGATGCCGTGGGCGTTCATGTACTCCCAGGCGGCGTCGATATTCAGCTCGCTGATATCCTTCCGCCTGGTATTCTGCGGCGCGCCTGTGTAGAACATAAATGTGTCTGCGCCGTAGGAAGCCGCTTCCTTTGCGGAGCCCAGGAGCATATCTTTTCCGCTCATGCTTACGTGAGAACCAATCTTAATCATATGTATGATCTCCTTTTCGTCAAAATATGGATCATTATAGCAGGAATTGAAAATGCCGGCAACTTATGGTAGAATTGTTAAGAATCAGAAAAGATGTGTGGAGGTACAGCAGTATGGAAGCATATAAGCAGGAGTTTATTCATTTTATGGTGGACAGTGATGTCCTTAAATTCGGAGATTTTACATTAAAGAGCGGAAGAAAATCCCCGTTCTTTATGAATGCGGGCGCCTATGTGACAGGCTCCCAGTTAAAGAAACTCGGAGAATATTACGCGAAAGCGATTCATGCAAGATACGGGGACGATTTTGACGTTCTTTTCGGACCGGCTTACAAGGGAATTCCGCTCGGTGTGGTGACGGCTATCGCGTACAGCGAGCTGTACGGGAAAGAAGTGCGTTACTGTTCCGACCGGAAAGAAGAGAAGGACCACGGCGCGGATAAGGGCAGTTTCCTCGGCAGCAGGCTGAAGGACGGAGACCGCGTGATCATGATCGAGGATGTGACCACATCCGGCAAGTCTATGGAGGAGACGGTGCCGAAGGTGCGCGGCGCGGCGGATGTGGAGATTGTCGGACTCATGGTGTCTCTGGACCGTATGGAAGTCGGAAAAGGCGGCGAAAAATGCGCCCTCGACGAGATCAGAGATCTCTACGGATTTGAGACGGCGGCCATCGTGACCATGGCGGAAGTAACAGAGTGTCTGTACAATCAGGAGTATAACGGAAAAGTTATTATTGATGATACATTAAAGGCGGCGATCGACGCATACTATGACACGTATGGAGTAAAATAAGGAGGCGCTTTGTATGGAAAAGGCATATCTTGCAATGAAGAACAGCGGCGCGTGCGGCATCGCGCTTGGCATTATCATCCTGACGGTGGGGATTGCGGCCGGAGTTCTTTCAATCGTGAGCGGAGCGTCTCTGCTGAGACATAAGCGGGAGATCACATTCTGACAGACGTTATAAGGGGGAAGGCATAAAGCCGGCCCCCTTTTCAAGAGTATACGGGGTTTTATTTTGAGCAGTAGGAAAGCGAAGATTATCAGGGCGTTCGGGAAAGTCCTGTTTATATTATATGTAGGGTTTTTGATTTATTTTCTGTTTCTGGCCGAGTGGTACGGCAGAACAGAAATTTCGGAGGAGTACAGATATAATCTGGAGCTGTTTAAAGAGATCAGGCGGTTTATTACCTACCGGGAGCAGCTTGGAATGTTTGTCGTGGCGGCGAACCTGCTCGGCAACATTCTCATATTTGTGCCGTACGGGTTTTTTGTTTCCATGGCAGGCAGAAGGAGAGGATTTTTTAAAACATTTTTCTTCAGTATGTTTCTGAGCCTTGCCGTAGAGACGGTTCAGCTCATTACAAGAGTGGGCAGTTTTGATGTGGATGATATCCTGCTCAATACGGTCGGCGGGGTGCTTGGATATATTGTATTTGTATTATGTAACGGGGTAAGGAGAAAGCATAATGATCGGATTCGGAAAAAACGCTGAGGAGCGCAGAAGAGAACAGGAGAAGAAAAAGAGGGGGACCGGAAGATACGGATGGTCGGATCTGAAGCCGTCCCGGAAAGGCGTGCTTGCCTGCATCAGCGGGGGCGCGGGCCTGCTGCTTCTCGCAGGGTGCGTCCTCTACGCATTTATTGCACGCGGCGAGGCGCACGGGATCATCGGCGGACTGGCGATTGTTTCCCTGGTGCTTTCCGTCAACGGCATCCGGCTGGCGGTCCGCGGATTCGGAGAGCGGGACTGTGATTATCTGCCATGTAAGATCGGACTTCCGGTCAGTTTTGTATCAATCGTCTTTTTTCTCGGAATCTTTATAGGAGGGCTGAACTGATGAGTATGGAAGAGTACAGAGAACGCCATATCCTGGCTGTCGACAGACTTCGCGGCCTTGTAGCGGAAGAAACGGTGACGGAACAGTATCTGCATTATTTTCAGGATGTGGCGATTTTTCTTCTGGAGCTGGAGAATGTCCGGCGCAAGATCGACAGTGGGGCATGGGATCATTACAGCATCGAAGAGATGAGAAGTATCAATGAGATCCTGTACAGTGATATTGTTGGAGACCACTATGGAAAAAGCTGGGCAAATCCGGCATATGCGGCGGGAAAGTTCGGCGTTGAGAGAGGACGGCTTCTGAGCATGCTGTACGCGGAGATGCGGTCCGGGCTTCCGTATGCGTTTGAAAACCGGGTGGATTATCTGACGATCCTCTGTGAACTGTTTATAGAAGTGTACAATTGCTTTGAAACGGCATGCCGGGAAAAAGGAGAGAATGCGGTTCCGGAAGAAAAAGAAATCCGGGATATCATTTACTGGTATGCCAGTGATTACTGTGATGTGTTTCTGGCGGACCGGATCCTGGATCAGATCGATCCGGAACGGTCGTTTGCGGCGGAATTGATCGGGAATGCCGATCTGGATGACGACCGGTATCTGTATCGCTTCGGTGAATATATTACGGAAAATGAACTGGGGACCGCGCACTATCTGCGCATGCTGCCGGAGGAGACGCTGCAGAAAATGGCGGACGTATATACGGAAGGATACCGGACCGGCTTTGCGAATACCGGAAAAGATCTGTCAAAAAAATCCGTGGTAAATATCCGCTATACACTTGGATTTGAGAAGGTCGTGCGGCTCGCTGTGGATAATTTCCGTAAAATGGGGCTGAAGCCGGTAATCTACCGGGCGGCATCGGGCGTGATCACGAAGCGGGAGCATCACAAGATCGGATACACCGGCGCGATCCCGAACCGGCAGTACGAATATGACCACCGGCAGGATCAGGCGCTCTTTATGGATAAGCGTTATATCGAGCGCCGGCTGGAAGTGATCCGCACGGTCTATGAACAGCACCGGGATACTGCGGCGCAATTCGCGGGTCCGGCGGTCATGGAGACGTTCGGTGAGAAGCCTTTCTCGCCGGAATCGGTCCCGGAGGCGCCGGTATATACAGAGGAGCAGAAAGAACTGGCCGTGCAGTATGACGGCCGTTCGGGGCAGATTACCAACGAATATATCCGGGGGGATGAGCGGAGCTTTACGATCATTGCCTGGCCGGTACCGGAGATCGGAGAAAAATATGAGGAGATTTTTGGTGAAGTGATCCGGATCAATACGCTGGATGCGAAACTTTATGAAAAGGTGCAGCAGACGCTGATCGACGCGCTGGACCAGGGGAAATGCGTTCATGTGACCGGGAAAGGCGCAAACCGGACAGACCTTACGGTCAGGCTTTTCCGGCTGAAGGATCCGTCGAAAGAGACAATCTTTGAAAACTGCGTGGCGGACGTCAACATCCCGGTCGGCGAAGTATTTACCTCGCCGGTGCTGGAGGGGACGAACGGCGTGCTTCATGTGAGCCGGGTCTTCCTGGAAGGGCTGGAGTACCGGGATCTGGAGCTGCATTTTGAGGACGGGATGATCACGGATTACGGCTGCGGCAATTTTGCGGACCCGGAAGACGGGAAGAAGTATGTGGCGGACAATGTATTGAAAGGCCACAACTCCCTGCCGCTCGGTGAATTCGCCATCGGCACGAACACAACGGCTTATGTGACGGGAAGGCGGTACGGCATTGAAGACAAGATGCCGATCCTGATCGCGGAAAAGACCGGGCCGCATTTTGCGGTGGGAGATACCTGCTATTCCTGGAGCGAGGATATCCGGGTATACAATCCCAATGGAAAAGAGATCGTGGCGAAGGATAATTCGGTTTCCCTGAACCGGAAGACGGACCTATCGAAAGCGTATCTGAACTGCCATACAGATATAACCGTACCTTATGATGAATTAGAAGAAATAAGTGTAGTGACAAAAGAAGGGAAACACATTATACTTATTAAAGACGGAAGGTTTATACTGCCGGGAACGGAGGTTTTAAACGAACCGCTGGAGGAAATGTGACAGATAAATCGACAGACCACTTATAAGGAGGAATTATGATGCCAAGAGCAGCAATTGTTATGGGCAGCGACTCGGACCTGAAGGTGATGAGCAAGGCTGCATCAATGCTTGAGAAACTGGGGATCGACTATGAAATGACGATCATTTCCGCGCACCGTATGCCGGATACATTTTTCGAATGGGCCAAAGGAGCGGAGGACAGAGGCGTAAAAGTTATCATCGCGGGAGCGGGCATGGCGGCTCATCTTCCGGGAATGTGCGCGGCGCTTTTCCCGATGCCGGTGATCGGCGTTCCGATGTCCGGAAAGAATCTGGACGGAATGGATGCACTTTATTCGATTGTACAGATGCCGCCGGGAATCCCGGTAGCCACAGTGGCCATCGACGGCGGTATGAACGCGGCGATCCTGGCAGCAAAGATCCTTGCTGTATCAGATCCGGAGCTTCTCGGGAAACTGAAAGATTATTCCGCTGAGATGAAGGCCGGTGTTCAGGCGAAAGCCGACAAACTGCATGAGATCGGATATGAAGCGTATATAAACCAGAAATAATAAACAGGAGATCACAGGATGGATTATAAGAAAGCAGGCGTCGATATCGAGGCCGGATACAGATCAGTAGAGTTGATGAAAGAGCATGTGAAGAAGACCATGCGTCCGGAGGTCCTTGGCGGGCTGGGCGGATTCTCAGGCGCTTTTTCACTTGCCGGGATAAAAGAGATGGAAGATCCCGTACTTCTGTCCGGCACGGACGGATGCGGCACGAAGGTGAAGATCGCCATGCTTATGGACAAACATGACACGATCGGCATCGACGCGGTTGCGATGTGTGTAAATGATATCGCATGCGCGGGCGGAGAGCCGCTGTTTTTCCTTGATTACATTGCATGCGGCAAAAATGAGCCGGAGAAGATCGCGGATATCGTGAAAGGCGTGGCTGAGGGCTGCCTCCAGTCCGGCGCGGCGCTGATCGGCGGTGAGACGGCGGAGCATCCGGGCATGATGGAGCCGGACGAGTACGATCTTGCAGGCTTCGCAGTAGGCGTCTGCGACCGCAAAGAGATGATTACGGGTGAGAACCTGAAAGCCGGAGACGTTCTGATCGGTATGGCGTCTTCAGGCATCCACAGCAACGGATACTCCCTCGTGCGGAAAGTGTTCCGCATGGAGCGGGAGGCGCTGGATACGTATTATGACTGCCTCGGCTGTACGCTGGGCGAGGCGCTGCTCGTGCCGACGCGCATTTATGTGAAAGCGTTAAAGAGCATCAAGGACGCCGGCGTGACGGTGAAAGCCTGCAGCCATATTACAGGCGGCGGATTCTATGAGAACGTGCCGCGGATGTTAAAAGAGGGCACGACAGCGGTTATTAAGAAAGACAGCTACCCGATCCCGCCGATCTTTGAAATGCTTGCGAAGGACGGCGATATTGCGGAACAGATGATGTACAATACCTTTAACATGGGACTCGGCATGATCGTGGCCGTGGATGAGGCGGATGCAGACCGCGCCATGGAAGCGATCCGTGCTGCCGGAGATGCGCCGTACATCGTAGGGCACATCGAGGCGGGAGACAAAGGAGTAGAATTATGTTAAACAATACATGCGCAGCGGGGACAAAACCGCTGCGTGTACTTGTCATGGTGTCCGGCGGCGGGACGAACCTGCAGGCCATCATCGACCGGGTAAAAGACGGAACGATCACAAACACGGAGATCGTGGGCGTGATCAGCAACAATAAAAACGCCTATGCACTGACGAGGGCCCAAGAAAACGAGATTCCGTCTCTGTGCATATCTCCGAAGGATTTTGAGACAAGGGAAATCTTTAACGGGAAACTGCTGGAGGCGGTGGAGAGCTTTGAGCCGGATCTGGTCGTGCTGGCCGGATTCCTGGTGGTGATCCCGCCGGAAATGATCCGGAAATACGAGAACCGCATGATCAACATCCATCCGTCGCTGATCCCGTCTTTCTGCGGAAAAGGCTATTACGGGCTGAAAGTGCATGAAGCCGCTCTGGCGCGCGGGGTCAAAGTGGTCGGTGCGACTGTGCATTTCGTGGATGAAGGCACGGATACCGGCCCGATCATCCTGCAGAAAGCGGTGGAGGTGCAGCAGGGAGATACCCCGGAAGTCCTGCAGCGCCGGGTGATGGAACAGGCGGAGTGGAAGATCCTTCCACGCGCGATCGACCTGATCGCCAACAGGAAAGTCAGGGTGGAAGACCACAGAACCGTGATTGAACAGTGACAGAGGAGGATAAGAAATGAAAGTACTGATCGTAGGAAGCGGCGGAAGAGAGCATGCCATCGCAGCAAGCGTGGCAAAGAGTCCGAGAGCGGACAAGATCTGGTGCGCGCCGGGCAATGCCGGGATCTCAGAGTATGCAGAGTGCGTGGATATCGGAGCTATGGAATTTGATAAACTGGCGGCATTTGCAAAGGAAAACGGAGTGGATCTGTGCATCGTCGGCATGGACGACCCGCTGGTGGGCGGTCTGGTGGACATTATGGAAGAAGCCGGCATTCGCACTTTCGGACCGAAGAAAAACGCGGCGATCCTGGAAGGGTCAAAGGCATTTTCCAAGGATCTGATGAAGAAATACAACATCCCGACGGCTGCCTATGAGAACTTTACAGATCCGGATGCAGCGATCGCCTATCTGGAGACGGCAAAGTTCCCGATTGTCCTCAAAGCGGACGGACTTGCACTTGGAAAAGGGGTGCTGATCTGCCAGAACTTTGAAGAGGCAAAAGAAGGCGTGAAGACGATCATGCTGGATAAGAAGTTCGGCACAGCCGGAAATGAGATGGTCATTGAAGAATTCATGACCGGTCGCGAAGTGTCCGTGCTTTCATTCGTAGACGGTAAGACCATTAAGACCATGACCAGCGCGCAGGACCACAAACGGGCCGGCGACGGCGACACAGGCCTGAATACCGGCGGTATGGGAACATTTTCCCCAAGCCCGTTCTACACGAAAGAAGTGGAAGAATTCTGTGAGAAATATATTTACCAACCCACGGTTGACGCGATGGCGGCAGAGGGGCGTCCGTTCAAGGGCGTGATCTTCTTCGGCCTGATGCTGACGGCGGACGGTCCGAAAGTGCTGGAATACAATGCCCGCTTCGGGGATCCGGAGGCGCAGGTGGTGTTGCCGCGCATGAAAAACGACATCATTGATGTGGTTGAGGCGTGCATCGACGGGACGCTGGACCAGATCGATCTGCAGTTCGAAGATAACGCGGCAGTGTGCGTTGTTCTTGCATCAGACGGGTATCCGGTAAAATATGACAAAGGCTTCCCGATCACCGGTCTGGACGAGTTTAAAAAGCATGAGGGGTATTACTGCTTCCATGCCGGAACAAAGTTCGACAACGGACAGATCGTGACAAACGGCGGCCGCGTGCTTGGCGTCACCGCAAAAGGAAAAGACCTGAAGGAAGCCAGAAAGAACGCCTATGCCGCGACAGAGTGGGTGCAGTTTGAGAACAAGTACATGCGCCATGACATCGGAAAGGCGATCGACGAGGCATAAAGTGTGATGTCTGTAAATGATTCTGACACAGAAAAGGTGTGTTCAGGTTCGATCTGAAAATAAAGAAGAAGGTCAGGACGATGCGTCCTGATCTTTTTTTCTGCCAGAACTTGTCGTCAAACGGCATACATGGTAGAATATTTCCCATACGGATAAAGGAGTGTGGAATAAATTGAAGACATTACTGGAACTGATCACGATAGAGACAGAAGCGGCTTTTGAAAAAGCAGGTTATGACAGGGAACTGGCGAAGGTTACGCTTTCCAACCGCCCGGACCTGTGCGAATATCAGTGCAACGGAGCGCTGGCCGGAGCAAAGAAATATAAGAAGGCGCCTTTTATGATCGCGGAGGACGTGGCGGCGAATCTTGCCGGCAGCACTTATTTTGAATCGGTCGATGTGGTAAAACCGGGCTTTATCAATCTGAAGTTGTCGAAGGAGAGCGTGGCTTCCTATCTGAACGGGATGAAAGCCGAAGAAAAGCTTGGCGTGGAAAATGAGGAGACGCCGAAGACCATCATGATCGATTACGGCGGACCGAATGTGGCGAAGCCGCTCCATGTGGGACATCTGCGTTCCGCGATCATCGGGGAGAGCGTGAAACGGATCCTGCGGTATAAGGGAAATCAGGTGATCGGGGATATCCATCTGGGCGACTGGGGATACCAGATGGGCCTGATTATTACAGAACTTAAGAAACGCCAGCCGGACCTGCCGTACTTTGACGAATCCTATGAAGGAGAATATCCGGCGGAGGCGCCGTTTACGATCAGTGAGCTTGAGGAGATCTATCCGACGGCCAGCGCGTATGCGAAAGAGCACGAGGATTACCGGGAGGAGGCATTGCAGGCGACCTGTCTGCTGCAGAACGGGAACCGTGGCTACCGGGCGGTATGGGATCATATTATGAACGTATCGGTAACGGACCTGAAGAAGAATTATGAGAACCTGAACGTGGAATTTGACCTGTGGAAGGGTGAATCCGACGCCCAGAAATACATTCCCGACATGGTGCAGATGCTCAAAGACGAAGGCTATGCACACTATGATGAGGGCGCCCTCGTGGTGGACGTGCAGGAAGAGGATGACAACAAAGAAGTGCCGCCGTGCATGATTCTGAAATCCGACGGTGCGGCGCTTTATGACACGACAGACCTGGCTACGCTGGTAGAGCGGGAGCAGGATTATCACCCGGACGAGGTGATCTATGTGGTGGACAAGCGCCAGGAGCTGCATTTCACCCAGGTGTTCCGCTGCGCGAAGAAGACCGGGATCGTGCCGGAGAAGACGGGGCTTAAGTTCCTCGGATTCGGAACGATGAACGGCAAGGACGGCAAGCCCTTCAAGACCCGTGAGGGCGGCGTGATGCGCCTTGAGAACCTGATCCGCGAGATCGATGAGGAAATGTATAAGAAGATTATGGACAACCGCACGGTGGAGGCGGAAGAAGCGCGGCGCACGTCACAGATCGTGGGTCTTGCGGCGATCAAGTACGGGGATCTTTCCAACCAGGCGTCCAAGGATTATATCTTTGATGTAGACCGGTTTACTTCTTTTGAGGGGAATACCGGGCCGTATATCCTGTACACGATCGTACGGATCAAATCGATCCTGAACAAATATCAGGAAAACGGCGGCTCCCTCGACGGATTAACGATCCGTCCGGCGGAGAATGAATATGAGAAGGCGCTGATGCTCCAGGTGCTGAAGTTCAACGATGTGTTCGGGGCTGCCTATGAAGAGACGGCGCCGCATAAACTCTGCGCCTATATTTATGAACTGGCGAATGAGTTCAATAAATTCTATCATGAGACAAAGATCCTGTCTGAGGAGGACGAGGAGAAGAAAGCGGGTTATATCGCGCTCCTGGTCCTGACAAGACGGGTGCTGGAAACCTGTATCGACCTGCTCGGCTTTGAAGCGCCGGAAAGGATGTAGCAGATGACGGAAAAACTCTTTTATCAGGACAGCCATATCGCGGAATTTGAGGCGGAGGTCCTTTCCTGTACGGCCGCAGGAGCCGGGTACGAGATTGAACTCGACAGGACGGCGTTTTTCCCGGAAGGCGGCGGCCAGTACGCGGATGCAGGGATGCTCGGCGGGGTCCGTGTGACGGATGTGCAGGAGTGGGACGGAAGAGTCCTGCACATGACGGACGGACCGCTTGATGCGGGAATGCGCGTGACCGGCCGGATCGACTGGGAAGAGCGTTTCATGAAAATGCAGCAGCACAGCGGCGAGCATATCGTGTCCGGACTGGTCCATGCCCGTTTCGGATATAATAATGTGGGATTTCATCTCGGCACGGAGGACTGCACCATGGATTTTAGCGGCGTCCTCACAGATGAGCAGCTGACGGAGATCGAGCGGGAAGCGAACCGCGCGGTGTGGAAGAACCTGGAGATCGAGACGCTTTATCCGACAGAGGAAGAACTGAAGAAGCTTCAGTACCGCAGCAAGATTGAGATCGAAGGACAGGTCCGGATCATCGCGGTCCCGGGATATGATGTGTGCGCCTGCTGTGCGCCGCATGTAAAGCGGACCGGCGAGATCGGCCTGATCAAGCTGACCCACATGCAGCATTATAAGGGCGGCGTCCGGGTGACTATGCTGTGCGGATCAAGGGCGCTGGCGGATTACAAGATCAAGCAGGACCAGGCGAGAGAAATCTCGGTGCTGCTCTGCGCGAAGATCAACGAGACCGCGGAAGCGGTCAGCCAGCTGAAAGAGGAGAATAATGCGCTGAAATATGCAGCGGCGGGGCTGGAAAAGAAGCTGGTCAGATGCCATGCGGAGATGATTCCGGAGAATGAAGAGCCGGTCTGCATTTTTACGGAGGATCTGGAAGGAGAGTCCACGCGCGGACTTATGAACCTCGTCCTTGAGGGCGGACATCTTCTCTGCGCCGTGTTCCATGGGAACGAAGCGGATGGATACCGCTATGTGATGGGCAGCAGACAGATTGATATGCGCGCCTTTGTAAAAGAGTTTAACACCGGGTTTGCAGGCCGGGGCGGCGGCAGTCCGGAGATGGTCCAGGGTACGGCGAAAGGCGATCCGAAGATGATGCAAAGCTGGATCCTGCAGAAAGCAGGTGAACATTGATGGAGAATAAGATATACCGAAAATATCCGTTCTGGTGTCTCGCCGGTCCGCTGCTCGGGTTCCTCGCGATCCAGGGCACGGTCCGGTTTGCGATCCAGTTTGCCATAGAGCTTCCCTATGCTCTGCAGGCGTATGCCGGGATCATGCGGGATGCTTCTGCCGGCGGGGCGGTATCCATGGAGGGAATTCTGGATGCGTATCTGCAGGCAATGGAGCCGGCGCTGCAGCTGATCTCTGCGCACCGGGTGGAGATCGCGGCGGCAGCTTCTCTGGCCACGGTGATCCTGACGGGGATCCTTTTTGCGAAGGACAGGAAACTGGAAAAGAAAGTCGGCGTCATCCTTCCGGAGAAAGCACACGCGGGCAGATACTGGATGCTGGCAGTGTTCGGGTTTGCCGGATCTCTGGCGGCGACATGTCTGATGACGATGATGCAGGCGGCTTTTTATGACAGCCTTTATCAGCAGACGTCGGCGGAAACGTATTCATCGCCATTTGTGATCCAGCTCATCTGCCTTGGATTTGCGATACCGCTGGCGGAAGAATTCATGTTCCGCGGCGTTCTCTACAGGCGGTACAGGGAACGGCAGAACTTCTGGTATTCGGCGATCTGTTCATCGATCCTGTTTTCGTTTATGCATGTCAGCGTGACGCAGATGTTCTATACGTTTCTGCTGGGTCTGATGCTTGCTTATGTATATGAGAAGTTCGGTTCTTTCTGCGCACCGCTGGCGCTTCATATATTTGTGAATACGGGATCGGTCATTTTTACGGAGACGGGCCTGTTCCTTCTGCTTGTGCAGGATCCCGTGATACTGGCGGGCGCGACGATCGGCGGGGCGTTTATCTGTTCCGTGATGTTTGTACTGATACAGAAAACGGGCGGAAAAGATAATTATATACGTTGAAGAAAAGTAATTAATGGTAAAATATTGAAAAAAACGCATGTCCTGTTGAAAAATATATATTTTTGCTATATGATATAAAAGACGGAAAATTAACGGCACATTGATAAGGGGTAAAAAACATGGGGAACAAAAGAATACGGCACATGATCCTGGCTTCCGCTCTGATCTGTTCAATGACAGTGACACCTGTATTTGCAGAGCCATCCGCCGAAGTTCAGGATCTGCAAAATCAACAGGCGGATCTGGAAGGTCAGAAATCCACTGCGCAGAGTGAACTGGGGAGTCTGCAGGCGCAGCTGGAGGGACTGCTTTCAAAGATGGCTGAACTCGAGAATGATCTGGTGGAGACCGGTCAGGAGATCACACAGGCAGAAGAGGATCTCAAAGTGGCGGAACAGCAGCGCGAAGAGCAGTATGATGCGATGAAGCTCCGTATCCGTTATATATATGAGTCCGGCGGAGACACGGCCGCGCTGGAGAAAGTTCTTTCTTCCGGTACGATGGCGGGCCTTCTGTCGCAGGCAGAGTATTCTCAGAAAGTTCATGAATATGACCGGGAGCAGCTTCAGGCGTATGCGGATACTGTACAGAAGATCAAAGATCTGGAGGCTTCTCTGGAAAAAGAGATGGAAGAGCTGCAGAGTCTGGAAACGGATTATCAGTATCAGCAGGATTCGCTTAATTCAACGATTTCTTCCAAACAGAGTGAGATTTCCAATCTGGACGAACTGATTCAGGCGGCGGCTCAGAAAGTGATGGAGCAGCAGCAGAAAGAGCAGAAAGAGCAGGAAGAACGCGAGCGCGCGCAGCAGGCTGCACAGGAAGCCGCACAGCAGAAACAGGACAGCGAACCGGCAGGCAGTGATAATAATTCTGATCAGGCGGATCAGTCTGACAGCGATGCCGGACAGGAGTCCGAAAGCAAGCCGGAGAGCAAACCCGAAAGCAAACCGGAAAGTAAACCCGAAAGCAAACCGGAAAGTAAACCTGAAAGCAAACCGGAGAGTAAACCTGAAAGCAAACCTCAGACTCCGTCTTATGTCGGCGGCTCGGTTGTATCCCGTGCGCAGAGCGCACTTGGAAAGCCGTATAAATGGGGCGCGGCCGGACCGGACAGCTTTGACTGTTCAGGACTTGTCAGCTTCGCGCTGACGGGAAGGTATTCGCATACATGGTCCACTTCCGATATTATCACCTGGACGCGAGTGAGCGACCCGCAGCCTGGAGATATCTGTATACGGCCCGGACATACCGGGATATACATAGGCGGAGGCCAGATGATCCACGCGCCGCATACAGGAGATGTGGTGAAAGTCAGCCCGGTTCAGAGCGGCATGTTCTATGTGCGCCGGTAAACGGAATATATAAGTGTAAGTACAGCAGTTCCTTTGCATTTAATGCATAGGAACTGTTTTTGGCTTTTATTACAAGTATTACAAAAATGTTAAAAAACTATTGAAAAACAAACTGAGATTTACTATAATGTATTACAGATTATTAATACATATGATGAAAATTCCTGCAGAGCAGTCTTTTTTCGGAATTCATGTTGAAAAACATGATTTTCTGTTGTATTATGCACTTATGTGGGGATATATATATTAATATTGGGAAAGGTGAAAAAATGAGATTAAAAAGAGTACATAGTATGTTGATTGCTGCGGCTCTTACCTGTTCTATGCTGGTGATGCCCGTAAACGCGGCGCCGACATTGGAAGAACTGCAGGAAGAACAGCAGGATCTTGAAAATCAGAAAGCAGATGCCCAGGATCAGCTCAGTGATCTTCAGTCACAGCTGGAAACAATCATGCAGAAGATTGATGATCTGGAAGTACAGCTGATTGAGAAGGGCGAGGAGATCGCCCAGGCTGAGAAGGATCTGGAAGCGGCTGAGAAGAAGCGTCAGGAACAGTATGATGCAATGAAGCTCCGTATCAAATATATGTACGAGGCGGGCAGCGGAACGGCTACCATGGAAAAAGTCATGGAGTCCGGCGATATTTCAAGTCTGCTGACACAGGCGGAGTATTCGCAGCAGGTACATGAATATGACAGAGAACAGCTTCAGGAATATGCCAATACTGTAGCTGAGATTGAAGAACTCCAGAGAAAACTGGAGGAAGAGATGGAGAACCTGCAGGAACTGGAAGCACAGTACCAGGATCAGCAGGATGAACTGGATGCAACGATTGAATCCAAACGCGATCAGATTTCTGATCTGGATACAATGATCCAGGAGGCGGCTCAGAAAGTTGCCGAAGAAAAGGAACGTCTTGAAGAAGAGGAACGCCAGAGACGGCTGGAAGAGCAGAGACGTCAGGAGGCGGCAGCGGCGGCTGCCGCAGCGGAAAGCGGCGGTTCTGAATCATCCGGCGGAGGAAGCTCATCGGGCGGCGGAAGTTCGTCAGGCAATTCACTGGCGCCGGTAAGCGGCAGCGTTGTGGACCGTGCATATTCCAAGCTCGGCAAGCCTTATGTCTGGGGAGCGGTCGGACCGAATTCATTTGACTGTTCCGGTTTCGTCGGATTCTGTCTCACAGGAAGATACGAGCGTATCTGGACATCCGGCAGTTACTGTGGATGGCCGAGAGTAAGCAATCCGCAGCCGGGTGATATCTGTGTAAGATCCGGACACTGTGGTATTTACATCGGCGGAGGCCAGATGATCCATGCGCCGCATACAGGTGATGTAGTCAAGATCGCATCGGTTCCGAGCAATATGTGGTATGTCCGTTATCCGGGTTAAAATCAGTACATAATTTTGAATTACAGGGATCCTGCAGATGCAGGATCCTTTTTTCTGTCTCTTGTCATGTACGGAGCGGATGTGCTACAATGGATTAAGATTTCACAGGAAGGACTGACACGATGGAAAAGGGACTGATCCACATCTACTGCGGAGACGGGAAAGGCAAGACTTCAGCGGCCACCGGGCTGGCTGTACGTGCGGCCGGATGCGGGAAACAGGTCCTCTTTGCCCGGTTTCTGAAGAATGAGGAGTCAGGCGAGCTGGAGATCCTGGACCGGATCCCGGAGATCCATGTCATCCACCTGGAGAGATCTTTCGGTTTTTACCGTACGCTCACGGAAGAGGAGCAGGCGGAAGTCCGGCAGATGTACGAAGCGTTGTGGCAGGATATTGTCCGAAGGGCAGAGACGGATGTGTATGACGTTCTGGTGATGGATGAGTTCATGGCGGCGTACAATTACGGACTGATCGGCCATGATGCGGCTTTTGCGTTTCTGCGGGAGAAGCCGGAGCGTCTGGAAGTCGTCCTTACAGGGCGGGATCCGGACGGAGACCTTGTGGAATTGGCGGACTATGTGTCGGAGATCCGCAAGGTAAAGCATCCCTTTGACCGGGGGATCCGGGCGAGAAGAGGGATCGAGTATTAACAGGTGCCGTCCGGTTAGGAGATAACCGGGCCGCAGGCCAGATCCGGCATACATTTAAAAGACACAGCCTGTAATATATCCGGCAGGAACCGGCACAGGCTGCGAGGAAGACAGGTGAGAATCCTGCACAATACCCGTTGCTGTATTAGCGGAGCGGCGTTTCGAAGGAAGCCACTGGGAGAGAGGCCCGGGAAGGCAGAGACGTCCGCGGTGAGGCTTGAGTCAGAATATTCGCTTTTAAATGGATCTGGGGATTACGGGAATATGATCAAAAGGAGAAAAGAAAATGCCAGAAAAAAAGAAATTCTTACTGCGCGCGTATATCGCATTTGCCGCGATGTTCGTGATCGCGCCCGCATCCAATGCGATGCACATCATGGAGGGCTACCTGCCGGCAGGATACTGCGTGGCGTGGGGAGCCGTCTGCCTGCCGTTTCTGATCGCAGGATTTATCTCACTTCGGAACAAAGTAAAGGAAAACAGGAGAAACCTGGTCCTGATCGCCATGTCGGGAGCATTTATTTTCGTGATCTCATCGCTGAAGATCCCGTCTGTGACGGGAAGCTGCTCCCATATGACGGGGACCGGTCTCGGAGCGATCCTGTTCGGGCCGTCCGCCGTCAGCATCCTGGGGATCATCGTGCTGGTCTTTCAGGCGGTGCTGCTGGCCCACGGAGGGCTGACAACGCTGGGGGCGAATACCTTTTCCATGGCCATTGCCGGCCCCCTTGTTTCCTTTGGAATATATAAACTCTGTACACATACAAAAATGAACCGCAGGGCAGGGATCTTCCTGGCGGCTCTTGCCGGGGACCTCTTCACGTACTGTGTGACCAGCATCCAGCTGGCGCTGGCCTATCCGTCGGAGGCCGGCGGCGTGGCGGCGTCTGCGGTGAAATTCCTGGGCGTCTTTGCGCCGACCCAGCTGCCGCTTGCGGTGATCGAAGGGATCCTGACCGTGGTGATCGTGATCGGGCTGGAGACTTATGCGAAACCGGAACTGAGAGCCATCGGCTTCTCTGGAAACAGGAAGGAGGCGTGATCGGGATGACGAAGAATACGAAGACGGTGATCCTGCTTCTCGTTATCGCTGCGCTGATCGCGGTGATCCCGGTGGCCGCGTTAAGAGACGCGGAGTTCGGAGGATCCGATGATGCGGGAAGCGTTATGGTGGAAGAGATCCACGGAGAATATGAACCCTGGTTTACGCCGGTGCTGGAGCAGGCCCTCGGCGGCGAACTGCCCGGTGAGATCGAGAGCCTGGTCTTCTGCATCCAGACCGGGATCGGCGTGGGCGTGATCGCCTTTTTCATGGGGCGGTTCGTAGAACGGAAGAAATGGACGGAGAAGCAGGGAGAGGAAGATGCTTCTGATAGATAGATTAAGCTACCGGTCAAAATTAAGATATGTGAATGCGTCGGAGAAGCTTCTGTATGCCGTGGCGACGCTGGCGCTCTGTGTCTTAAGCCGTTCGGTCCGGACGGCGGTGCCGGTATTTGCGGTCAATATGGTGTTGACTGTCGGGAAAGGGGGAATCCCCCTTTCCCGCTATATGAAACTGCTGCTCATCCCTGCGGCATTCCTGATCGCGGGGACGGCGGCCATCGTGGTCAATGTATCCGCCGTGCCGCTGGATGCGTTTGCATTTCCGGCAGGGGATTTCTATATCACCGGGAGCAGGGCGGGGCTCTGGCAGGCGATTAAGATCTGTCTGACTGCGCTGGCGGCGGTGAGCTGCCTGTACTTTCTGGCCCTCAACACGGTGATGACGGATATCCTTGGGGCGCTTCGGAAGCTGAAGGTGCCGGCGCTCCTGATCGAACTGATGCTCCTCATTTACCGGTTCATCTTCGTTCTGTCGGAGACGGCCTCGGCCATCCGGGTGTCGCAGAATTCCCGGCTGGGGAACCGGAATTTACGGACCGGGATCCGTTCCTTCGGTGCAATGGGGGCTGCGCTTTTTATCCTGGCGCTGAAGCGGTCAAATGCGCTGTATGACGCCATGGAGTCGAGATGCTATGACGGGACGATCCGCGTCCTGTCCGGGGAACATCCGGCAAAAGCCGGGGAGATCCTGCTGATCATAACTTATGAAGCTGTGCTGGCAGTGGTCTGGCTGATGCCGCTGTGGCTGGAAAGCAGGCTTTGAATGGAGGAAGAGATGGAGCATAATGAAAACTGGGTGATCGAGGCGCAGGATGTTTCCTTTACATATGAGGGAAATGAAGAGAAGGCGCTGGATGGTCTGGAACTGAAGATCCGCCGGGGAAGCCGGGTGGCGTTCATGGGCGGCAACGGCTCGGGAAAGTCCACATTTTTCCTCTGCCTGAACGGGATCCGGAAGCCGGATTCGGGCCGGATCTGCATCGACGGGAAGCCCATTGAATATACGAGAAAAGGACTCCTCGATGTCCGCGGCAAAGTGGGGATCGTTTTCCAGGAGCCGGACAACCAGCTTTTTTCGGCAAGTGTGTACGAGGAAATCTCGTTTGGCATCCTTAATCTCGGCGCGGATGAAGAGACCGCAAGGGAGGAAGTGGATCAGGTGATCGGAGAACTGGAGATCACGCCTTTTAAAGACCGCCCGGCCCATGCTCTGAGCGGCGGCCAGAAGAAGCAGGTGGCGATCGCGGATATCCTGGTCATGCATCCGGAAGTCATGATCCTGGACGAACCCGCGGCGGCGCTGGATCCCGCACACACGAGGAAGGTCCATCAGATCGTGGACCGTCTGACCGGGAAAGGGATCACGGTGCTGATGGCCACCCATGACATCGACTATGCGTACAGGTGGGCGGATGAGATCGTGCTCATGCATGAGGGCAGGGTGCTCCGGCAGGGAACGCCCGAGGCAGTATGCGCGGACCGGGCGGCCCTTCGCGAGGCGGGGCTGGAACCGCCGTCGGTACTGCGCCTCTGGGAATGCCTTCAGGATAAAGGAATGATAAGCAGGACAGACCGGCATCCCCGCAGTACGGATGAACTGATCAGGATGCTGGAACGTGACGATACAGACGTTCAGAATAAAGAAAGGATATAAAGCGATGGAAAAAGGGATTCTTGTTGTAAGCTTCGGGACCAGCCACATGGATACAATGGAGAAGACGATCACGGTGATCGAACGGGAGATCGCCCGGAGATTTCCGGAGTGGCGGGTGTACCGGGCGTTTACGAGCCGGATGATCGTGCGCAAGCTGAAACGCACGGAAAATATGGAGATCGACACCGTGGAGGAAGCGCTGAAGCGCATGGCGGCGGACGGGATCAGTGAGGTGATCGTTCAGCCCACGCATATCATCAACGGGATTGAAAACGACCGGATGATGGAGGACCTGATGGAACATATGTCCTTTTTCAACCGGATCCGTGTGGGTAAACCTCTTCTGAGCAGTGTGGATGATTATAAGAAAGCCATTCACGGGGTGATGTCCGAAGTGGGCCTGGAAACCGGGGAAATGCTGGTCCTCATGGGCCACGGGACCGACCACCACGCCAATTCGGCCTATCCGACGCTGGAATATACCTTCCATGCCCTCGGCTATAATCAGGTGCTGGTGGGGACGGTGGAGAGCTTCCCGGAACTGAAAAATGTCATGGCGAAGCTGGAGATCGCAGAGAAGAAAAAGGTGGCGCTGATGCCTTTCATGCTGGTGGCGGGCGACCACGCCAAAAATGATATGGCAGGAGAGGAAGACTCCTGGAAGAGCGAGCTTGAGGACGCCGGATACGAGGTCCGCGTTATCATGAAAGGGCTCGGCGAGTTTGAAGGGATCCGGAAAATATTCCTGGAGCATATTGAAGAAGCGATGGAGTAAATGCTCCGGTACCGGGAGACTGTGGATGGAGAGGAAGCGCAGGTATGGCGGAGAAGGGCAGAGATAAGAGAGAGATCGGAAGGACCCGGTCCGGTCTGCGTTACGGCTGGACGACGGGAAGCTGTGCCGCGGCGGCGGCGAAAGCGGCGGCTGAAATGCTGTTTGGTGGAGAAGAGATCCGCCAGGTGGGGCTGATGACGCCCAAGGGGATCGGTCTGCTCCTGGACGTGGAGATGACCGAACGGCGGAGCAGCCGGGTGCAGTGCGCGGTCCGGAAATACAGTGGGGACGACCCGGATGTGACGGACGGCCTTCTGATTTTCGCCCGGGCAGAGAAAATATCAGAGGAAGATGCACAAAAGGCGGCTGCCGGCGGCGCTTTCTGTAAGCGGTTAAAAGACGGGCCGTATGTGATCCTGGACGGCGGCGACGGCGTGGGCCGGGTCACCAGGAGAGGGCTGGAGCAGCAGGAGGGCCAGGCTGCGATCAACCAGGTTCCCCGCCGGATGATCCTGGAAGAAATTGAAAAAGTATGCAGAAAATACGGCTGCAGCGAGCCGCTTAAGGTGATCATTTCCATCCCGGAGGGCGCCGCGGTGGCGAAGAAGACCTTCAATCCCAGGCTGGGGATCGAGGGCGGGTTGTCGGTGCTCGGCACATCGGGGATCGTGGAGCCCATGAGCGAGAAAGCGCTGACAGATACGATCTGGCTGGAAATGAAGATGCTTAAAGAAAACGGACATGATGCCTGCTATGTGGTGCCGGGGAATTACGGCAGTGATTTCCTGCGGGAGAATCTGGGGCTGGATCCGGAGCTTTCGGTCAAGTGCAGCAATTATGTGGGCGAGGCCATAGACGACGGCGGACTGCTCGGCATGAAGGGTCTGCTCCTGATCGGGCACATCGGGAAATTCGTCAAGCTGGCGGCAGGGATCATGAATACCCACTCCCGGCAGGCGGACGGCCGGATGGAAGTGCTTGCCGCCCACGCGGCCATGAACGGGGCTGACCGGGAAACCGTAAAAGCGATCATGGCCTGCCTGAATACCACAGAGGCTGTGGATCTGTTAAAGCAAAAAGGGCTGCTCGGACCGGTGATGGGATCGGTGACGGAGCGGATCGCATTTCACCTGCGGCAGAGGGCAGGGGACGGCCCGGAGACCGGAGCGATCGTATTTTCTAATGAAGAAGGGATCATTGGGCAGACGGAAAATGCCGGAAAACTGCTGGAGATGATCCGGAGCGGCCGGCCGGAACCGGAAGCCCGGGCTGAGGATAAGAAGACAGAAAACGGAGGACAGAAGTAAGATGAGCGGGATATTTACGGGGATCGGAACAGGGCCGGGAGATCCGGAACTGATGACATTAAAAGCGGTGAAGGTGATCTGCGCGTGCAGTGTGATCGCCCTGCCGGTGTCGGATCCGACGCTGGAAAAGCCGGTGTATGAGGCGGCCGGGCCGAGGACAGAGGAGCCGGGAAAAGCGTCCGGCCCGGATACCGGACGGTACCTGGCAAAGTGCGTGGCCTGGCAGATCGCGGCGGGCGCGGTGCCTGAGATCGGGGAGAAGGACCGGATCTGGCTGCCCATGCCGATGATAAAGGATAAAGAGAAGCTGAAAACCATCCACGACCGGGACGCTGAAGCCCTGGCGGAACTTCTTGATGCAGGGAAAGACGTGGCCTTCCTGACACTGGGGGATCCGACCGTTTATTCCACCTGCATGTATGTGCACAAGCGGCTGAAACGCATGGGATATGAGACCCGGATCGTGCCGGGCATTCCCTCGTTCTGCGCGGCGGCGGCCCGGATGGATGTGCCGCTGGCGGAGAACCGGCAGGAGATTCACATTCTTCCGGCTTCGTATGATATTGAAAACAGTCTGGAGCTTCCGGGGACGAAGGTGCTGATGAAAGCCGGACGGAAGATGGCGGACGTGAAGCGTCTGCTGCACGAAAAAGGACTGGACGCCATGATGGTGGAAAACTGCGGCATGGAAGAGGAGCGGATCTATCTGAGCACCGGGGATATCCCGGAAGAGGCGGGGTATTATTCCCTGCTTGTTGTGAAAGAAAAGAACGGACGGGGAGGCGAAAGGGCATGATCACATTTGTAGGGGCAGGACCGGGCGCGGAGGACCTGATCACGGTCCGGGGGCAGCGGCTGCTGCAGGAGGCGGATATCATCGTGTATGCGGGCTCTCTGGTCAATCCGGGACTGCTGTCCATGGCGGGCGCGGACTGTGAGATTTACAACAGCGCGAAAATGACGCTGGAGGAAGTGATGGACGTGATGACAGCCGGCGAACGGGCCGGGAAAAAAGTTGTCCGTCTTCACACCGGGGATCCCTGTCTGTACGGCGCGATCCGCGAGCAGATGGATGCGCTGGAGAAGGCGGACATTTCCTATGAAGTATGCCCGGGCGTCAGCTCGTTCTGCGGAGCGGCGGCGGCGCTGGGCGCGGAATATACGCTCCCGGGCGTATCCCAGTCGGTGGTGATCACCCGGATGGCCGGCCGGACGCCGGTGCCGGAGCGGGAATCCATCCAAAGCTTTGCGGCGCATCAGGCGACCATGGTGATCTTCCTGAGCACGGGAATGTTAAAAGAACTCTCCGCTGAACTGATCAGCGGCGGGTATGAGAAGGAGACGCCGGCGGCGATCGTCTACAAGGCGACCTGGCCGGAAGAGAAAGTGCTCCGCTGTACCGTCGGGACGCTGGCGGAGACAGCGGCGGCGGAAAATGTGACGAAGACGGCGCTGATTGTCGTGGGCAGGATCCTGGAAGGGGAATATGACCGGTCAAAGCTCTATGATCCGTCCTTCACCACAGAATTCCGGAAAGGTTCCGATACGGCGGGACAGAAGACAGAATAAGAGGAAGTATATCATGGAATATGGAAAGATTTATGTGACAGGACTGGGGCCCGGCGCGGCAGATCAGATGACGGTACAGGCGCGGAACGTACTGGAGAAATGTCCGGTGATCATCGGCTATACCGTATATATCGACCTGATCCGGGCGGATTATCCGGACAAGGAATTCTTAAGTACGCCCATGCGGAAGGAAGCGGACCGGTGCCGGATGGCATTTGAAGAGGCGGCGAAAGGCCGGGACGTGGCTATGGTGTGCAGCGGGGACGCAGGGATCTACGGCATGGCCGGACTGATCTGTGAGATCGGGAAGGACTACCCGGAGATCGGGATCGAGATCATTCCCGGTATCACGGCGGCGTCCGGAGGCGCGGCGGTGCTGGGCGCACCGCTGATGCATGATTTTGCGGTGATCAGCCTGAGCGATCTGCTGACGCCATGGGAGAAGATCGCACAGAGGCTGCGTGCCACTGCGGAGGCTGATTTTGTCATCTGTCTTTACAATCCGTCCAGCAGGAAGCGGGCGGATTACCTTGCGAAAGCGTGCGGGATGATCCTGGAATCCCGGGCGCCGGAGACCGTGTGCGGGATCGTGCGGAACATCGGGAGAGACGGAGAGCGCTGTGAGATCCTGACGCTGGAGAAGCTGAAGGATACGCAGGTGGACATGTTTACGACCGTGTTTATCGGCAATTCCAATACCATGGAACTGAACGGCAGGATGGTCACGCCAAGAGGATATAAAGATGTGTGAGAAAAATGAGATCCAGAACAGAAAACAGCAGATCCGCCTCATCGGCATCGGGATGGGATCCGCAGCTTCCATGACCAGGGAAGCCACTGAGGCGATAGAAGACAGCGACTGTCTGATCGGCGCCCGCCGGATGCTGGAGGCGGCAGGCGGAAAAGCGGCCGTATTCTGCGAATACCGGGCGGAGGAGATCCTGTCGTATATCGAGGCCCATCCGGAGTACGGGAAGATCGGCGTGGTGCTCTCCGGAGATACCGGATTCTACAGCGGGGCGAAAAAGCTGGCTGAGCTTCTGAAGACGCGGCCCGGGAAATACGACATCCGTCTGATCCCCGGCGTCTCATCCGTCGCCTGCCTGGCGGCAAAGCTTGGGACGTCCTGGGAGGACGCCGCGGTTATAAGCCTTCACGGACAGGATGAAAACTTTATCCAGACGGTGAACTGGAATCATAAAACATTTCTTCTTCTGGGCGGGACCGGAACCGGCGCCCGGATGCTGCGGCGGCTTCTGGAGTACGGGATGGAGGATGTGACCGTCTCGATAGGACGGAACATGACAGGTCCTGATGAGCGGATCGTGACCGGCCATCCGGGAGAGATCCCGGAGGAAGCGGCGGAGGGACTCTGTGCGGCAATGATCCTGAATCCGCATCCGGACAAGACGGCCGGACCGCATATCCGGGATGAAGAATTCATCCGCGGGGATGTGCCGATGACCAAGGCTGAAGTGCGGGCAGTCAGCCTGGCGGCGCTTGAACTGACGGAGGATGCAGTGGTTTACGACATTGGCGCGGGAACCGGTTCCGTGTCGGCGGAAGCCGCACGGTCGGGAGACCGGATCCGGGTCTGCGCCGTGGAGAAAAATCCGGCGGCCTTGGAGCTTCTCCGGCAGAACCGGCGGAAATTCCGCACGGACGGGATCCGCATCGTCGAGGGAGCGGCACCGGCAGCGCTTGACGGGCTGGAGGCGCCCACCCATGTATTTATAGGCGGCAGTTCGGGCAGCCTGCGTGAGATCCTTGAGACGGTGCTCGGCCGGAATCCGAAGGTCCGCATCGTCATCAATGCCATCTCGCTGGAAACGCTGACGGAGGCGATGCGCGCGGCGGAAGACGGACTGCTTGTGAATCCGGAGATTACCCAGATCACGGCGGCCCGGTCGAGGAAACTGGGAAGATATCACATGATGACCGGACAGAATCCGGTTTATATCATTTCCGCAGGAGGAAAGGAGCGCGGGTAAGATGCATATTCCGAGAATACTGATCGCAGCCCCGGCAAGCGGCAGCGGTAAGACCGCTGTGACCTGCGCGCTGCTGGCGGCGCTTAAGGCGCGGGGGCTTTGCGTTCGGGCGTGCAAATGCGGGCCGGATTATATCGACCCTATGTTCCACCGGGAAGCGGCGGGGGTGGATTCGAGAAATCTGGACCTCTTCTTCAGCGGAAAAGACGGGATCAGGGATGAACTTTCCCGCCACGGGGCGGATGCGGATCTCGTTGTGGCCGAGGGCGTCATGGGCTACTACGACGGCCGGGCCGTGGGCACGGAAGAGGGCAGTTCCTACGATGTGGCACGGACGCTTGAAATGCCGGTGCTGCTGGTAGTAAACGGCAGGGGGGCGGCCCTCTCCCTGGCGGCGCTTGTCAGCGGGATGGCGGCATTCCGCCCGGACAGCAATATCCGGGGGATCCTTCTGAACCGGGTATCGGAGATGCTTTATCCCCGGCTCAAAGAAATGCTGGAGAAAGAACTGGGACGGTCCGGCCTTGACATCCCCGTGCTCGGCTATATCCCGGAAGATGAAGCCTTCCGGCTGGAAAGCCGGCATCTGGGGCTTGTGACGCCGCAGGAACTGGCAGGGCTGAAGAGCCAGATCAGAAAAGGGGCGCAGATCCTCTCAGAGAGCGTGGAACTTGACCGGATCTTTGAGATTGCAGGGCAGGTGCCTGATCTGAAGGAGGAAGGCGTTCAGGCGGTCCGCCCGGATCATGGGGCGCCGGCCGGAACGATCCGGATCGGCATCGCGCAGGATGAGGCGTTCTGCTTTTATTACCGGGCAAATCTGGAATTTCTGGAAGAACTGGGCTGTGAGCTGGTGCCGTTCAGTCCTCTCCGGGACCGGCAGCTGCCGGCGGACATCGGCGGCCTGATCCTGGGCGGCGGCTATCCGGAGCTTTATGCAGAGCGGCTTTCGAAGAACCGGGAACTGCGGGAAGAGATCCGGCGGCTGATCGTGGAGGAGGACATTCCCTGTCTGGCTGAATGCGGCGGATTCATGTATCTCCATGAGGAAATAGAGGACGGCGGCGGGAACCGTTATCCCATGGCCGGGGTGATCCGGGGACGGACTTATCCGGCCGGAAAGCTGGTCCGGTTCGGATATATCGATTTACAGATTTCAGAAGAAAGTAGCACCTATCTCTATGCGGGCGAGGGGATCCGGGGACATGAGTTCCATTACTGGGACAGTACGGACAGCGGGACATCCTGCACGGCTGCAAAGCCGGACGGAAGGCGCTCCTGGAGCTGCATCCATGCAAAAGGAAATCTTTTTGCAGGATATCCGCACCTGTATCTTCCGTCCATGCCGGAATTTGCCCGGCGGTTTGTCCGGCAGTGCCGGGCGTGGGAGCGCAGAGGATGTGCAGGGAATGAGAAGAAAGCGGGGAACTAAAATGAGCGGATCATATGAAGCAGAACTGAAAGAGAAGCTGGCGAAGATCCGGCCGGCGGACCGGGCGGCCATGGATGCGGCAAAAGCACACTGGTTGACCGTAGGCAAACCGTTGAACAGCCTCGGGAAGCTGGAGGACGCGGTGACGCGCATGGCCGGGATCTATGAAACGGCGGACTATGAGATCCGGAAGAAAGGGCTCGTGGTCATGTGCGCGGACAATGGCGTGGTCGCGGAGGGCGTAAGCCAGAGCGGCCAGGAAGTGACGGCCATTGTGGCGGAAAACTTTACCCGCCGGGCGACCAGCACCTGTCTCATGGCGGAACTGACAGGCGTGGACCTCTATCCCGTGGATATCGGCATGGCCGTGGATGTGCCGGCGGTGACCCGGACGGAATATAAGATCATGAACGGGACGAAGGATATGCTTCTGGAACCGGCCATGACGCGGGAGCAGGCTGCAGAAGCCGTTCTGACCGGGCTGAAGATCGCGGAGAAACTGGCGGCGGATGGATATGACCTTCTTGCCACCGGCGAGATGGGGATCGGAAATACGACCACCAGCAGCGCCGTGGCGTCCGTGCTCCTTGATAAAAACGTGGAAGAGGTGACCGGCCGCGGGGCCGGACTGAGTTCCGAAGGCCTGAACCGGAAGATCGAAGTGATCCGGGCGTCTGTTGCAAAACACCGGCCGGACCGGGGGGATATCCTGGATGTGCTCTCCAAAGTCGGCGGGCTGGATATTGCGGGACTTGCCGGCGTGTTCCTGGGCGGGGCGCTCTGCCGGACCCCGGTGCTCATTGACGGCTTTATTTCTTCTGTTGCAGCGCTGTGCGCGGCCCGGATGTGCCCGGCTGCCGCAGACAGTATGATGCCCTCACACCGGTCCGGAGAACCCGCCGGCGGCATGGTGCTGGAAGAACTTCATTTATCCCCGTATATTGACTGCAACATGTCCCTCGGCGAGGGGAGCGGGGCGGTGGCTGTGATCCCGCTTCTGGAAATGGGGCTCAAGGTCTATCGTGAAATGAGTACGTTCGAGGAGATCCATGTGGAGCAGTACGAAGAATTCAACGACTGATGGTATAAGGAAGATGCAGCAGAAGATCTGATATGATGAAAGAGAGGAATGGAATATGCGCTTTGTAAATGCGCTGGCGATCGCCCTGTCCATGTATTCGAAGATTCCGGTCCCGACCGTGGACTGGAATGATAAAAATATGAAGTATGCAATGTGTTTTTTCCCGGTGGTCGGGGTGGTGACCGGATTTCTTCAGTTCGGCGCCGGATATGCGCTGCTTACATATACTTCCTGCGGGAAACTGTTATTCGCGGCCGTGATGACTCTGATCCCTGTGCTGGTCACGGGGGGCATTCATCTGGACGGCTATGCGGACACCATCGACGCCCTCAGTTCGTGGGGCGACCGGGAGAAGAAACTGGAGATTCTGAAAGACCCCCATACCGGGGCATTTGCCGTGATCGGACTGTGCGCGTACTTTACGGCGGCGCTGGCCCTTTGGAGCGAGGCGGATGCGGACATACTTCCCCTGGCGGCATGTATGTACCCGCTGTCCCGGGCGCTCAGCGGCATTTCCGTCGTCTCCTTTCCAACGGCGAAGAACAGCGGGCTTTTGAAGGCTTTTCACGACGGCGCCCACCGCCTGCGGGTCCGGATCGTGCTGATCCTCTGGGTCTGCGCGGATGCGGTCCTGATGCTCGGCCTTGGCCGGCGACAGGGCGGCGCGGGACTTGCGGCGGCAGGAGTTATGATTGCAGCGGCGATTCTTGCGTTCCTGTATTATTACCGGGTGAGCCGGAAACGGTTCGGCGGAACGACAGGCGACCTGGCCGGATATTTCCTGCAGGTGTGCGAGCTGGCGATGCTGGCGGCGGTGGTCATTGGATGGAATCTGTAAATTCCTTCAGGACGCACCGCTGATCTTTGCATTTTCCAGGTTCAGTAGGAATGTTTTCCGTTCAATCCCGCCTGCATACCCGGTCAGGCTGCCGTCTGATCCGACGACCCGGTGGCAGGGAACAATGATGGAAAGATTGTTATGGCCGACTGCTCCGCCGACCGCCTGGGCGGACATGCGGGAAAGCCCGCGCTTTTTCGCAAGCTGATCCGCGATCGCGCCGTAGGTCATGGTCTGCCCGTAGGGGATGGCGCAGAGGATATCCCACACTTCTTTCTGAAAATCCGTTCCGATAAAATGAAGGGGAGGGGTGAAATCCGGCTCCTTCCCGGAAAAATAAATATCAAGCCAGTGCTTCGCCTCAGCGAAGACCGGCAGTTCCTTTTCTTCAGTTTCCCGGTCCAGGCACCGGGCAAAATATTTCTGCCCTTCAAACCACAGACCGGTCAGGCCGGCGTCATCTGCGGCCAGGAGCATCCGGCCGATGGGGGACTCATAAAAGGTTGTGTACTGCATATTAATGCCTCCTGCTGTCTTTTTCCGTATAATTATGATACAATTCTACCATAAAAGTCAGGAGGCTGTGAACGGAGAATGAAGATCATTTTTATCAGGCATCTGCCCACGCCGGGCAATGAAAAGCGACAGTATATCGGCAGTACCGACGAGGATCTGTCTCAGGGCGCGGTGGAGAGATTCCGGAAAATGCAGCCGGATAACCGGGAAAGGATATATCCGCCTGTGCAGTATGTGATCGCCAGTCCGCTCAAACGGTGCATCCGGACGGCAGAGCTTATCTGGCCGGGGCAGGAGATCCTCATCGAACCGATGCTCAGAGAATGTGATTTCGGGTCATATGAGCGGAAAACATATGAAGAATTAAAAAATGAACCGGAATACATCCGGTGGATGGAGTCGGGTGGGATGACAGCATTCCCGGGCGGTGAGGACCAAACCGGTTTCCGTAGGCGGTGCGCGGACGGCGTGAAGCAATGGATCGGAAGGCTTCTGGAGAAAGATGCGGACAGCGCGGCATTTGTCGTGCACGGCGGGACGATCATGGCGGCGCTTGAAGCGCTGGCAAAGCTGCCGGAACAGGACAGCGGTGATCCCGGTGGGAACTTTTACCGCTGGCAGGCGGAAAACGGATGTGGATACATCGCGGAGGCAGAGCGGAGAGAGTGGGAGAGCGGAAGACAGATTCTGAAAAATATCCAAATGTTAAAAGTATGTAAGATGTGAGAAAGTCCGGAAGAAAAGATACTTCCGGATTATCTTTATGGTATGATTACATATAAGAAAAATCTCAGTGACGGGAGGACATACGGGATGGAAAGAGGAATCGTTCTTTATCAGTCAAAATATGGAAGTACAGAGAAATATGCCCGCTGGCTTGCAGAAGAGTCAGGGTATGATATCATCGAAGTCAAAAAAGCAAAAGCAGATACCATGAACGGATATGAAACGGTCATACTCTGCGGGGCGGTATACGCTTCCGGAATCGCAGGGATCTCATATCTGAGAAAGAATAAAAATGCGCTTGCCGGAAAACGGACGGCAGTCTTTTGTGTGGGAGCGTCTCCTTACGACGAGAAAGCCGTGGCTGATGTAAAGGCGCAGAACCTGAAAGAAGAACTGAAGGATATCCCTCTGTTCTACGGGCGGGGTGCATGGGATGAAGAAGGTATGAGCCTGCCGGACCGTATGTTGTGCCGTATGCTGCAGAAAGCGGTGGCGAAAAAAGCCCCGGACACTTACGAACCGTGGATGAAAGCACTGATGTGCGCAGCGGGACAGAAGTGCGACTGGACGGATAAGACCTATCTGGAACCGCTTATCGGATATTTGAGGGATCGGGAGAAAAAAGCATGAGAACTTATCGGATCAAGAAAGAAAATCTACATCTGCCGCAGATATAGAAGCGGTGATCACCAGTTATAATCAGGGAAAAATGATGGATAAGTGAGTGTGTTT
>DWUU01000036.1 GCA_019120575.1 Candidatus Mediterraneibacter quadrami
CCACTAAGACCGGCTCTCCTGCCTCCTGATCCATCAAAGTGCCAGTCAGCCGGTATTTCTCCCCTGCTACAAGGTTTTCATAAGAAACGGTGTCCGTCAGTTTTACTTCCTTTCCTGCATTGGCAATCTGCTCCCCGGTCTCTGTATCCGCTACCTTTGTACCTACTTTCGGGAAATAGATGGTCTGGTCTTTATCTTCTAAATCCGCGTGAACCGCTAACTTCAAGTCCCCCTGATACAATTCCTCAAACACAACGACCGTCGTACCCTGTAAGGCATTTCCATTAAAGGTAAACTTCACCTCAATGCTGCCACTGGATTTCTTCGCTGTAAATGTAGCCTCTGCGGTCACTTTCTCTCCGTCCACAAGGATCGGCTCTCCTGTCTCCTGATCCATCAGGGTTCCGATCAACCTGTATTCCTCTCCTTTCTTTAATCCCTCGTACTCTACAGTATCAATCAGGGTGACTTCCTTGTCCGGGTTAGAAAGATGCGTTCCGGTCTCTTTATCCAGTGCGGTCGTTCCGATCTCGATCCGGTCATCTGTCAGCGTTCCCAGATCTATCGTCACGGAATCCCGGTAAACTGTCACCTCGATCTTGAGCAGGTTCATTCCCTCGTTTGCCTCACATCGCTGTTCTTCGATCACATAAGTATCATAGGGCAGCGCTCCCTTTGTATTATCCGGTTCGTCTGTTCCAAACCAGATACCATCAGATGCGGTTTCTCCGCGGTTTGTATTGGACGTATGGGGTGTCCAGTCAGCAGACGTGCTGGCATAACCGTTACGATCCGTTACGATTACATGGCTTTCACCTGTTGTTTTTGACGTAATCGAAAATGGCACATCCGCCAGACGGTTCAGATCTCCATCCGATACTTTCACAAATTCCAGATCTCCCCGGTACACCTGATCGGCAACAGTCGCGGTCTGGTAGCACTCCACCGTCTCCTGTGTTCCCCCTGCCACGATCTTCTGCACAAAGACAGATTCATTTAACAGATATCCTTCCGGCGCTTTCGTCTCCTGTACCGTTACCGTTCCCAACGGCACACAGGGTGTTGTTCCGTCCATCTGATAATAAAACTCATCCCCGGATACCAGATATTCGCTTGTAAACTCGATCCTGCCCGCTTCGTCTGTCCGGAAGATCCACGTCCGTTCCGGCTCTGTACCAGACGCTGCCGGATCACTATCCGACTGTACAGTATAGTATTTCACGGTAAATTCTGCCCCGGCAAGAGACGCATTCCCCTGCGCCGTTCCCTCTCCGGTCTCAGCATCAATCTTCTGTACTAACAGACTCAAAGGGTTGCTCTGAGGAATTTCTGTTACCTCCACAGAAACCGTCGTGTCTGATTCCACGGTTACATTGTAGCTTTGCGTATCAATTGCAAAGCCTGGTGAGGCTTTCAGCTCCCGGATAGTATAACTTCCATTCTCCAGCACTTCCAGTTCTCCGGACTTTGCATAGCCGTTCTCGTCTGTCACTAAGGTTGTTACCTGTGTTCCCCCTTTAAACACACCATACTCAGCGCCGGCGAGACTGTAATTCCCGTTTCCTCCAGAGATTCCCTCATTTGCCGTAGATTTACGGATTTCAATATAGCCGTAAGGTTTCTGATACCAGCTTCCGGCAATGGTCTGGTCATTGTTAGACGGTACAATAAACGCCCGGAAAGACTGTGGCGGGTTCGGCAGGGCATTGATCGCATTTGTAACTTCGATTGCCTTGTCGATATAGCTCTGCGGCGCACCATAAAATGCCCCGCTCCCCGCGTCATACCCGGAATAAATGTAAGCCACGGTCAGATGTCCGATCACATAAGCATTATCCTCCGACCAGCCACTCAAATACTGATCTTTAATATTGGCATCATAGCCGTATCCACCTGGAAGGTAATACAGTGCTTTCCTCACCGGAGAATCTGTTGGCAACAGGTTATAAGAATAAGTTCCTGCCTGCGGCGTTTTCTTCAGCGGCTCCACACAATATGCCACGTTATTCCCGTCAAAAGTCATTTTCGTCGTACGATAATCCCCATAGGAGATATATTCACCAGAATTAAACTGAATCGTTCCGTCCGCTGCCAGAACAGGCAAGCCTGACGAGAATATTGTTGTCAAAGCAGTGACCACGCTCAAAAGGAATGCTGTCACTCTTCTTCCATGTCTCTTCTTTTCTTTCATCACTTTTTTCCTTTCCTCTGCAATTCCCCTCTCTGAATGATTTACCGTACAGCGATACATTTCTCTTTTCGGCTGGTAGGGTGCTGGTAATCCAGAGGGGGGGTAGGGTGTGGGAAGGGGGCGAACGACAAAAGGCTTTCCTGTCGATGGAGAGACTTCTCCCTCGGCGGAAAGCCCTTAACGTTCTTTGCTCCGTTCCCTTTTACGGTACAGTTCCAATGCTTTGATAATCGTATCTTCAATCTGCTTGGCAGACGCCCCCGGAGAAAAATATTTATTGATACGTTCTCTCGGTATACGGAACTGTTCCTTTTGGTTTCCTTTTTCTTCTGACATGATTAATAAAATCACATCTTCATTCAGTCTGCCCTCTTCTGCAAACTTACGCATTTTAATTGCCTGCGCGTGGCTCGGTGTGCAATCCTGTAACTGCATCGTGTCCAGTAGCACCTCCTGCTGATCCTGAGAGAGATAAGACAGCTCCACAGCAGGACGTAAAGCGATCTTTTTATCATCCACCATGTCAAGGATTGGTTTGATCAGTTCTGTGAGGCGGATGTATCTGCGAATTTGATCCTGACTCTCTCCAATTTGTTCACCTAAAATTTGTCTTGATGTCTTACCTCGTAAATCCTGTGCCACTGGCACAGAATTTTTACTTGGTCGTCCGGCTTGCCGTTTCATCGCGTCCAGTTTCATTTTATAGGCAAAGGCTTTTTCTGATGGTAATATCTCTTCACGCTGAAGATTGGAGTCAACCATGATAATTGTTGCCTCTTCATCTGTCAGATCTCGCACAATACAGGGCATATCTGAGCGATCCGCCATTTGACTGGCCAATTTTCTACGGTGTCCGGCGATCATCTCATATGTGCCGTCCTCTTTTGGTCTGACGACTGCCGGCGACAGAACACCATATTCCCGTACACTCTCGATCATTTCCAGCATTTTTTCATCCATTCGCACTTTAAACGGATGATCCGGAAAATCACTGATCTTATCTAATGAGATTGCTTTTACATACTCTCTTTTTTCATTGTCACGCTCTTCCTGCGTACTGAACAGGTCATCTGCTGTAGGCAGGTGCATCTCTATGACATTTCTTTTCGCCACCCTGTATCACCTCCCGCGTAAACTCCCAGTATGCTTTTGCAACGGTACTTCTTCTGTCATACGCATAAATGCTTTTCCCTGCTGTACTGGTCTCTGCTGCTTTAATTCCTACGGGAATAATCGTATCGTAAATCTTCAGCATTTTTCCGTAGTTCTCTTTCAGGCACTCTGCCGTCGTTTTCGCAAGATTCGTCCTCATATCAGCCAGTGTCAGAACCACTCCATCCACTTTTAGCTGAGGATTGATCTGTCTTTGCACTTTTTGGATTGTTTTTACTAACTGCGTCATTCCTTTTAGGGGAAGATAATGAGCCTGTACCGGAACAATCACACTGTCCGCCGCTGCAAGGGCATTGATCGTCAACATACCTAAACTCGGCATACAGTCTATCAGGATATAATCGTAGTATTTTCGCATCTCTGACAGACAGGATTTCAATGTAAACTCACGACTCATGGCATTCACCAACATTACTTCCATGCCGGACAGCTCAATATTCGAGGGGATCAAGTCAACTCCCTCCGCATGATGTAAAATTGTCTCATGCACGTCCACAGGTTCATCCCGTATCATCTGCTCCATGAGTACAGACAGTGTGAGCGAAATATCTTCTCCCTGCCATCCTAAAGATGTTGTAAGATCGGATTGCGGATCACAGTCCACTAGCAGAACTTTCTTTCCCGCATTTGCAAGCCCAATACCTAAGTTCACTGTTGTTGTAGTTTTTCCTGTGCCTCCTTTCTGATTGGCAATCGCAATCACCTTGCATTTCTGCATTGTAAATAGTTTCCTCCTTTCGCGGATATAGTAATAGCCACTCCTTTGCGGGGAATGGCTATGTAAATGGGCATAAAAAAACCGATTGACTCTCATATGAAAATCAATCGGCTATGTAATAATTATTCTTCAATTGTCTGCAATATGAGGTAATTTCTATATGTGCAGATCTTCCTCCTTTTTATGTATTAAATAATCGAACATATGTCTGATTACCTTTTTGATTACCTCTTGATTACCAAATACGAAAAAAAGCCCTGTTTCCAAGGCTTTCTTAGTGACTCCGAGGGGAATCGAACCCCTGATTCCAGCGTGAGAGGCTAGCGTCTTGACCGCTTGACCACGGAGCCTTATTCATACTCGCTGTCCGGTTTCCCTTACAGCGAGTATTACTATATCATATACATCTTCGGGATGCAAGTGTTTTTTTATATTTTTTCGTCATTTTTTTCTTCCGGCTGAACCGGAGTTCCCGAGATCGAAGCAATGATCTCCGGCCGCACCATAATCTGGAGCACCTGACGGTTATTCTTTATGGTCACCTCTTCGTGGCTTCCGCCGTATTCCCCGTCCAGCGTCCAGGGGATCGGCTCCAGGGACTCAAAACGCACGCAGCCGCTCCTGAAGGAATACATCCGGTCCGGGTTGATCTGCTTTAGCATGATTGCTCCGAGCAGGTCGTTCAGCTCCAGCGGATTCTTCGGCGTGCGGATGAGCGTCACTTCGAATTCGCCGTCGTCGAAGACCACATCCGGGCCGATGATCCCGGAGAAGCCGCCGACCGAACGGGAGTTGGTCACCATCCCGTAAATGAATTCATCCTCGATCTCCTCACCGTCATGGGTGACGCGCAGTTTGTAGGAAGGAATATTGAAGATCCGCTTCGCGCCTTCCAGCACATAGGCCAGATGTCCCAGGATGTTTTTCATGCTCTGCTTCGTCTCATAGGACACGTCGGTAAAGAGCCCGAACGCTGCGATATAGATGAAGGGATCGTCATTAAAGGTTCCCACGTCGCAGGCAAACGGCACGCCGTTCACTGCGGCATCCGCGGCAGCCGTCACCTCTTTGGGGATCCCGAGACTGGCTGCAAAATCGTTGGTGGTCCCTGCCGGTATGTACCCAAGCGGCGCTTTATAGCCGCGCAGCCGGATCCCGGACACCACTTCATCCAGCGTCCCGTCGCCTCCGCTGCACACGATCAGATCATAACCGTCCGGACAGTCCAGCATTTTATCCGTTCCATCGTGATATTTCTGTGTGGGATACACAGTCACTTCATATCCGGCTTTTACGAAAATGTCGATCACATCCGCCAGCTTCGGCTTCAGAACTCCTGTCCCGGCGTTCGGATTATAAATGAACAGCATTTTTTTCATAACCATATACCTCCCTCCGGAAAGAGCAAAAGAGGACTGCGCTTTTTCCCTGCACAGCCCTCCTCTTCTGTCTTTTCAGATTATTTTGCACCCCGCTCAAAGAAACCGCGGATCCCGTCCGCCGCTTTCTGCTCATCCTCGCCGTCTGTCACGACTGTGATCTTCTCACCATCCGACAGGGCAAGGCTCATCATGCCCATGATGCTTTTTGCATTGATGTTTTTGCCGTCAGTCTGAATATAGACTTTGCTTGCATACTGGCTGGCTTCCTGCACGAGCAGTGCGATCGGTCTTCCGTCAAAGTTTGATTCCGTCTTAACTACAACCGGTGTCTTTATCATAATAATCCTCCTCGTTCCTGCCTTACTTTCTCTGCTATCTCACTTAGTCTGCGTAAACGATGGTTGATTCCGGATTTACCAACGGGAGGATCAAGAGTCTCGCCTAATTCTTTCAGCGTCGCATCAGGATGTTCCAGGCGCGCAAGCGCAGCCTCAGCCAGATTATCCGGTAGATGCTCAAATCCCACTGTATCTCTGAGATATGTAATATCCTCAACCTGCTTTACTGCCGCAGACACTGTTTTATTGATATTCGCAGTCTCGCAGTTCACCTTTCTGTTGACAGAATTGCGCATCTCCTTGAGGATCCTGACATTTTCAAGTTCCATCAGGGCGACATGCGCCTCCATCACATTCAGTACATCTACTATCCGGGAACCTTCCTTGAGGTATACGACATAGGCTTTCTTGCGTTGCACGATCTTCGCATCCAGTCCGAACCCGTCCATGATCTCCTGTATCTGGCCGGCCGCAGCCTGCGAATTACAGACGATCTCAAAATGATAAGACTTGCTCGGATCACTCATGGATCCGGATGCCTGAAAGGCTCCGCGAAGAAACGCCCGCCTGCAGCATGTCTGCTGGATCACCAGCGGACTGAACGGACGGAGATCACTGATATAATCCGCATTTCCGCCTGCCATCTTCACTGCCTGGAGGATGCGCACCGCATCTTCATGCCGTCTGACCACCACGGAATAAGTGGCATTCTGCCGCTTAATATTTCTCCTGATAGAGACATCAACCTTAATATTAAATGTTTTTTCTATCAATGTAAAGACTTTTCTTGCAACAAGGAAATTTTCTGAATGGATTTTGATGCTGTACTGATCAAAACTGTTGACCGCGATCGTTCCGCACATCCCGATAAAAGCCGCCAGTTCCGCGATCCTGCAGTGTCTGGCCGTCGAAATATTCCCTGCAAGTTCTTCTCTCACTTTTCCGGAAAATGACATATTTCCACTCTTTTCTTCGGACCGTTATTTCCGCTTTGTCACCGGATCTTTGTCGATATCCCGGTGTTCCAGTCGGACGCCGTAATTTTCCTTTTTCTCCAGCGCCTGATAGAGCGCATTGGCCAGCGTCACCGACCGGTGACGGCCGCCCGTACACCCGATGGAAATAATCAGCTGGTTCTTTCCCTCAAGGATGTAATTCGGGATCAGGAAATCCACCATATCCGTCAGCTTATCCAGGAATATGGCTGCTTTTCCGTTCTCCATCACATAGTCCTGCACTTCCGGCTCGTTTCCGGTCTTCGCCTTCAGCTCATCTATATAGTAGGGATTCGGAAGAAAACGGACATCGAATACCAGATCCGAATCCTGCGGGATGCCGTATTTAAACCCGAAAGACATGACCGTGATATACAGGTTGCAGAAATCCTCGCCTCTGACAAATATTTTCTCCAGCTCCTGCTTCAGCTCCCGGATAAGCATCCGGCTCGTGTCCAGGATATAGGTCGCCCGCATCTTGAGGAACATGATCTTCTCCCGCTCTTTGGCGATCCCGGTATCCACCCGGCCGGACCCGCTTAACGGGTGCTGGCGCCGTGTCTCTTTGTACCGTTTGACCAGCACGTTGTCCTGCGCATCCAGGAACAGGATCTCATATTCGGTCTTCCGACTGTCCAGTTCATCCAGCACTTCCTTCAACCCGTCAAAATCCTGACCGCCCCGCACGTCGATCCCCAGCGCGATCTTCTTCACTTCCTCATCCGGCTCGCTGAACATTTCCACAAACCGGGTGAGCAGGGGGATAGGCAGGTTGTCCACACAAAAATACCCCATATCCTCCAGCATCTTCAGCGCCGAAGACTTGCCCGCTCCTGACATTCCCGTTACAATTACAAGCCGCATCTGTTAAAACTCTCCTATCTTCTTCACTTCCGGTTCCAGCCGCACTCCGGAATTCTCTTCCACGCGGCGGACCACTTCATCCATAAGTTCTGTCACTTCCTTCGCGGTCGCCCCGCCCCGGTTGATCACAAAGCCGCAGTGCTTCTCCGACACCTGGGCGTTCCCCACACGAAAGCCTCTCAACCCAGCATCCTGGATCAGTTTCCCGGCGAAATATCCTTCCGGACGCTTAAACGTGCTTCCCGCGCTTCCGTACTCCAGCGGCTGCTTCGACACGCGCTTTTCCTTCAGTTCATTCATCCGACTCCGGATCTCATCCCTGCTGCCAGGCGTCAGCGCAAGCCGCGCCTCCAGCACCACATAATCCATCTTTGATACAATGCTTGTCCGGTAGCCCATTTTCATCTCATCCACAGAAAGTGTAAGGATCTCTCCGTCCGGCGTCAGCAACGTCGCGCTCTTTAATATCTCTTTCATCTCTCCGCCGTATGCGCCTGCGTTCATGCGCACTGCCCCGCCGAGCGTTCCCGGTATGCCGGATGCAAATTCCATGCCTGCAAGTCCCGCCTCGCATGCGGCCGCGGCGGTCTTCGAGAGCAGCGCTCCCGCCTGGACACAGATCTCATTGCCCCGCACTTCGATCCGGTCCATATTTTTATAGACCTGTATGATCACGCCTCTGTACCCTTTGTCCCCCACAAGAAGGTTGCTGCCGTTTCCAATGACATAATACGGAACATCCGCGCTTCTGCACAGTTCCACGATACGTCCGATCTCTTCCGCTTCAGACGGCATCACGAAATAATCCGCCGGTCCTCCGATGCGGAAAGTCGTGTGCACAGACATCGGTTCATCCTTTAGCACATGATCTTCCCCGGCTATAGAGCAAAGTTCTTCATACAGATTCATATAGATTCTCCATTTCTGTTCATTTTTATCCTATTATTATAGTCTATCCCCATAGCAGTTGTAAAGCATCACCTTCCTGCACGGCCAGAGCCTTCCAGCGCTTGCAAAAACGTCGGATCCAGTGTATAATGTGGCGGTATCACTAAATTTTACTGACAGAACGTCAGGCGACTGTAATTACAAAGGAGTGAAAAAAATACAGTGGACTCTGGTGACACTTTGCAATTTCTGATACTGATCATTCTTCTGATGCTTTCAGCGTTTTTCTCTTCAAACGAGACTGCGCTCACGACGGCAAGCAAGATCCGGCTGCGTTCCCTCGCGGACGGCGGCAACAGACGTGCGGCCCTTGTTCTCGACATTACCGAAAATCATACGGCAAAAATGCTGAGCGCCATCTTAATCGGCAACAATATCGTAAACATTTCCGCATCTTCCCTTTCCGCAACCCTTGCATATGCTTTCGGCGGATACATGGTCAGCATTGCAACGGCCGTGCTTACCGTGGCGATCCTCGTCTTCGGCGAGATCACCCCGAAAAATTACGCAACGCTGAACGCGGAAAAGATATCCATGCGGTACATCCATGTGATCCGGTTCTTCATGCTCATCATGACGCCGGTGATCTTTATCATTAACCTGTTTTCCCGGTTCATCATGCTCCTCCTCCGGGTGGATCCTTCCGCCGTGAAAAAAGGCATGACCGAGGAAGAACTCCGCACCATCGTTGATGTCAGCCACGAGCGCGGCGTCATTGAGACCGGTGAAAAGGAAATGATCAACAACGTATTTGATCTGGGCGATGCCAATGCCAAGGATATCATGGTTCCGCGGGTACACGTTACATTCGCCAGCGTGGAAAACACATACGACGAACTGATTGAGATTTTCCGCGAAGATAAATTCACACGGCTTCCGGTATACGAGGATTCACAGGATAATATCATCGGCATAATTAATATGAAAGATCTCCTTCTCTACGACAGAAGTGAGAATTTCCAGATCCGCGATATCCTGAGAGAACCCCACTTCACATACGAGTACAAGAGTATCTCGGATCTGCTCGTGGAAATGCGTCAGTCCACCTTCAACATCGCCATCGTTCTTGACGAGTACGGCGAAATGGCCGGCCTGATTACACTGGAGGATATTCTCGAGGAGATCGTCGGAGAGATCCATGATGAATACGATGAACACGAGGAAGAAGCATTTGTCGAGATTTCTGACCGGGAATATGTGATCGACGGCGCCATGAATCTTGACGACGTCAACGACCGGCTCGGCACCACGTTTGAATCTGAGGATTACGATTCACTGGGCGGACTCATCATCGAGCATCTGGACCGGCTTCCCGAACTCAACGACGAAGTCCTCACGGAGGACGGCATCCGGCTGGTTGTAGACAAACTGGACAAGAACCGTGTGGAGAGCATCCATGTATTTCTTCCGGAAAAAGTGCCGGAGACAGACGAGTCTGAAAATGCGGTTTCCGGCCCGGAAAGCGACCCGGTATCAGAAAGCAATAAAAAGAACGCGTAAATTCTAAGGTGGCTGCCAAAACGGCAGTCACTTTTTTTATTGTTCCGTCATAAATTATTACAGACCAATCAGGCAAAGGAACTTTAATTATGCCATATTCTATCATGCTGGACGCCGGCCATGGCGGGCGCGACCCGGGCGCAGTGTATAACGGCCGGTCAGAAAAGGACGACACGCTGGCCCTCACGCTGGCCGTCGGCGAGATCCTCCAGAGCCGGGGCGTCGACGTGCTCTACACCCGCACAACCGACGTCTATGAAACGCCCTACCAGAAAGCGATGGAGGCCAATGAAGCCGGCGTCGACTTCTTCGTATCCATTCACCGCAATTCCAGCCCGGAAGCCAATACTTATTCCGGCGTGGAATCCCTGATCTTCGACCGCTCCGGGATCAAACTGGAGATGGCCGAGGATATCAACGATCAGCTGGAAGCGGTCGGATTCGTGAATCTGGGCGTGAAAGAACGTCCCGGGCTTGTAGTCTTAAGACGGACCGATATGCCGGCCGTACTGGTGGAGGCCGGATTCATCAACTCCGATACCGACAACCTGCTCTTTGACAATAATTTCAATGATATTGCCGCAGCCATCGCAGACGGAATCCTGGATACGCTCCAGCGAAACGGAGACCTTCCGGACAACGGCCTCACCGCCGGCTCCTACACGGTGCAGGCCGGCGCATTCCGGAACGGCGCCTATGCAGACCGTCTGCAGCAGGAGCTCCTGGAGCAGGACTTCCCCGCTGTCATCAGCCAGGACAACGGGATCTACCGGGTCACCGTGGGAACTTATCCGACACTGGATGAGGCGGCCGCAATGGAAAGACGGCTCAAGCGGGCCGGGTATCAGACGGTGATCGTAAGCGCATAAAATAATTCCCGGATAAAATTTCATATCACTTCCGCATTTTGTAGAAGATTCCGCCGTCTTGTGCTATAATCGTATGGAAAATCACAGGGCGGCGCCTTCTGGCGTCTTTCTTCCAATGAAAAGAGGGTAAAACTATGAGTGCACAAAATCTTACTCTGCTTACCGATCTGTATGAACTCACGATGATGCAGGGCTATTTTGAGACACAGGAAAACGAGACCGTCATCTTTGACATGTTCTTCCGGGAGAATCCCAACAAAGGCGGTTATTCCATTATGGCCGGCCTGGAGCAGGTCATTGACTATATTAAGAACCTGAACTTCTCTTACGACGACGTGGATTATCTGAGAGGACTCGGCATCTTCAGCGAGGACTTTCTTCATTACTTAAGCGGCTTCCATTTCAGCGGTGATATCTACGCGATCCCGGAAGGTTCCGTGATATTCCCACGAGAGCCGCTGATCAAGGTGGTTGCGCCGATCATGGAGGCCCAGCTTGTGGAGACAGCCATCCTGACGATCATCAATCATCAGTGCCTGATCGCCACCAAGGCTTCCCGCGTGGTCCATGCCGCGAGAGGGAACGGCGTCATGGAGTTCGGCCTTCGCCGGGCCCAGGGTCCGGATGCGGGGCTCTACGGTGCGCGCGCGGCCGTCATTGGCGGATGCATCGGCACATCCAACGTCCTGGCCGGAGAAATGTTCGATGTACCGGTCCTTGGAACCCATGCCCACAGCTGGATCATGAGTTTTAAAGATGAATATACTGCATTTAAGGAATATGCACGCCTCTATCCGGATGCGTGCACCCTTCTCGTGGATACATATGACACGCTGAAATCCGGTGTGCCGAATGCCATCCGCGTATTTAAGGAAATGCGGGATGCAGGCATCCATCCGAAGAGCTACGGCATCCGCCTGGATTCGGGAGACCTGGCATACCTGTCCAAGAAAGCAAGAAAGATGCTGGACGAGGCGGGATTCACCGATGCGGTCATCGCCGCATCAAATGATCTGGATGAGTTCCTGATCAACGACCTGAAACTTCAGGGCGCCACCATCACATCCTGGGGCGTCGGCACCAACCTGATCACGTCCAAGGACTGCCCGTCCTTCGGCGGCGTATACAAGCTTGCCGCCATCCAGAATGAGCAGGGCGAGTTCGTGCCGAAGATCAAGATCTCAGAAAATGTCGAGAAAATCACCAACCCGGGCAACAAGACAATCTATCGGATCTACGACAAAGAGACCGGCAAGATGCGCGCGGACCTGATCTGTTTCGTCGGCGAGAAGTTCGACACATCCGAAGACCTCCTGCTCTTCGACCCGAATGCAACGTGGAAGAAGACACGCCTCGAAGGCGGCACTTATACCATGAAAGAACTGCTCGTACCGGTCTTCCAGCGCGGAGAATGCAAGTACACCTCTCCGTCCGTCAAGGAGATCGCTGCATTCTGCCGTCAGGAAAAGGATACACTGTGGGATGAGACGAAGCGTCTCTTCAACCCGCACAAGGTCTATGTAGACCTTTCAAAGAAACTCTACGACACGAAAGTAGAACTTCTTAACAACGTCAATATCTGAACCATTGACGGACTGTAAATTTATCGACTGTAAAGGAGTTTAATCAATTATGAAGATTATCGTACTGGCCGGAGGATTAAGCACGGAGCGCGATGTATCGCTGGCCTCCGCCGCAGGGATCTGCAGGACTCTGCTTGAGAAAGGACACGACGCGTTTCTGCTGGATGTATTTTTCGGACTGGAGAATCCACCGGAAAATCTGGAGGATGTATTTACCATGCCGGGGCACGGTCTGGAGATCGCCGGAAATATCAGCGAGGCGGAACCGGATCTGGAAGCGGTCAGAGCTTCCCGGCCGGATCAGTCCGACTGTTTCTTCGGCCCGAATGTGATCGACCTGTGCCGCATGGCGGACATTACATTCATCGGCCTTCACGGCGGCGAGGGAGAGAACGGCAAGCTGCAGGCCGCATTCGACCTGCTCGGCATCCGCTACACCGGTCCGGATTCCCTCGGCTGCGCAGTCGCCATGGACAAGGGGCTGACAAAAGCCATTTTCCTTGAAGCCGGCGTGGACACGCCCAAAGGCGTCTGCCTGCACCGGGACACCTCCGACCGTTCTTTCGCATCCACAGGACTCACTCTTCCGGTGGTCGTAAAACCGTGCTGCGGCGGTTCCAGCATCGGCGTCTATATTGCCAATACCGAGGAAGAATATACAGCCGCACTGGAGAATTCTTTTAAATACGAGGAAGAGGCTGTCGTGGAAGTCTGCATCAAAGGCCGGGAATTCGCCTGCGGCGTCATCGACGGACAGGCGCTTCCGCCCATCGAGATCATTCCGAAGAGCGGCTTCTTCGACTATGCCAACAAATATCAGGACGGCGCCACACAGGAGATCTGCCCGGCGAATATCCCGGAAGAGACCGCGAAGCGCATGATGGACCTCACGGTGAAAGCGTTCCGCGCACTGAAGCTGAATGTATACAGCCGCGCCGATTTCCTGCTGGATGATGAGGGAAATCTGTACTGCCTGGAGATGAATACGCTTCCGGGTATGACCGCCGCCAGCCTGCTGCCGAAAGAAGCGAAGGCTGTGGGGATCGAGTACGGAGACCTGTGCGAGATGATCATCCGCAAATCCATGGAAGCGCGGTACGGAAAATAAGAAAGGACCTATACCAATGAAGCATATGTCACTGCACGAGATCGCCGCCGCCTGCAAAGGCATCTACCACGGAGATCCGTCAAAAGCAGACAAAGAAGTATCAGATGTCGTGATCGACAGCCGGAAAGCCGGGAAAGGCAGCCTGTTTGTCGCGATCAGAGGCGCCCGCGTGGACGGCCATACATTTATCCCGAAAGTTATGGAGGCCGGAGCGCTCTGCGCCGTGTCCGAACAGGACCTGGGCAATACGGACTATCCGTACATCCGCGTGAAGTCCTGCGAGCAGGCGCTCAAAGACATTGCAGAGCACTACCGCCGCTCTCTGGATATTAAGGTGGTGGGCATCTCCGGCAGCGTCGGAAAGACGAGCACGAAGGAGATGATTGCCTCTGTGCTTTCCCAGAGATACAATGTCCTCAAGACCGAGGGCAATTTCAATAACGAGATCGGTCTCCCGCTCACCGTCTTCAATATCCGTGAAGAACACGAGGTGGCCGTGCTTGAGATGGGCATCAGCGACTTCGGTGAAATGACGAGGCTTGCGAAAGTCGCCCGCCCGGACATCTGCGTGATCACCAATATCGGGGTCGCCCATATGGAGAACCTGGGATCCCGCGACGGCATCCTGAAGGCAAAAACCGAAATGTTCGATTATATGAGCCCGGAGGGAACCATCATCCTCAACGGCGATGATGACAAGCTCCGCGAATTCACTCCGGCAAACGGCATCGCCCCGGTATATTTCGGTCTGGATCCTTCCCTGCCCTATCACGCGGAGCAGATCGAAAACCGGGGACTTAAGGGAACAGATGCGGTATTTGTCACCCCGTCCTCCTCATTCTCCGCGCACATCTCCATCCCGGGCAGCCACATGGTCTGGAACGCCCTTGCCGGCACGGCCGTCGGCTGTGCGCTTGGCATGACCGATGAAGAGATCGCACGGGGCATCGAGGCCAATGTACCGATCGCCGGGCGCAACAACCTGATCGAGGGCGCCCGCTATACGGTCATCGACGACTGCTATAACGCCAACCCGGCATCCATGAAGTCATCCCTCGATGTGCTGGCCTGCGCGGACACCCGCACCGTTGCCATCCTGGGCGATATGTTCGAACTGGGTGCAAAGGAAAAAGAAATGCACTATGAGACCGGCGTCCATGCGGCAGAGGCCGGAATCAACGTCCTGGTCTGCATCGGGGATCTAAGCGCACAGACCGCACGGGGCGCACAGGACGCATGCAGGACAGGAGGCCGGAATATGGTCATCCGGCATTACGACTCGAAACCGGAATTTTTTAAAGATATGCACAACGTATTGAAATCAGGCGACACGGTTCTCGTGAAGGCATCCCACGGAATGGAATTCCCGGAGATCGTGGACCGTCTGACACAGGAATAAGGGCGGGGACGGATTATGGCATATGAAGTAATCGCGCTGGATCTGGACGGAACGCTGACCAACTCGCAGAAAGTGATCACGGAGCCGACGCGCCGGGGCCTCATCGAACTCCAGAAAAGCGGAAAAACCGTCGTCCTGGCAAGCGGCCGCCCCATTAACGGCATAGTCTATCTCGCCGAAGAGCTGGAGCTTTCGCGCTACGGAGGATATACCCTCTCCTTTAACGGCGCGCGGATCACCCGCTGTTCAGACGGGGCGATCATCCGCAACCAGACGCTGCCGCCGGAAGTCATCCGACCGATCTGGGAATATGCAAAAAGGATTCCCGGCCTGGACCTCATCTCCTACACGGACACCGAGATCTTCTCCGGCATACAGGACAATGAATTCAATCAGGTGGAGGCCCGCAACTGCAGGATTGATATCACCCCCGTGGAAGACTTCCCTTCGGCGCTGGATTGTCCCGTAAATAAAATGATCGTCTCCGGGGAGCCCGCTCTCCTGCAGACCGTGGCCGGCCCGCTCCAGGAAGCGTACCGGGGACGGCTCAGCATCTACTTCTCCGAGCCCTTCTACCTGGAGGTCATGCCGCTGAATGTGGACAAAGCGGCCGCCCTGGATTTCCTGCTGAAGACAATGGGGCTGACTTCGGAGAACCTGATCTGCTGCGGGGACAGTTACAACGATATCTCCATGATCGAGTACGCGGGACTGGGCGTTGCCATGGCAAACGCCCAGCCTGTTGTAAAAAAATCCGCCGACTTCATCACTGCTTCCAATGATGAAGACGGCGTACTCCGCGTAATTGAAAAATATATGATGCAGACCTGACCCTGTTGTCGGGTCTGTTTTTTTATCTGATCCGCGCCCCGCTGATCCCGCGGATTTTTACTCTGTGAAAAACCGCTCCCGCACTTCTTCCGCCGGCATCTCCTGCCCGGTAAACAGCCGGAACGCTTCCGCCCCCTGCCAGAGCAGCATGCCGGTCCCGTCGACCACCGCCCGGCAACCGGCTTCTTTTGCCTCCCGGAGCAGGCGCGTCTCACGGGGATTGTAGACCACATCCGCCACGGCAAGCCCCGGATGCAGATATTCAGCCGGAACCGGCGTTTCTTTCTCCATCGGGCACATGCCAAGGCTGGTGGCGTTGACCAGCAGATCACTTCCGGCGATGGCCTCTTTCAATGCCTCCCTGTTATTAATATCCTCGATATACACACCGGAAATGTCCGGCACCGCCCGGCGGATCTTCTCCACCGTCTTCTCGCCGTTAGAATAGGAGCCGCCTTTTCGGTTGAAGATGGCGATCTGTGCCGCGCCGTCCAGCGCCGCCTGCACGGCGATGGCCGTAGCCGCGCCGCCTGTTCCGAGGATCACGATCCTCTGCCCTTTGACTTCCACGCCGTGCTCCTTCAGATTTCTCACAAACCCGATCCCGTCCGTATTATGGCCGGTCAGCGTGCCATCCTCTTCCATGACGACCGTATTGCAGGCGCCGATCAGTTCCGCCGCCGGCGAAAGCCGGTCCACCAGCCGGGCCGCCTCTGTCTTGCACGGCATCGTCACATTAAATCCCCCTGCGTGCAGTGTGCGGAGCGCTTCGATCGCATCCGCCGTCCGCTCCTCCGGCACGTCAAAGGCCAGATAGGCCGCGTCGATCCCCCGCCGCGCGAAACTGTAATTGTGCATGGCGGGCGAGCCCGAATGCCCGACCGGAGAACCGATCAGGGCGAATAATCTTGTATGTCCGTTGATTCTTGATTCCATATGTAAAACCTCTTTATCCTGCCAATTTTTTCTGGTATTCTTCGCCGCCCGGATTTTTCGATATACTTCAATATAATCCTTAAGCTATCTTACGTAATCGGACTATCTGCTCCACAATCTGATAAAAATTTCCATCCATTAGATTACTTCAAAGCACTATCCTGAGATTTGTTGGACAAGAATGCCACTGTCTCAACGTGAACACTCATCGGGAACTGATCTACAGGCCGCACTTTTACCAGTTCGTATCCATTGGCGCACAGGATCTTCAGATCCCGGGCCAGCGTAGCCGGATCGCAGCTCACATACACCACTTTCTCCGGCACCATCTTCACAATGGTATCCAGAAGCTTCCCGTCACAGCCTTTTCTGGGCGGATCGACCACGATCACATCCGCATGGGTCTCTGCACTGCACTCTGCGCGCTTCTGTTCGCAGAACGCCGGCAGCACTTCCTCGGCTTTCCCGACGAAGAATTCTGCATTTTGGATCCCGTTGAGTTCCGCGTTCCGGCGGGCATCTTCAATGGCCTGGGGTACAATCTCCACCCCGTATACTTTTCCCGCTTTCTGTGCGAGGAAAAGCGAGATAGTCCCGATCCCGCAGTAGAGGTCCCAGACGGTCTCTCCGCCTTTTAAGGCCGCGTATTCCAGGGCAAGGGAATACAGCTTCTCCGTCTGCACCGGATTCACCTGGTAAAAAGACAGCGGTGAAATCTGATATCTGATCTGCCCGATATAGTCCGTAATATACCCCTTTCCCCAGAGAACCCGGTATGTCTCCCCCATGATCACATTGTCCCGGCGGGTATTCTCGCTGACTGAGACGCCGATCATCCCCGGGATGGCCTGCAGCCGCCGGATCAGTTCATCCGCGTGGGGAATGGTGCTTCCGTTGATGACAAGGCAGACCATGATCTCCTTTGTCACAAATCCGTACCGGATCAGGGCATGACGGATCAGCCCGTCCCCGGTCTTCTCGTTATAGGACGGAATCTGATATTTCTTCATAAACGCCAGAATGATCTCCAGGATCTCCCGGTTTACCGGCACGCCCAGCGCACAGTCTGTATTGGCTATGATGTCGTGGGTCCTTCCGGCGTAAAACCCGGTAAACGGATTGCCTTCCCTGTCCGTCCCGAAAGGGAACTGGGCTTTGTTCCGGTAGCCGAAGGGATCGTCCATGCCGACAATCGGCTCCATCACCCGCCCGATCAGCTCCGGATCAAAATCTCCGATCCGCACCAGATCGTCATACACTTTTTTCTGCTTGAATTCCAGCTGCCGTTCATAGGACATCTCCTGGATCTGACAGCCGCCGCACTGACGGGCGAAGCGGCACCTGGGCTCCACCCGGTGCGGGGACGGGTCGATGACCCGCATCAGCCGGCCGTATCCGTAATTTTTCTTCGCCTTTATAACTTTTACTTCCACTCTGTCACCGATCACAGCGTCTTTAACAAAGAGGGTGTAGCCGTCGAGTTTTCCGATCCCCTCGCCGCCTACACCGATATCAGTGATCTCTATGACTGCCGTATCATTTTTCTGCATCATACGCTCCTGCCGTTATATTTCTGAAGTCCTGCGCAGATTGGACTCAAAAAGCTTATTGTATCCGAGCCATTCTGTCCCGGTCTTTCCTTTGAAGATCTCGGTCAGCGTCTGCATCTTCGCATCCGCATTGTCCGCCAGATTCAGCGCCATGGCTTCCGCCAGCGCCGGCTTCTTCGGGGAACCGTACTCCAGTTCGCCGTGATGGGCGATAATGCAGTGCTTCAGCTCGCCCGCAAGCATCGGCGGGAAATCAGGGATCGCGCGCAGCGCTTCGTCCACCATCTCCACCCCGATCACGATGTGGCCGATCAGCTGTCCCTCGTCCGTATAATCATTGTCGGGAAATGAGGAAAGCTCCCTTGTCTTCCCGATGTCATGGCAGATCGCGGCCGTGATCAGCAGATCTTTATTCAGGATCGGATAGGCCGCGGCAAAATAATCACACATATGGACCACGCTGAGCGTATGTTCCAGAAGCCCCCCGGAAAAGCTGTGGTGAACCGTCTTCGCCGCAGAATGTCCCCTGAATCTTTTTGCAAACTCTTCATCCTGTACAAAGAAGTATTCCAGAAGCTGTTTCAGATGCGGATTGGAGATCCTGCTGATATATCCGAGCAGGCCCGCATACATCTTCTCCACATTTTTATCCGTAACGGGCATGTAATCCGCCGGATCATATTCCCCCAGCTGTGCACGCCGGATCTGTTTGATGTTCAACTGGAGATTGCCGTTGTAGCTGATCACGTCTCCGAACACTTCTATAAAATCTTTTTCATCGTATTCCGCTATTCCCTGAGAATTCGGATCCCACACCTTGCCGTCCAGGATCCCGGTCTTGTCCTGCAGAAGCAGATTCTCATATGGTTTCCCGTTTCTTGTCTCTGCAGAACGCTTTCCTTTACACAGATATATATTCCTGATCGTCTCGCCTTCATGAAGTCCGTTAATATATCTCATAAGTTATCCTCTTTCTGTTTTTATTTTTTGCTTCCCACTGTAATGGTAAAGTCAACATCCACATAGCCGTCCGCTCCGAGACGCTGCCCTGAGACGCGGATCATATCCCCGGCCTTTGTCTTCAATATGGTATTCTGATATGTGTTGATGCCCGTAATCTCTTCACTGGCCACCTCGCAGATAATGTCGCCGCTCTGGATCCCGGCTTCCATTGCCGGTGATTCCGGATCCACATCTACAACATAGATGCCCTCCGGCATTCCCTGTTCCTGAAGATCGCCGGTCACCGTAGTCGCATAAATGCCCACATACGGAACATTTTCATCATTGGCCAGGATCTCGATCACGGTTTTCAGATCCGAGATCGCCCATGCATTCGCCGCCGGATGATCTTCTTTATTCCAGACCGACGGCGTAATCAGGCCGATCACCTCGCCCTCGAGATTGAAAAGCACGCCGGTTCCTTCAGAAGCAACGGCTATATCTGTCGAGATGATCCCGCATTCCCGGTCATAGACCGTTTCTTTATATTCAGCCGAACTGACAATCCCGCAGGCCATGCCGTCTTCATATCCGAACATATCACCGAGGGCAATGACCACATTTCCCTGCCGGATCTGATTGGAATTCCCGAGCACGGAGATTTTAATCTTATCCCAGGTATTGTCCGAAATGTCTGCTCTTGGCACGCTGAAAACCGCAAGTCCGCTGTTCAGATCCCGCTGTTTCAGAGATGCCGTGTATGTACTGGAATCCTGAAATGTCACAGACCATCCATCCGCCCCTTCACTCACTGAACTGTCCGCAAGGATCAGGAGTTCCTGGCCGTTGTCCGCAAGGATCACGCCGGCTGTGCCCGCACAGATCCCCGTCATCCGTTCTTCCCAGTTTCCCGTCCCGGTTACAGGCCGGATGTAGGCAAGCCCCCTCTTCGCCTCCTGCGCCCTTTCGTTCACAGAAGCCATGATCTCCTCATAGCTTTCCGCGTCCAGCACCGGATCTTCCGGTTCCTCTTCCGGCTCTTCCGCCGGTTCTTCAGGCTCCTCATCCTCCGGGATGGATACGGTTTCCAGGTTGCCTCTGAACGTATCCTGCATCCATGGTTTAAGCGCATAAAAACCCAGACAGGCAAACGCCCCGAGGATCACGCCGTAAATGGCGATCCTGATAAACTGACGCACGAGCTGCTGCCTGCTGACCGGCTTTGGCTTTATGGTTTCCTGCAGAAATGAATATTTCTTCTCTTCCGGTTCCTCATCCGGACTCAGATTCTGATCTTTATCGTTCGGCATGGGTAACTTCCTCCAAATCTTAGTATAACCGATTCAGAAAGATAGTTCAATCACCTGAAAAGGACTTTTCTTTGACGTCATAATAGGGTAAACTAATTACATGCAAAACCAGAAGATCAAGGGGATCATATGAATCAGAAAACACTTGCAAAACTTGAATTTGACAAAATAACCGCCCGCCTCGAGGAAGAGGCGGGATCTTTCAGGGGGAAGCAGCTCTGCCGCCGCCTGAAACCGATGACCGATACAGATAAGATCGATGTTTATCAGGAGCAGACCGCCGCTGCTTTCAGCCGGATCGTCCGCAAAGGGCGGATCTCGCTCTCCGATGCCGCCCCCGTGGAGGAATCCATGAAGCGTCTGGAAATCGGAGGCGCTCTGAGCATCCCGGAGCTGCTGCGCATCGGCCGGCTCCTTGCCACAGCGGCCAGAGCCCGCGCTTACGGCCGCCACGATACCCGTGAAGAAGAGGCCGACTGTCTGGACGCGTACTTTGACCTGCTGGATCCGCTGTCTTCACTTGCCGGCGAGATTGAACGATGCATCGTTTCTGAAGACGAAGTGAGTGATGACGCGAGCAGCACGCTGAAGCACATCCGGCGCAGTATAACCGGAATCAACGACCGGATCCACAGTACGCTGAACGGTCTGGTGAACGGATCCCTGCGCACCTGTCTCCAGGACGCCATCATTACCATGCGGGGAGACCGGTACTGCATCCCGGTCAAATCCGAATACCGCGCCCGGGTGCAGGGGCTGATCCACGACCAGTCTTCCACCGGCTCCACCCTGTTCATTGAGCCGATGGCAGTCGTGAAGCTGAACAATGACCTGAAGGAGCTCTACGCAAAAGAACAGGAAGAGATCCAGGTGATCCTGGCACGTCTGAGCGAAGAGGCCGCGCAGTATATCGAAGAGATCCGTGCCGACTACCGGGCGCTTACAGACCTGGACTTTATCTTTGCCCGGGGCGCGCTGGCCCTGTCCATGCGCGGGAGCCGTCCGCTCCTGAACCGGGAAGGCCGCATCCACATCCGGGAAGGCCGGCATCCGCTGCTTGATCAGCGGAGCGTGGTCCCGATCACGGTAAGACTCGGCGATGATTTTGATCTGCTGATCGTGACCGGTCCGAACACCGGGGGCAAGACTGTATCGCTGAAAACCGTCGGGCTTCTGACCCTGATGGGCCAGTCCGGCCTGCATATCCCGGCCGGCGACCGCTCGGAACTGGCGGTATTTGATCAGGTGTACGCCGACATCGGGGATGAACAGAGCATCGAACAGAGCCTGAGTACCTTCTCCGCCCATATGACAAATATCGTTTCGTTCCTGAAGAAAGCGGATGAACGGTCCCTGGTGCTCTTTGACGAGTTGGGCGCCGGAACCGATCCGACCGAAGGCGCCGCTCTGGCGACATCTATTCTTTCATACCTGCACGGAAGGGAGATCCGCACCATGGCGACCACCCATTACAGCGAGCTGAAGGTATATGCGCTCTCCACGCCCGGCGTGGAAAACGCCTGCTGTGAATTTGATGTGGAAAGCCTGCGGCCGACATACCGGCTGCTCATCGGCATCCCGGGCAAGAGCAACGCCTTTGCCATATCGGGAAAACTTGGACTCCCGGATTTTATTATCGACGACGCCCGAAAACGCTTAAGCGAACAGGACGTTTCTTTCGAAGACCTGCTCAGCGATCTGGAAGAAAGCCGGCGGACAATCGAAAAGGAACAGGCGCAGATCGAAGCCTTCCGGCGTGAGGCCGAAGATCTGAAGGCCCGCGCGCAGAAGCAGCAGGCAAAGCTTGACGAACAGCGGGACCGCGTGATCCGCGAAGCCAACGAGAAGGCCAATGCCATCCTGCGGGAGGCAAAAGAGGTGGCCGACGAAACGATCCGCAATTTCCACAAATTCGGAAAAGAAAATATTTCCGCCGCAGAGATGGAGAAAGAAAGGGACCGGCTCCGCCGGAAGATCAACGACACGGCATCCGCCTCTTCCCTGCCCGCACGCAAATCAACAAAAGCGCACAAGGCAGAAGAATTTAAACTCGGCGAGACCGTGCGCGTACTGAGCATGAATCTGACCGGCACGATCCAGTCGCTCCCGGATTCCCGCGGCAATGTCACGGTCCAGATGGGCATCCTGCGCTCCCAGGTGAATATTTCCGACCTGGAGATCGTGGAGGAGCCGTCTGCATATTCGCCCAAAAAACTGAACCGCACATCCAAAGGCCGGATCGGCATGAGCAAGTCTCTGTCCGTGAGCCCCGAGATCAACCTGCTCGGAAAGACGGTGGATGAGGCGGTCGCGGAACTGGACAAATATCTGGACGACGCGCTCCTCTCCCACCTGAACACGGTCCGCGTGGTACACGGAAAAGGCACGGGCGCGCTTCGCAAAGGAATCCATGAATATCTGCGCCGCCAGAAGCATGTGAAAGCCTATCACCTGGCAGAATTCGGCGAAGGCGACGCAGGCGTGACGATCGTAGAACTGAAATAACCTGCACGACATAAAAAGGAGGACCTGGATATGACAGGCAAACAGAAAATTCTGATCGTAGACGATGATGAAAACATCGCAGAACTGATCTCACTCTACCTGACAAAAGAATGCTTTGACACAAGGATCGTGTATAACGGTGAGGATGCTCTTTCAGCGTTTCATACATATCAGCCGAATCTGATCCTTCTCGATCTGATGCTTCCGGGCATCGACGGATACCAGGTCTGCCGGGAAGTCCGCTCCGGATCCTCCGTTCCGATCATCATGCTCTCCGCCAAAGGCGAAGTTTTCGACAAGGTGCTTGGCCTGGAACTGGGCGCCGACGACTACATAATGAAGCCGTTTGATCCGAAAGAACTGGTGGCGCGGGTCCGCGCCGTTCTCCGCAGATACAGCCCCGGCCGTCCGGGTGCAGCGGAGAAGGACAATACCAAACTGGTACAGTATGACGGACTTGAGATTAATCTGACAAATTATTCCGTCGTCTGTGACGGCCGGCCTGTTGAGATGCCGCCGAAGGAACTGGAACTGCTCTACTGTCTGGCCGCATCTCCGAACCAGGTATTTACACGGGAGCAGCTGCTGGACCGCATCTGGGGCTATGAATATGTCGGCGACACACGCACCGTGGATGTACACATCAAACGATTAAGAGAGAAACTTAAAGACCACCCGCACTGGAAACTGAGTACGGTATGGGGCATCGGATATAAATTTGAGACAAAATAAGCAAAAGAACAGGACGTGAAACCATGAAAAGTATCCTTCATCTGAAATTTACAGCGCTTTATATCATCTTCGGGTTTCTCTGCCTGTTTACCACCGCCACGCTGACCACCCAACTCATTACGGACCGGCTCATGGCGGATACTTCAAAAACCCTTTACCGGGAGGCCACCCTGATCGCAAGTGATTATCTGCCCTCCTATTTTTCGGATGACTCCTCTCTCTACGCTGTTCAGTCACAGCTTGCCGCCATGCGGCTCTATCTGGAGTCATCCCTGTGGTTTGTGGACGCCTCCGGGACGATGATCACTTCCTCCAACCTTGAGAACACATCCTCCCCGGAGAAGATCGAGGACTTTAACCCTGCAGAGATCGGAGGAAACCAGTATATCTCCGGCACATACCATGATTATTTTGACGAAGAAGTCATCACTGTAATGGCGCCTGTCACAGAAGGGTTCTCCACAAAAGGCTATCTTATGATACACAGTCCCGTATCGGTCATTGAGGAACGCTGCCGGCCCATTATGGTTCCGGTATACATTACGCTGGCTGCAATTTTCGGGCTGTCCCTCATCTTTTTTCTGGGATTCCACTTTTTCGTCTACCGTCCGCTGCGGCTCATCTCCGAAGCAGCGCGGCAGTACGCCACCGGAAACCTGAATTATGAAATACCGGTCAGCACCCATGATGAAATGGGCTACCTGTCCGCCTCTCTGAACTATATGGCCGCCCGGCTCAAAGACATGGACGACTACCAGAAGAAGATCGTTGCCAATGTATCCCATGATTTCCGTTCGCCCCTCACTTCCATCAAGGGCTATCTGGAAGCTATGGCAGACGGTACGATCCCGCCGGAACTGTATGAAAAATATATCGGCATCATCCTCTTTGAGACAGAGCGGCTCACGGATCTGACGCGGGATCTGCTCACGCTGAATGAATTTGACACAAAAGAGCTGCTCCTTGATAAACGGGAGTTTGACATCCAGGAAACGATAAAAGGCACGGCCGCTTCCTTCGAATCGGTCTGCACGCCGAAGCACATTACCATTGAACTCATTCTGATGCCCGGATCTGTGACCGTCTACGCCGACAGGCGCAAGATCCAGCAGGTCCTTTATAACCTGATCGACAACGCCATCAAGTTCAGTGAACCGGAATCCACGGTCACGATCGAAGTAAACGCCAGAAACGAAAAAGCCTTTGTGTCCGTTAAAGACCAGGGGATCGGCATCCCCAAAAAAGATCTGAACAAGATCTGGGAGCGCTTCTATAAATCAGATCTGTCCAGAGGAAAAGATAAAAAAGGGACAGGCCTCGGCCTGTCCATTGTAAAAGAAGTCCTTCAGGCCCACGATGAACACATTAATGTGATCAGCACCGAGGGCGTGGGTACGGAATTCATTTTTTCGCTTCCGCGCGTTCAGTAGGCGGTTACTCATAAAGCATCGTCTGAATGTTCTCATTCTCCAGATTTGACGGATCAACCCATGTATAGCCGGTGTCAACCACCGCTTCATTGCCGATCTCCAGCGCGGTTCTTGCCGCGGCCACGACTGTGGCATATCCCATACCGAACGGGTTCTGAACCACAAGGCCGTCTATACTGCCGTCTTCCAGCGCGCTGATCTGTTCTTTCCCGGCGTCAAAACCCATGACTGCAACTGAATCGATCCGTTCCATTTCACTCACCGCGCGGGCTGCAAGAAGGACAGATTCATCATTGACGCCAAAACACCCCTTCAGATCCGGATGTTTCCCGAGATAGAAGGATACCGCGTCCTCATCGCTCATGCCTGCTGCGATGGCGTCAATATCCTCCAGCCGGATTTTCGCCTCCTCCCCCGGCTCATCATTGAGTCCGGAAGCGGCTTCGCTCCACTGTTCCAGTTCTTCGGCAGACACGCCCAGTTCTTCAGCCGCCGCCTGACGCTTCAGCTGATCCATCTGATCCAGATAAATGGTTTCCGCCACTGTAACCCCCGGATGCGAATCAATGATCTCCTGCTTAAATGCCTCTGCGCGCTCTCTCGCATTTCCGGACACGGAATCGTGGACAAACAGCGCCAGCTCTCCGCTGTCGCCGATCGCTTCGCACAGTCTGGCTGCGCCGGTCTTCGCTGCCGCTGTATTGTCCGTCATACAGGTACACTGGATTCCCTGATAGCTGTTGCCCGAATCAAAGGCTACGATCTGTATGCCGTTTTCAATCGCCAGATCAAACTGTACGGACGATGCATTTTCATCGATGCTCGCGATCGCGATCACATCCGGATACCTGGACATCTCCTCATCCAGGATATTCACCTGTTCATCTATATTTTCACCGTCTGAAGGCGCATTATAGACAACCCTGATCTCATCCGCGCCTCCGTATCCCAGACGTTCATTGATATCCTCCGCCGCCTGCTCCACGCCGGCCCGCACCTGCTGCCAGTATGCCGTATTCTCCGCCTTTCCGATCACAGAAATGTATGTGCCCGGTTCCAGATCAAGTTCATCTATGTCCGTATAGACCGCCGGATCCACAGCATCCAGCTTTGCCTGCCACTCCGGACGCTCCGGCGCATCCCCCGTAAATATATTTTCCTCTTTTTCTTCCGGGCTGCAGCCGCATCCGGCAGCTGCTATGCACAGAACAAGTGCGATACATACTGCTGATTTCTTTCTCATGACTTTCCTCCGTTTCAGAAATGCCCTTTATCATTTTTCTATAATACACCAATCTCCCGGAAATGGAAGTAAATTTTTTCTGAAATTTTTAATAAGTATTAAATTTAAAACATCTAAATCCCTTGTATATTCATTTTTATTGTATTAAAATGAGAAAGAGCAAAAGCAAATGTGCTTCTGCGGAAATCATAAAAGGAGGGTACATAGACATGGCACACGTAATCAGTGACGAATGCGTAATGTGTGGTTCCTGTGAAGGCGAATGTCCGGTAGGCGCTATCTCCGAAGGCGATGGCAAATACGAGATCGATGCTGATTCCTGCATCGACTGCGGAGCATGCGAAGCTGCATGTCCGACAGGCGCTATTTCAGCAGAGTAATTATAAATCGCAAAGTGATCACACGCAGAACACCGTTCCGTATCCGGAGCGGTGTTTTTTTGTCGCAATTTTTCGAACGATTGCTGAAGTTGAGCCCTGCCGGGCATGTTATAATACTCCTGAAGCTGATATTAAGGAGGTATAAATATTAATGGGTGAGGTCAGATTCATGATTTCCGAGGCGGCCAAGCAGGTTGATGTGGAATCCCATGTCTTAAGGTACTGGGAGGAAGAGCTTGGCCTGAAGATCGGCCGTACGGAAATGGGGCACCGATATTATACAGATGATGATATCCAGCTTTTCCGCTGTATTAAGAAACTGAAAGATGAAGGCATGATGTTGAAGGACTTAAAGGCGGTGATCCCGGAACTTAAGGAGACCCGCCTGAAGCTGAAAGCACCCGGTGCTTCTCAAAACAGCACTGCCGGCACTGCACTGCAGAACATGCAGACCGCAGCCGCGCCTGCAGACGATACCCCGTCCGCTCCGGAGATCGATCCGGAGACGCTGAAACAGGCGCGCGCCGTCTTCGGTTCGCTGTTCCGGGAAATTCTCCTGGAAAATAACAGCGTATTAAAAAACGACATCAGCGGCGCTCTGACCGGCGATGTCGTCCGTGAGATTGATTTTCTTCTTCAGGCAAAAGAGCGCCGGCAGGAAGAATATTTCCGGAAGCTGGACAGCCTGATCCGCCAGCAGCAGACACACAGAAAGGAAGCGGCCAGAAACGCTGCGGTGAAGCTGAAGAAACTTTTTCTTCCGTCCTGAACTGCGGCTACTGCTGCCGCAGTTCGTTTCCGAAACGGGTGTACTGCGGCATCCACGCCAGACGCACCGTGCCGACCGGGCCGTTTCTCTGCTTGGCGATAATAATCTCTGCAATATTCTTATCTTCTGTATCCGGGTTATAGTAATCATCCCGGTAAATAAACATACATACATCCGCGTCCTGCTCGATGGCTCCGGACTCACGGAGGTCAGAGAGCATGGGGCGCTTGTCCGTCCGCTGCTCGACTGCACGGCTCAGCTGCGACAGTGCAACAACCGGGACATTCAGTTCTCTTGCCAGTCCTTTCAGCGCCCGGGAGATCTCCGAGATCTCCTGCTGACGGCTCTCATTTTTTCTGCCGCCGCTCCCGCTCATAAGCTGGAGGTAGTCAATGATCACCAGATCAAGTCCGTGCTCCAGCTTGTATTTCCTGCATTTTGAACGCATCTCCGCGATGGAGATTCCCGATGTGTCGTCAATGATCATCCTGGAATTGCCGATCGTGCCGGCTCCCTCGATGAGTTTCTCCCAGTCCGTATCAGACAGATTTCCGGTCCTTAAGAGCTGGGCGTCCACATGGGATTCCAGGGAGAACAACCGGTTCACCAGCTGCTCCTTGGACATCTCGAGACTGAAGATGGCGACCGCCTTGTTCTGACGAAAAGCCACATGCTGGGCGATGTTCAGAACGAACGCCGTCTTTCCCATCGACGGTCGGGCCGCAATCAGCACCAGATCCGAGGGCTGGAGACCGGACAGCTTGTAGTCAAGGTCAATAAAACCGGTCGGGATGCCGGTGACATTTCCCTTTGTCTTGGACGCGCGCTCAATCACGTCAAGTGCATTTAACACGACGTCGCGGATCGGAACGAATTCCTGGGCATTTCCCCTCTCAACAAGTTCAAATACCTGTTTTTCCGCTGTATCAAGGATTTCTTCCAGCGGCCTGTTTTCCAGATAACAGGTGTTGGCAAGCTCTTCATTAATCCGGATCAGCCTGCGCATGATTGCTTTTTCTCTCACAATCGATGCGTGGGTTTTTACACCGGCTGAAGTCGTAGTATCCGCAAGAAGCTCCCGCACATATTCCATGCTGCTGACTTCCGGCGGAACATCTTTCTCCTTCATATATTCCTGAATGGTGATGAGATCCACCGGCCGGCCGGCCTTGAACAGATCCACCATCGCATCAAACAGGATCCCGTACGCCTTCTGGTAAAAATCATCACCCGTGAGTATCTCGGAGGCGGTCATTACCGCATCCCTGCTCATCAGCATTGCCCCCAGCACCGCCTTCTCCGCTTTAATGCTGTGGGGCGGTATGCGTTTCATTGCTGCTTCTACATCCATGAGCGTCTGTCTCCTTACGCCTCTTCTTTTACAACGACTTTCAGTTCAGCCGCCACTTCCGGATGCAGCTTTACTGTTACCATGTGTGTTCCCAGTGTCTTGATGGTCTCTTTAAGCTGGATCTTTTTCTTATCTACATCAAGATTCATCTGCTCTTTCACAGCAGACGCAATCTCTTTGCTGGATACGGATCCAAAGGTTCTGCCGCCCTCGCCGACTTTGATGGCCAGTTCCACTTTCCCTGCGGAAAGCTCAGCCGCCAGTTCTTTTGCCGCTTCCAGATTCTCCCGGGCCACCTTCTTCTCATTATTTTTCTGAAGCTTCAGGTCGTTGAGGTTTTTCGGAGTCGCCTCCGCGCCCAGCTTCTTCGGAAGGATGAAGTTCCTCGCATATCCGTCATTCACATTTACAATTTCTCCCTTTTTCCCGAGAGATTTTACATCCTGTAATAAGATCACTTTCATTTTAAATATCTCCTTCTTCTATCATCTGGTCTATCGTTGCTTTCAGAGCTTTGATCGCTTCTTCCATATTTGTGTGGTCAAACTGGGCGCCCGCGGAATTAATATGCCCGCCGCCTCCCAGCTTCTCGGCTATAACCTGTACATTTACCTCGTCAATGGAGCGGGCGCTCAGATAAATCCTGCCGTTGTATTCCGTCAGGACGAATGAAGCCTTGATTCCGCTGATATCCAGCAGCTCGTTGGCCGCCTGGGCCGCCAGCACCGTCGGGCTGTCGATGTCACCCGGGCATTCTGCGATGGCGAATTCCTTGCGGTAGACTTCCGCCATGCGGACCGCCTCCGCCTTGGCGCGGTAGGATTCCATATCGTCGCGGAACATTTTGCGGACGCGGGTAATATCCGCCCCGCACCGTCTTAAGAATGCCGCTGCCTCAAAGGTGCGCACGCCGGTCCGGTTCATGAAGTTCCTCGTATCGATCATAATGCCCGCATACAGACATTCCGCCTCAATCACCGGTATCTTAATGTCATCCGAAATGTACTGCAGCACTTCCGCAACCATCTCGCAGGCTGACGAAGCGTAGGGCTCCACATAGGAGAGCACCGCATTTTCGATCACATTGCTGCTCTGCCGGTGATGGTCGAGCACCGCGATCATCAGCGGGCGCTTCAAAAGTTCCGGGCACTCGGTCATCTGCGGCTTATTCGTATCCACGACAATGACCATGGTATTGTCCGTAATATAATCCAGCACCTGATCCGATGTCAGGAAAATGTCGTCTTCATAAGCCGGGCTCTCCGTGATCTCAGCATAGAGCGGGCGCACTGACTCGGTTACGGTGTTGACTACGATATGCGCTTTCTTCTCCAGGCTCACCGCTGCGCGGTAAATTCCCATGCAGGCGCCGAATGAATCCGGATCGGCGATCTTGTGCCCCATTACGATGACCTGGTCCTTTGTCGCGATGAACTCCCGCAGTGCCTCCGCTTTTACACGGGCTTTCACGCGGGTATTCTTGGAGGTCTGTTCCTTCTTTCCACCGAAATAGGTAATGCCGTTGCAGTCTTTGATCACCGCCTGGTCGCCGCCGCGGGCGAGTGCCAGATCAATGGCCACGCGTGCGAACTGATAGCTCAATGCATAGGTGGCCGTATTCAGACCCAGACCGATACTGAGCGTGGCGGAGCGGGCATTTCCGATATTAACCTGCTTTACTTCCTCAAGAATGGAGAACTTGTCCTCTGCGATCGTCCGGTAGCTGGACTTTTTGATAACGACAAAATATTTGTCCTTCTCCATCTTCTTGACGATGCCGTCCACATCATTAATATACTTATTGATCTTACGGTCAATAAGCGCCACGAGAAGCGACTGGCGGACTTCCTCCACACTTTCCATCACTTCATCGTAATTGTCAATATAGATCAGACCCGCGATCATCCGCTGGTCCTCATTTTCACGGATATACTCATTCAGTTCCGTCACATCCTGGAGTGAAACCGCGATAAAGAATTCCTCTTCCTCCGGGATCTGCAGGATCTCTTCCCGGCTGCTGAATCCTTTCAGTGATACACGCCGCAGTTCCGCCTGAAAATCCCGGTTCTGACAGGAAACTTCCAGCTCTACATGATCCACATCCCCCTTCGGGTATACGCCCGGATGGATCTGGGGAAGCAGACGGTGCAGGTATTTTTCCTTCCGCTGCCCTTCCATCAGCGCGTCAAAAGCATTGTTCGCCCACAGGATGCGGCCGTCCTCCAGCGCAATGGCATAGGGCACCGCCAGCTCCTTCAGGAGCGTATTCTCGATCCCCTTATACTGGGCCGAGAACTGGATCAGATCCGCCAGAATCAGCGACCGGTTGTAAAAATACAGTCCGCCCGCAATCCCAAGATAGATCAGGATAAAAACGGTCATAATAAATCCGGCCTTCTTATCGATCACAAAGACCCAGATATCCATCGCCGCAAGCAGGACCGCCATAATCAGCGGCCAGCTCATATACATCCGGAGCTGTCCTTTCAGACGCATTTTATTTTTCTTCTTCATATAAAATCACCTCATCCGCACCCGGAACCGGATGCGCATAACGTTATCAGTTTCATACTAACGATTTATTATACCATTTCTTCCGGGATTTTACCACTGTTGAATTAGGGACAGGGCAAAACGCGGTTTGGGACGTAGTAAAATTGAATTTTACTACGTCCCAAACTGGAATTTGCCCTGTCCCTTTTTGCAGAAATCAGCACGTTGCCCCACCTTTTAAGTGCTTCTGTGCTTTCAGATTTTCTTCTTTTCTCGCCAGCAGGTCATTGGAAAGGAGCTGTTCCTGCACGTTCTCGAATCCGAGTCTTGCCACGGTGTCTGCGAAACGCTCACCCGTAATGCCCTGCTCACGGAAGAGAAGGATCGCTTTTTCTACGACCGCCAGCACTTCGTCCTTGTCGGTGAATACTTTATCAAGATACCTGCCCTGGGCCACTTTCTTGCCCCAGCGTCCGCCAATGTAAATGCGGTAGCCGTCCGTATGGTCTTCCACCGCGTGGAACGGGCACTTGCCGATGCAGCGTCCGCAGTGGTTGCAGGCATTGTCGTCGATGGTGATCCTGCCGTCGATCATCTTTGCCACATTGATCGGGCAGTTGTTTTCGATCTGACAGGTCTTGCATCCGCGGCACTTCTCCAGATCGATCTGCGGCACTCGCTGGCCGATGATGCCCAGGTCGTTGAGATCCGGCTTCACGCAGTTGTTCGGGCAGCCGCCCACCGCGATCTTGAATTTGTGCGGCAGTTTGACTTCCCGGTACCCGTGGTAGAAGCGCTCATGGATCTCTTCGGAGAGTGCAAATGTGTCGATCAGTCCGTACTGGCATGTGGTCCCCTTGCAGGATACGACCGGCCGGACTTTCGAACCGGTGCCTCCGGTCTCCAGCCCGGCCTGCATCAGGTATTCTCTTAGCGGCTCGATGTTGTCGAAGGGCACGCCCTGGATCTCCATGGTCAGGCGGGACGTCATGGTCACTTCACCGCTGCCGTACAGTTCCGCCGCCTCAGCGATGGTCCTCGCCTCTTCTGCGGTGATCTTGCCGTTCCGGGTGATCACACGGCCGTTGAATTTATCCGGCGTCCGTTTGTCTTTCAGGAATCCAAGCGCTTTTACCCTCGTCTCCTCTTCTTTTGATACGGCGTCTTCCGTGTTCTTTACTTTCACATCATTGAAGAATGTAGCGCCTTCCAGCACCACTGTATTGGTATAGCCGTAGTAACGCATGCGGTTCTGGAGGAAATAAGCTCTCTTGCCTTTCGCGCATACGAGCAGCAGTTTTTCATCTTTTGCAAGACCTTCGATCTCGCCCTTAACCTGTCCCAGATTGACGAAGAATGCGCCCCGGATATTCGGCTCAGGCGCCACGTCCACCACGCGGTATCCTTCAGCCGCGCCCGCCGCGTATTCAGCCGGCGTCATGCTGATGATGCTTCCGCCGATCTTGTTCATCAGCACATAGACCGCCTGCACGAACGGATGGATAGCCGTAGAGAAGGGCGGCGCATAAGCAAAGTCCGCATTCTCAAAATCATCCAGCTTCGCGTCCATGTTGATGCCCATCACGGCAATATCCACCATCTTGTCCACTTCGCCCGGTCCGAACACCTGCACGCCGAGCAGTTTTCTCGTCGCCTTATCCGCGATCAGCTTTGTAATAAAGAAGGATGCATCCGGGTAGTAATGCGCCTTGTCATCCGTTGGCACAAGGGCGGTGATCACATCATATCCGGCCTCTTTCGCCTGCGCTTCCGTAAGTCCGGTGCGCCCGATGTTCAGTCCCGGAAGCTTCACTACGCCGGTCCCGAGCACGCCCGGATAGCTCTTCTGCGCACCGGCCAGCACCTGTGCCAGCGTCCGTCCCGCCAGGTTCGCCGTGGAGCCCATGGGCGACCACTGGCGTTTCCCGGTAATGCGGTTCGTCACCATCGCGCAGTCGCCTGCCGCGTAAATGTCATCCAGACTGGTCTTCATCTGCGCGTCTACCAGGATCGTACCCCTGAACATCTCGATCCCCGTATCATTCAGAAATCCGGTGTTCGGGCGGATGCCCGCCGCCATGATCAGCATCTCGCAGGGCAGTGTTCCCGCAGAAGTCTTCACACCGGTCACTTTATCCGCGCCGAGCACTTCCTCCGCGCTCGTCCCGGTGATCACACGGATCCCCTGGCTGAGCAGATGCTTCTTCGCATAAGCCGCCATCTCCGGATCCAGGATATTGGGCAGGATCTGGGATGCGAAATCAATCACCGTCACGCGGATCCCTCTGGCATGCAGGTTTTCCGCCGCCTCCAGGCCGATAAACCCGGCGCCGATCACGACCGCTCTCTTCACGCCGTTCTCCTCCGCATAAGTACGGATACCCTCCGCATCATCCGGCGTCCTCATCCTGAATACACCGGCCAGGTCTTTCCCCGGTACCGGTAACTCTGCTGCTGACGCACCCACGGCGAGCACCAGCTTATCATAGGAACAGACCTCCGTATTGCCGGTCTGTACATCCTTAACCGTCACTTCTTTCTTCGCCGCGTCCAGGGCGACCGCCTCTTTGCCGGTGCGCACCTCCACGCCGGTCAGTCCGGAATATTTCTGCGGCGTATTCACGATCAGTTCGTCCCTGCTCTCGATAAATCCGCCCACATAATACGGAAGCCCGCATCCCGCATAGGAAATGTCCTGATCCTTCGTGATTACAGTCACTTCGATACTCCGGTCTTCCCGTTTTAACTTCGCCGCAGTTTTGGTCCCGGCTGCGACACCGCCGATAATGAGTACTTTCATGTTCTACCTCTGCCTTTCTGAATCTTCTTACTGTTGCTTTCTGTCTGCTTCTTTGCTGCTCCCGGCAGGTTCACGCCCGCCACCCCCGGGATTGCTCTTTGTTTCTGTGGCAGCAATGTTCCTCACCGGCACACTCCGGACGCGGCGCCGGACATACATAGACGTCGCCTCCTACGATGTGCAGTTCTCTGCCTCCCACCAACATATCCGCCATCTTCCGGCGCGCCTCGTCATAGATCCGCGTCACAGTCGGACGGGAGATCCCCATCCGATGCGCACACTGCTCCTGCGTCATCTGCATATGATCCAGCAGGCGGATCACTTCGTATTCATCGTATGTAAGCTCCACAGTCCCGTCCGTCGCACACCCCTGCGGGGTGAAGCCCGTGACCTGTGGAAGCGAACAGATGCAGCGCTGCTTCGGTGGTCTTGCCATAGTCATCTCCTCCTTTCCAGATCAGATATGACTCTGCTTCTTAGTATATATTATTATGAACATATGTCAATAAATTGAAGGGGGTTTTCTACAGAATTTACTATAAAATCGTCATAAAAAAAAGCCTCTAAACACCGGCTCCCCGGTATTTAAAGGCTTTTTGATTAATCCTGAACGTACGGCATCAGAGCGATGTGTCTTGCTCTCTTGATCGCTACAGTCAGCGCTCTCTGATGTTTTGCACAGTTTCCTGTGATCCTTCTCGGAAGGATTTTTCCTCTCTCAGAGATGTATTTTCTGAGCTTTGCTACGTCCTTGTAATCGATCTCGTTATTTTCTTTACCGCAGAACACGCAGACTTTTTTTCTTCTGCGAGCCGGTCCTCTTCTCTTGAAACCGCCTTCCGGTCTGCTTCCCTTTTCGTAAGCCATGATGGATCTCCTTTCTAACTAAACGGTAACTCCTCATCAATGCCATCCGGGATATTCATAAATCCGTCGCCTGCCGGTGCGCTCGGCGCCGGCGCCGGTGCCGGTGCAGCCTGATGATAGGAGGCTCTGTTTGCCTCGCTCTCAGCTCTGCTCTCTGCGAATTCCTGCTCTTCCACGATCACTTCCGTTGTGTATACTTTCACACCGTCCTTGTTCGTGTAGCTTCCGGTCTGAATGCGGCCGGAAATGGAAACGCGCATGCCCTGACGGAAATATTTCTCTGCGAATTCAGCGGAACGGCCGAACACCACGCACGGAATAAAGTCCGCGGTCGGCTCCCCGTCTCTCTTGAATCTGCGGTCTACAGCGACCGTATATCTTGCAACCGCCGTCGCATTGTCTCCCTGTGAATATCTGACTTCCGGATCTCTTGTTAACCGTCCTACTAATACTACTTTATTCATATATACCTCTTTCCGATTATGCTTCCTGTTTTACGCATAAATATCTGAGCACGTTGTCCATAATGCGGATACGCTGTTCCACTTCACCCGGAACAGTTGTCTCAGCCTCGAAGTGTACGAAGTAGTAATATCCTTCTGTCATCTTCTGGATCTCGTAAGCGAATCTTCTCTTGCCCCACTCGTCAACGTCTGTTACGTTGCCGCCGAAACGTGTGATAAGAGCTTTTACTTTCTCGATCACGTCAGCTCTTGCTTCGTCTTCGAGTTTTGCGCTCACAACAACAGCTAATTCATACTTATTCATGGTCCTGCACCTCCTTATGGTCTCTGGCCCCCTGTCCTGACGCGGGAGCAAGGAATTATGAAACTTGCCGGATATTAACCGACAGTATGTCACGGTTAAACATGATACCACAAGTATCCGGATGTTTCAAGTCCTTTTTCACAATCTGACCACTCTTGTGCATACTTTTTCCAGAAGCGCCCCGCTGTGGCTTACGACCACCATGCCCATCCCTCTTTTCCTGCTCTCTCTTATGAGGAATGCCCAGATCCGCGCCTGACTCACCAGGTCCAGCATGGCCGTGATCTCATCGCACAGGAGAAATGCGGTCTCCGGGCGGAGCGCCCTTGCCAGGCAGAACCGCTGCAGTTCTCCGCCGGAGAGTTCCGACGGGAAGCGGTCCATCCATTCCGGCCGGATCCGCAGTTCCTTCAGGATCTGTTCATCCGGCTCCCCGGCTTCCTTCAGTGTATCGCCAAGGCGCAGGAGGGGATCCATCGCCGCCTCCGGATGCTGCCAGATCATCTGTACCGGACAGATGCCTTTATATCCGCTGACCGCCTTCCCGTCCAGCAGCACACTGCCGCCCTTTGGTTTCTCATAGCCGGCCAGCAGGCGGCAGAGCGTGGTCTTCCCCCGGCCGCTCGGCCCGGTCAGGCCGACCCGTTCGCCGGGCGCGACAGTCAGATCAAAATGATCGATCACCGGCGTGTGTTTCCGGTTCCGGTAATAAAAAGTAAGATCTTTCGCCTCAAACATCATACGTCCGTCCTGCCTTCATTTTCATTATCACACTGCACCTGCGTCCCATCATCCGGGTCCGGCATCACACGGAATCCGTGCTCCGGCATGGCATGCCACAGCGCCCGGGTGTAGGGATGCCGCAGATTCTCCACCTTTTCAAAGTCCGAAGCTTTTGCCTGCTCGATCGTCTCCCCCTCATAGAAGACGGTCACATCATCAGCCACGGTAAGCGCCAGTTCCAGGTCGTGGGTAATGAAGAGGATGCCCGCCCCCTCGTCTGCCAACTCCCGGAAATGTCCCAGGATCCTCTTCGCCGCCCCCGTATCCAGTCCCGGTGTCGGTTCATCCGCAATGATCAGCCGGGGCTTCTCCGTCACGGCAGAGGCAATCAGCACCCGGCGGGCCATTCCGCCCGACAGTTCAAAGGGATACAGTTCCTCCGTCTCCGGACCAAGCCCGTAGCGCAGAAGCGCCGCCCGGCACCGTTCTTCCGTCCCGGCGTCTTTTCTGCCTTTCCGAAGCTGCGGCCCCACTTTCATGAGCGGGTCCAGATATGTAACGCCCTGGGGGATCAGAAAGATCTCCCGGCCTCTCAGCGCCTTTGCCCGTTCCTGCGTCAGCGGCTCCCCGTCATAGAAAATGGTCCCCTCCGCCCGGCTGTTGTAGGGCAGGATCCCCAGAATGCTGTGGGCAAGCAGACTTTTCCCGGAGCCGCTGGCCCCGACGACCGCCGCAATCTGCCCGGGCATGACTGCAAGGGACAGATCTTTCACCACATGGAGCTGCCGTCTGCGGGCGCCCCGGTCATATTGTGTAAATGAGACCGACAGATGCTCGATCTTCAGGATTGGTTCCATAGTACCTCCTATTCATGGAAGCTGGCGGGATCCGTCAGCTTCCTCACCCGCTCGCCCGCCATGGCGAACAGCACCACCACAAGGACAAGGGATAATCCCGGGAACAGCGCCAGCCACCATTTCCCCGTGGTCAGGTACTGCATGCTTTCCGAAAGAATCACCCCGATGGCCGGCTGTTCCGGCGGCAGCCCGAATCCCAGAAATGTCACCCCGGATTCATGCAGGATCGCATGAGGGAACAACAGGATCAGGCCGGTCAGGAACTGGGGAAAAACATGGGGGAACATGTGCCGCACGGCGATCCGCATCCGGGACACGCCCAGCTTCTGCGCCGTCAGAATGTAGGGCGCCTGGCGAAGCTGCAGGATCTCGCCCCGGATCACCCGGGCCAGGGACGCCCAGTGGCTTAATGCCACTCCTGCCGTCACCCCGGCCACGCCTTTCCCGAAAGCCAGCGAGATCAGCATAACCAGCAGGATATGGGGAATCCCCATCACCAGATCGATGCACCAGGAGATCACGGCGTCCGCCTTCCGTCCGCCCACCGCCGAAACCGTGCCCAGCGCCAGCGCGACCGTCGCGCTGACCGCCGCGGTCAGGATGCCGATGCGGATGCTCAGAGACAGACCGGCCAGTGTACGGGCCAGCATGTCCCGCCCCATCCAGTCCGTTCCGAAGAGGTGCCCGACGCCCGGCGCCAGATTTTTCCGGGAGAAATCCGTCTCCGCCGCCGCTTCGTTCAGCAGGATCCCGGACACCATCACCGCCAGCAGGACCAGACCGGCGCATACAAGGAAGATTTCCATACTCCGGCGCCGGTTTCCCGGCTCCGCCTCCCGGATCCCGATATTCCGTTCTATTCTCATCGCCGCGCCGCCCCCTTCCGGATCCTCGGGTCCGCCGCTCCGTAGAGCAGGTCCGCGATCAGATTGCCGATAAAGACGATCGCCGCCGTCACCACCGTAATGCCGAGCAGCAGCGGCAGGTCGCTTCCAAGCCCTGCCGTCACCGCCGCCTGTCCAAGGCCCGGATAGGAGAACACCTGCTCCACCAGCACAGACCCGCCGATGATCTCGCTGACCGAGGCAAACTGCAGGGTGATGGCCGGGAGCAGCACATTCCGCAGTCCGTGCCGAAGCACGATAGACCGCTCAGGCTCCCCCCGTGCCCGCGCGAAGAGGACATAATCCGAACTCATCACCCCGATCATCTTCTCCCGTGTATGGAGGGCGATATTCGCCACGCCGCTAATGCTCAACGTCAGCGCCGGCAGTACGGCATGCCGCAGCCGATCCGTGAACGTAACTGCCGCCGCTTCCATCCCGGCCGGCACCGACAGTCCAACCGGAAGCCACCCGAGCCACACGGAAAAAATCAGAAGCAGCAGGATCGCCAGCCAGAACGCCGGCGTGCCGGAGATCAGCAGGCAGTAGCCCCGGATCACCCGGTCCGGCCAGCGTCCCCGGAAGGCGCCTGCAAGAACCCCGAGCGTCAGGCCCAGCACCCCGGAGATCACCCAGGCGGCCAGCAGGACCAGAACCGATCCCGCCAGCCGTTCCCCGATCACGGTGAGCACCGGCTGCCGGTAGAGCAGCGAAACGCCCAGATCTCCCCGGAGCGCGTCCAGAAGCCACCCAATATACCGGGATAACGGAGGCATGTCCACGCCCCAGTAGGCCTCCAGTTTCGCAATCTGCTCCGGGCTCATGGAGCCCAGCGCCGCCTGCCCCACATTGGTCTGCAGCGGGTCCAGGGGCGACGCGCTCATCAGCAGGAAAGTCACAATGCTCACCCCCAGGAGGAGCAGCGCCATGCGTATTAATTTTTTACCGGTAAACCCCAGCCGGTACTTCAAGTCCCATCATCCTTTCCAGGTCCATTGATCTACATTGTTGACCACCGACCACCCGTGCCCGTGGGGATGGATCTTCTGTTCCGCCACCTGAAGTCCGTCCCGCACCCAGTAAAGATGGTCAATATTCACAAGCCACACCCAGGGGATGTCGCCCTCCCCGGTCACGCCTTCCGCCCCGTCCCACTGGGCCTGCTTCCACAGCTGATAAGACGTTCCCAGATCATTCTGCGCCAGCGCCTGATCCATATAGCGGTCCACAGTGTCGCTGGCATATGGCGAATACAGCGCCGAATCCGATCCGGCGGCCGTATGATAAATGTTATAAAGCTCCATCGGCGTATGGGCGCCCCAGCCCCAGATCAGCGGATCCGAGAGCGCCCGGTCGTAGGCCGTATCCCAGCCCACGCCTTCCAGCGTGCAGGAGATGCCCAGATCCCCGAGCTGATCCGCGAAATCCGCGGCCAGCGCCTGGCGCACAGAGTCTCCGGCCGAATAGAGCAGGTTCAGTTCCGCCTTCACACCGTCCTTTTCCCGGACACCGTCGTCCCCGGTCTTCCAGCCCGCCTCATCAAGAAGCGCTGCCGCGCCCTCCGGGTCATATTCCACCTCGGACGCTTCGCTGTACCAGGGCATCTGGTCGCACACGCTGTACGCCGGGCTTCCATACCCGTTCAGCACATGGTCGATCATTTCCTGCCGGTCAATGCCCATATTGATCGCCCGGCGCACCCGCACGTCCGCCGTGAGATCATTCCCCACGGTGCGCCCCTGTGCGTCGGTCTGCTCCGGCACAGCCGGGAGATTGAATCCCCGGTTGTCCACCGTGGCACAGGACGCCAGCTCATATCCTTCAATCTGCTGATCCGAGTAAGTCGCAGACGTATAGGCCAGATCCACCTGGCCGGCCTGCGCCGCAAGAAACGCCGCATCTTCCTCCATAAAGAGGATCGTCACTTTCTTCATCAGCGGCTCCCCGCCGTAGTAATCCGGATTCGCCTCCAGGATCACCTGCTGCCCCCGGTCCCACTGCTTCAGGATATACCTGCCCGAACCGACGGGAGACGCACCGTATGCCGCGCTGTCATAGGCGTGCTCCGGCACGATCCCGGTCACGGCCATGGTATAGGGCCAGATGGAGAACGGCCGGTTCATATGGAACACAACCGTCCGGACATCCGCCGCTTCTGCATAGTCCAGCATGGTAAAATCACTGACCGAACTGGACGCTTTGACAGTATTGTATGTAAAGGCCACATCCTCCGCGGTAAGCGGCTCCCCGTCCGTAAAGGATACATCATCCCGGATCGTGACCGTCCAGGCCAGGCCGTCTTCACTGACTGAATAATCCGTTGCCAAATCATACCCGATGGTAAGATCCGGGTTCGTCACCGTCAGAGTACTCTGGATCAGCGGCTCATGGACGTGCTCGCCTGCACCCCAGCCGTACGCCGGATCAAAACCGGCCGCCGGTTCGGAATCAGGGTCCAGGGCCACCACTACTTCCCCCGCCCGGGCCCTCTGCTCCGCCTCCTGCGCGGATGTCCGGGCAGCCGCTCCCGTTCCCGCAGAGCCGCCCACGCAGCCGGATGCCGCAAATGCCGCGGACAACGCCAGGGCCGCTGACAGGAGCACCGCAGAATATTTCCTACGCATTGTCCGCCTGCCCCTTTCTCTTTCCGACATGGTACGCCCGCATCGTTTCTTCACAGACTTCCCGGTATGGAACACCGGCCTTCTCCGCCGCCAAAGCCGCGTCTTCATATTCCGGCTTCACATGCACGATGCCGGACCTTTCAGCCGTCTTTACCCGGACCGCGCCGTACAGGGTCTCCACCGTTTCACTGCCGGGTCTCAGGAAATATTTCCGGCAGAGGCGGACCCGCACGCCGTTGGTCGTCGTCTCCCGCAGGATATCTTCCGCGGTCCGGTCGATCCGGTCCGCGTCGCAGAGCACGGTAAGCTCCCAGCCCGGCCGGCCTTTCTTCATGGTCCCGGCCTTGGTATAAGCATCCAGCGCCCCTTGATCAAGCAGCCTTTTCTGCGCGTACGCGAGCGCCTCCGGCGTCATGTCGTCGATATTGCACACCAGCTCCGCGATGCTGCCATCAGCTTCCTCTTCTGTCTCGCCCAGAAAGACGCGGATGCAGTTTGCCCGGTCAAATTCTTTCGCTCCGATCCCGATGCCGACGGACGTTCCCCGCATCACCGGCATGTCCCCGAAATGCTGGGCGAAATGTACGAGCAGGGCCGCCCCGGTGGGCGTGCACAGTTCCCCCCTGACCTGTCCGCCGTACATGGGGACATCCGCCAGAAGATTCGCCGTGGCCGGCGCAGGGACCGGCATCACGCCGTGGGCGCAGTGGACCGTGCCGCTCCCCACATGGACCGGCGACGCCAGGATCCGGTCCGGACGGAGCAGTTCCAGGGCATAGCAGACGCCGGCCACATCCGCTACCGCATCCAGAGCGCCCACTTCGTGGAAATGCACGTCGCCCGCCGGACACCCGTGGGCCTTCGCCTCCGCTTCCGCGATCAGGTCATAGACGCGGCGCGCATGATCCCGCACGCGCTCCGGCAGCGGGAGCCCGTCAATCAGCGCCGCGATATGTCCCGGGGAAGCATGATGATGCCCGTGTTCATGTGCATGTAAATGTTCATGCCCGTGCGGTGCGTCCGGTTCCCGCTCCTCCTCACCGTACACGGTCACTTCCATGTGCGTGCCCGCGATCCCGCAGGTTGTCCTCCGGCAGGGCGCCACTTTTACCCCCGGAAGACCCAGCCCGTTCATCTTTTCCACAAACCGCCGCTTCTGTTCATCACTCAGCAGCTCGTACAGCGCCGCCATCAGCATATCGCCGGCCGCGCCCATATTACATTCAATATATAAAGTCCTCATTCCGTCAGTTCTCCTTTATTCCTTCCATCTGATTGATCATTCCCGCCAGATAGCCGGCGCCGAATCCGTTGTCAATATTCACCACGCTGCATCCGGATGCGCAGGAGTTGAGCATGGACAGGAGCGCCGACATTCCTCCGAAATTCGCCCCGTATCCAACACTGGTTGGCACCGCGATCACCGGGCAGTCCACCAGGCCGCCGATCACAGAGGCCAGGGCCCCTTCCATCCCCGCCACGGCCACGACGCAGCGCGCGCTCATGAGCGGATCCAGATTGGACAGCAGACGGTGAAGCCCCGCTACGCCTACATCGTAGAGCCGGGTGACCCGGTTTCCCATCGCTTCCGCCGTCAGCGCCGCCTCCTCCGCCACCGGGATGTCACTTGTCCCGCCGGTGGCCACCACGATGCTTCCCCGGCGTTCCTGCGGTTCCGGAAATGCAACGGCCAGCCGGGGCAGCGGATGATACTCGGCCGGGACAGCGGCGCACAGGATATCCGCCGTATCCTGGTCAATGCGGGTCACAAGGATGTTCCTGCATCCTTTCGCCCCCATCGCTTCCACGATCCCCCGGATCTGATCCGGCGTCTTACCGGCGCCGTAGACCACTTCGGAAGCGCCCTGCCGGATGCCCCGGTGATGGTCGATCTTGGCATAGTAAAGGTCCTCAAACGGTTCTTCCTTCAAATGCAGAAGCGCCTGCTCCGGGGAAGTCGAACCGTCCGCCACGCTCCGGAGAAGCTTCAGAATCTCCTGTTTATTGTTCATGATACGTTCCCTCCTCTTGCTGATCATTCTCAGTGTGCCATTCCATGTCCGGGCTCCCGGCCCGCACATTCAGATCCAGAAATACGCCGTCGAAAAGGCTTCCAAGCCGTTCCAGTATCTCTTCCCGCTTTTCAACCGCCAGGGCAAGCTGCTCCGCCCGGACCTGAATCCGCGCCGCGCCCCCGTACATCCGGACGCGGAAATCCCGGAATCCCATCTCACGCATCTGCGTTTCCGCCTGCTCCACATTCCGAAGCCAGTCCGCCCGGATCGCGGTCCCGGTCGGGATCCGGGTGGCAAGACAGGCGTACGCCGGTTTCTCCCATGTGAACAGCCCGGCCTCCCGGGAAAGCCGACGCACCTCCATTTTCGTGATCCCGCATTCCCGCAGCGGCGAGCGCACGCCCAGTTCCCGGAGCGCACGCATGCCCGGCCGGTCGCCTGCATCATCGGATGCATTGGTTCCGTCCAGAAGAACCGTGTACCCGTCTCCTCTTGCCGCTTCCTGAAGCGCCGTGAAGATCGCCCGCTTACAGTGATAGCACCGGTCCGGCCCGTTGGCCGCAGCCTCCGGCACTGCCAGGATATCCGGCTCCACCACCGTCATGGGGATGTCCAGCTCTCCCGCCAGCCTGCGCGCGTCCTCCAGTTCAAATTCCGGCTGAAAGGCGGTCTTCACATAATAGGCGTGCACATCACATCCGTTCTGTTTCGCAAGGTACAGGAGGAGCGCCGAATCCGTCCCTCCTGAAAACGCCGCGGCCGCCCGCGGCGTCTGTCTGAAAAAATCTTTTACCGTCATCCTGTATATCCTCCGTCCGCACAAAAGAAAAGGCATCCGCTTCCCTCTGAAAGCCGATACCTTCCTGATATCCTTTTCCTGTATTTCATCCCGCATCCCATATATCCGGGCTTCAGCCCGTCCGGCCGGCTTCATGCCTGACCTCAACACCTTAAAAAGCAGGAATCATCCCATATCTGATACAATATCCTTCAACGCATCCACCGCGCATTCCACACGTCCGCTTATTGACATAGCTTCAATTCCAACGACAATATTATCACAAAGATTAACCGGAATCAATATCCGCTTTGCCGTGCTCTGCCCGACCGCCTGCGCCATGCGCGGTGTGATCTCACCCAGCATGGCGTCCGCAATCACGATGCCCACCGGTCCCATAATCACATCAGCGCTCCGACAGACTGTCACAACCGAATTTTCGCCTGTCGCCGCCTGGTCCGCGCCTGCTTTCAGCATCGCATTCGTCGCGGCGCTGTTAGTGCCCACGGCGATCACCTCAATCCCCCGGTCATATCCTTTCACCGCGCTCACAAGCTGTTTCCCCAGTCCGCCTCCCTGGCCGTCTATCACAAGTACTCTCATCTATTCTTCTCCCTGTGCCTTCTTCACAATCTGCCTGGTATTCTTCTCGACCAGTTTTCTCGATACCATGATCTGATGCCCGCACCCGGTGCATTTCAGCCTGAAGTCCGCGCCTGTGCGCAGGATCTCCCATTCATGGCTCCCGCATGGGTGAGGCTTTTTCATCCGGATAATATCCCCCACACTGAATCTGTCCGCCATCTGTCTCCCTCCATTTAATCAACCGAAGTAAGCACGCCACGAACCACAAACCGGTTGGCATGACCGTCTCCTGTACATGTTGACAGTGTTATGATCTGAGATCCGGCGTTCAGTTCCACATCCACCGGATACGCTGAATCCGCGCTGCATTTCCCGAGAAACTGCTCGTACTCCTCATCCGAAGCGAAATCAACTTCATAATTCTCTGAAACCGCGCTCACCTCACCCGCCGCAAACACCGTATATGTGCGGATCTTGCCATCCGGCGTATAAATATAAAAATCCGGATGTTCTCTGCAGAATTCTTCATCTTGATACAGGTTCAGTCTGGAAAACATATCCGGACTGACATTGAGATGATGCCCGTAAATAATCGTATTTTTATCGGAGAAATCACTGTTGTTGCGCATATCCATAAAGATTGCACCCAGCTTGTTGTCATTCTCGGAAAAAGTTTTCGTCAGATATTCTTCATTATCTGCGCTTTTCACCACCGGATAATTGATGATCGAGGGCTCGTCAAAGCGGATCCAGGCGATCGTATCCGGATTGATAGCCAGCAGTTCATCAAAATCCACCCTGAATCCGGCGCCATCCGCATCCGCCTCGACCGCCAGATCCTGGATCTCATCATATTCTTTCCCGCCGGTATAATACGGGATCAGCATCATCACGAGCTGGTACAGCGAAAATACAAACACGCAGACCGCTGCGATCAGCACGGTCGCCGATATAATATCAAACAGAACACTTTTCTGTTTTCTGGGTTTTCTCCGGGGCCGGCGTCGGACGCCGGCGCGCTTCTCTTCTTTCATAGATATACTCCTCTTTTATCCGGCACAATTCAGAATCCAAGATTCTCATCTACCAGAATGATCTTAAACCGTTTCGGGATCCTGCTGAATCTGGTGATCATGATCTGACAGCAGATGCAGTCTTCGCTCTTACAGTCAAAACAGCTTCCGTTCTTCACGCACGGCGTATTTGATCCAAACCGCTGCGTATTGACCGGCGCCGCTTCATTCCTTGCCCTGTGCATGGCGTCCTCTTCGGTCTTGACAACCTTATTCATCCCCACGATCAGGAGCACGTTCTTCGGTCCGAATGCATAAGCGGCCACCCGGTTGGCATTTCCATCGATATTAATAAATACGCCGTCCTCGCTCATCGCATTGACGCTGCCCAGATACCAGTCGCACTCAAACGCCTTTCGCGCGATCTGATCCCGTTCCTCCGGGGTCGGCGCCAGATCACGGTCATAAAATATATAATTCCCGTTCTTCAGTGCTTCAATAAGCCCGGATTCCCGGACGGAGGTCGATCCGCCCATATTGATCGTGCTGCCCTCATTGATCAGGCGGAGTGCCGTCTTCACAGCCTCTTCTTTTGACTCCGCATAATAGGCTTCCATATTTCTTGATTCCAGCGCTTTAACAACTCTTTCCCCAAGCGCTTTATTTCGTTTTTCTCTCGGTCCCATCGCCTGTTCTCCTTTCACTTTAAAACACAACCATTTTTAATAGTATCACATCCCGCCTGCAAATACACCGCGTTTCAACAACTGTATATGTCATCCGCAGACACATAATACTCCTCTCCTGTCTCCAGACAGAGGCACCCAAGCCTTCCGCCGGCTTCTGAAAAAACCGCTCCGCAGTCCACATCGATCAGACACCCGTCCGGACTGTGCCAGATCGTGGCCGGCTCACTTCTGGTCCCCCGGATGAGAAATGTCGGAACATGTCCCACAACCGAAACATACCCGGGAATTCCCCGCTGCCGGTCAATCATTGACGTATCCCAGAGCAGCCGTTCTTTCCTTTTCCATATATGCAGGATCTCTTCTGTTGATGCATGTGCGAGGAGCCAGCACTCACCGCCCGTTTTCACTTTCGCATAGAGCGGCAGTTTTTTCATAAAATCCACGTATTCCGGGATCTTCTTTCGCAGCCTTTTGTCCGTGCAGAGGACCTCGTATGTATTATAGTAATACGGATACCGGTCTCTGTCAGGCGCTTCGTACCATTCTGCAAAACCGTCCTCATGGTTCCCCCGCAAAGCCGTAATATTCGGGCAGTTCATGACCAGGTCCAGAACACCTGCGGGATCCGGCCCCCGGTCGATCATATCACCCAGAATATAGATCCTGTCCTCTGCATCCGGCCGTATCACATCCAGCATCTTTTTCAAAAGATCTGCCATGCTGTGAATATCCGACATTACATAATTCCTGCCCATTCACAATCCCTCAGATCATATTCCATATTGAGACAGCAGCTTCTGCGTCAGTTCCGGATCATTCTGGATCTGTTCAAGCAGAGCATGAGTCCGCTGTTTCTTTTCTTTACGATGTCTGTTAATCATTTTTCCTCCTTCATTATATTGTTTTTCCTGAATTCCTGCAACTGCTGTCTGATATTCCTTTTATGACTGCAGATAAATAACAGCATTTTCCAAACACATACCTCTGAAAAAGGGTGAACAAACCCACTCGAAAATAGAAAGGAATCCCTCAATTCCCCACTGCCTGCAGATGAAATTCCGGAAACGGACTCCACAGGTAAGTAGATACATTATACAAAAAAGGTCTGATCTGGCAAGCAGATAATATTGACAGCAGATAATATTATCCCCGGGGCGGCAGGAGGCCCGGGGATATATCTACATCCTGATCTCTCCAAGGCGCCCTTCGCCCCGCAGATATTTCCGGTAGATAAAGAAGAAGACCGTGCACGAGATGCATGCCGACACGCCGTCTGCAAAGGGTTCCGCATAAAAGGCGGACCGGGCGGTCCAGAAGAGCGGGATCAGGCAGGTCGCGGCAAAATAAAGGCTTTTCCGCATCAGGGAAAGGCTTAACGAAATCTTTGTCATGCCCAGCGCCGTCAGGCCGTCCACGATCACATACTGGAAGCTCAGCGGCACGATCATCAGCGTAAAGATCCGGATCCCCCACACCGCCAGGTCCGCATACGCCGGCTCATCTGTAAAGATCCGGACAAAATACCAGGGCATGATCCGTGAGATCAGGAACATAATTGCAGTAAAGCACACGCAGAGCATGAGCACCCAGAAAAATGTCTTCCGGATCCGGTCCGGCCGGTTCGCCCCGTAGTTAAAACTGATCAGCGGCTGGGATCCGCCCGTGATGCCCAGCATGGGCGATGTGATCAGCAGCATATAACTCTGCACGATGGTCGCCGCCGTGATCAACGTATCGCCGTACTCCGGCCCGCCGTAATACTGAAGCACCGCGTTGAGCGCAATGATAATGATACTGTCCGATGCCAGGATGAGGAACGGTGAAAATCCGATCTTCACGATCCGTTTCCCCGTATCCCGGTCCGGTCTGACGATGCCGAGCGGGACCGGCATCTTCTTCCGCCGCAGGGTGCAGAGTACGAATGCGCAGGAGCACATCTGCGCCAGCACCGTAGCCACAGCGGCGCCCGCCACGCCCATATCAAAAAGGAATATAAATACCGGGTCCAGTACGATATTGATGACCGCCCCGATCAGGGTCGTTGTCATCCCGAGAAGCGGAAAACCCTGAGCCGTGATGAAATAATTCATTCCCGTGCCAAGCAGGGCAAAAAAGGTGCCCGCTGTATAGATCGTCATGTAGGCATCCGCATAGGGAAACGTCGTTTCACTTGCCCCGAACCAGTTCAGCAGCTGATCCTTTGTGACAAGGAAAATCAGCGTGAGCGCCAGCGACACGATGACAAGATAAGAAAAGCTGTTTGCCAGAATCTTCCGGGCATTCTTCTTATCCTCCGCGCCGAGCCGCACCGAAAAAAGAACGGAACCTCCGATCCCGAACAATGTGCCAAAGGATGACAACAACGTCACGACCGGCGCGCAGACGCCGACGCCCGCAAGGGCATCCGCCCCCGTCACCGGGATATTTCCCACATAGATCCGGTCCACGATACTGTAGAGCACGTTCACGAACTGGGCAAACATAAACGGGACAGATATTTTCAATACAAGCAGCGGAATCGAATCCCGGCCGAAATCATTTGTTTTCCTCATTTTACAAGTCTTCTCCCCTGTTCATCTTTCTCCACCGCCTCACCATCATCGGCACCTCAAACACAAACATGGCGATCCATCCGAAGAAGTTCGCCCATGCAAGGCAGGAAAACGCCCCGCCCATCACATGGATCATGAGCCATGCGGACAGGAAACGGGCGGTAAAATTCAGGATCGTGCTGATCAGCGTCACCTTCAGGTCCCCCATTCCCCGGAAAAATCCCTGGATCACATTGGTAGCCGCAGGCATCAGATACATGATCGAGATCAGTTTCAGATAAGAGATGCCAAGGGTGATCACTTCTTCCGATCCGTCGCTTACAAAGAGCCGCATGATCGGACGGGCCAGCACAAACACAGCCACCGAGACCGCCGTTGAATAAATGACCTGCAGCAGGATTGAATCCAGAAATCCCCTCTTCATCCGGCTGATCTTCCCCGCGCCCCGGTTCTGCGCCATAAACGTCGTCGCCGCATGGGAAATATTTCCCTGGGGCGTCAGGGCGAAATCATCCACCCGGTTTATCGCCGTATATGCGGCGATAAACGCCACGCCCTGTACATTTACAATGGTCTGCACACAGATCTTGCCCAGCTGGATGCACATCTGCTGGAGCGCGCTGGTGATCCCGTATGTAAATGTCCGCCAGAGGATCGACGCGTCAAAAACCCGCCACTTCTTCCCGAGACACAGGAGAGGCACTTTCTTCTTAATATAGATGAGACAGAACAGACAGCAGAGGGCCTCGCTCAGCATGGTCGCCACCGCGCTTCCAGCCACGCCCCAACGGATCACGACCACAAAAAGAAGATCCAGCACAATATTGAGGAACGCGCTGATAATCAGGAAATACAGCGGCACCCGGCTGTCCCCCAGGGCCCGGAGCGTATTCGAGAAAAAGTTGTAAATAAACGTAAAAATCAGGCCCACGAATATGATCCGCAGATATACCGCAGCCGAATGGATGATGTCTTCCGGCACCTGCAGAAGCCCGAGGAGCGGATAGGCAAGAACGATAAGGAGCAGGGCGACAACTGCAGAAAATACCAGCCCGCCCAGCATGGTCGTGCTGATCTGGCGCTCCAGCTGATCGTATTTCTTCGCCCCGTACTGGGTGCTCATCAGGATCCCGGCGCCCATGCACATGCCGCTTATAAAAAGAATGATCATATTCATGACCGGCCCCGCCGTCCCAACGGCCGCCAGCGCCTCATCCCCGACGAATTTCCCCACGATCACCGAATCCGCCGCATTGTATGTGAGCTGGAAAAGATTGCCCAGCACCAGCGGGATCGTAAATGTTGTGAGCTGAGGGATGATCTTCCCCTCTGTCATATCTGTTGTCATCGCTTATCAGTCCTCCAGTTTCCATCCTGCAAGAAATTTCCCGATCTGTTTTGCGATCAGGCCCACTAGCAGCGCTGCCGCAACGGTCCCTTCCCGGACGCCCTGCAGCCGCCCGGTAAAGGCAAATGACAATATGCAGGCAGTCACAACAAGGGTCACGTCAAAACCGACCTTCATATACCCGAACTTAATTTTCGGCAGCACCTGACAGATCGCCAGCACGACGCCCTCGCCGGCCAGCACAACCACGCCCGCTTTAACTTCCAGACTCACTCCCACAGCAACCAGCAGAATGCCGGCCAGACAGACGAGCCACTGCTGCCAGTATGCATCGCAGTTTATCCCCTGCACCGCCCACACACCAAAATCTGTAAGATAGCCGAAGAACACGGCTACCGGAAGCTGCATAAGCTGGATCGGGTGATAATCTTTCCTGAGGATCAGGATCTGCAGCGCAATAAACACACAGTGCATGACGATCGTCGACGTTCCCACTGTCAATGGAGTAAAAAGGCTGACCACATACGGCACACTGGAAATCGGGGAAGTCCCGAGACTTGCCTTGATGGAAAACGCAACGCCAAACGCCATAATTGACAACCCGATCAGAAGCAGGAGATACCGCTTCAGGATATATACCGGTAATCTGTTCAAATTTCTCATTCCTTTCATTTGCAAACAGTCCTATTATAGCACCGTTGCGGCCGGATAGGGAAATTAAATTTCCCTGTTCGTTGCCCGGCAAATTGCCGCTCATGCAAGCATGGCGTCCGCTTGCCGGGCTTATCGCACAAAAAAAAGCCCGGTGCTTTCGCACCGGACTCTTCGTCCTTCATCCATCATCCTTCGATGGCGATGGATTTCTTCGTCTCTACAGCCTGAGCCTCTTTCTTCGGGATGCTCAGTTTCAGGATGCCGTCTTCAAATTTTGCTTTGATGTCTTCCTGCGTCACATCCTCGCCTACATAGAAGCTTCTCTGCATTGTGCCCGCATAACGCTCGCGGCGGATATATTTGCCTTTCTTATCCTGCTCGTCATTGTTTGCGCTCTTGGTAGCGGAGATGGTCAGGTAGCCGTTCTCCAGTTCAGCCCTGATCTCATCTTTCTTATATCCCGGCAGGTCGATGTCCAGCTCATAGCCGGCGTCATGCTCGCGGATATCCGTTTTCATCAGATTTTTCGTGGCCTTTGTATTTCCTCTTCCCCAGAAATCCCTGTCAAACGGGAAATCCATCCAGTCGTCATCAAATAAGTTTTCTCCAAAAATGCTAGGTACTAACATAAGTCATATCTCCTTTCAAAATCAGAACCCCGGAACTTTTTGTTCCTCTTTTCTTGTTCTAGTTGTACTATAGCACCTGTTATTAGCACTGTCAAGTGTCGAGTGCTAATTTTTTTATATTTTTGATGTAACTCTATCTCATGATCTTATCCACCAGCGCCGTATAGCTGTCCACAACATCGTAGACAACCTCCCCGTTGGATATGGCTTTAAAATGCTCCCGCGCGCAGTGAATCTTCGAGGCTTCAATCGGTCTCAGCTGCATGGAATTCGCAGACCCCTTCGTCTCGGCGACAAAGTAAATATGTTTTACACTTCCTTCACGGAAAGCGATTGCCCAGTCCGGATTATAACGTCCGACGGGCGTGGAAATATAAAATTCCTCCGGCAGCTTCACATATACAGCAACATCCTTATTCGTGTCCAGATCCGCGGCAAAATCACGCTCCTTCATCGAGTCATATACGAGATGATCATAAAGATGCTTCTTTACCTTCATCGCATTCACGCCAAGTTTCCCTTTGATCGTCGAATCCGTAAAGATGTCCGTTCCATACCGTTCGTCGAGAACATCATACGTAATATGCTCGATGAGCGCCGCTGCCTTCTGATCATTGATCAGCTGAACGGCTTTTGTAATAAATTCCTCCGGATTATCCCTGAACTGGTCAAATACTGACGTCTGTATACCCCGGAGAATTCTGAGGACCGCCTTGCGTGTCAGCCCTGTCCCCTCTGCCAGCTTTCCGATCAGATCGTATTTCACATTAGGATTGACTGTAATTCCCGCCCCATAGTATCCGGATTCTTCTTTCTTAAACGAAGTCCCTGCCGTCAGATCTTCTCTGGACCTGATTACGTTCATCGCGCCGGTCTCGACTTTAAAATAAATTTTCGAGACACGGAGTCCGGCGTCCAGTGATTCGACTGACTTTTTGATGAGCTCATCCGTATCAAAATCAACCACATAGACAGATCTGGCACTGATCTTTGACCAGAGCGCCCTGAATTCCCTGCTGTTAAGCTTAGCCTCATCTATCTGCAGCTCGACATTGCTGCTGCGGGCATTCTCCGGCATCACAGCCCCGCCGCCATACCCGGAAAGATCCTGCGCAGGTTTCTCAGGTCTGTCAGCCATCGCCTCGGCCATTTCTGTCTGCAGACCTTTCGCAAAAGAATCATAGCTCTCGCCTGCTATGACGGTCAGCACATTTACATTGTGAACGTCATTTCCAAGCGCATTGATATCCATACGCTCCCCGTTCTGATTGACGCACAGGCGAAGTCCGCGTCCGACCTCCTGACGTTTTCGGACATCACTGCCGCTTCGCTTCAAGGTGCAGATCTGAAACACATTCGGATTATCCCAGCCTTCGCGCAGGGCAGAATGGGAAAAAATAAACCTTACCGGAGATTTTCGGGGATCTCTTTCCAGCAGAAGCTCTTTATTCTTCATAATCAGTTCATATGCGCCGACATCGTCGGAAGTCGTCTCTTTTCTTCTGACTTTTGAGTTGATCATCTTTCCCCTGCCGTCCACTGAGAAATAGCCCGCATGAGTCTTTGCTGCCGGAATCGCCTTCAGATACTGCTCATAATCCTCCTCGCCCGGAGTGAACTGCCAGCCGCTTAAAATGTCTTCGTATTCCTCTTCAAACATTTCCGCATACCTGCCGTTCACCGGCTGACCGGCGTCGTCATATTTGCGATAATTCGAAACCTCGTCAATAAAAAACAGCGACAATACTTTGATCCCCATATGGAACAGCTGCCGCTCTCTCTGCAGATGTGAAAGAATGGTTTCACGGATCTGAATCCTGCGGAGCTGGTCCTCGTCAATCGCACCGACAACGTCTCCGGCATATATTCTGATCCCGTTAATAAATTCAACGGAATCATCGCGGCCATCAATACGGCTTACAACAAAGCCGTTCCTGTATTCCTCCAGGCCGTTGGAATAATCATACAAATCCACGCCTTCCGAAACAATCCTGCTCTTTTTCTTCAGGGCGCCGCCCGCCGTCCTCACCTCAAACTGAAGCGTGGCTGTGGGGTTGCCTTTCGACAGGTTGATACTTTCAAGGTACAGGTAACTGTCGGTCGCAGTGCTCCCGGACTCCGTAATGCCTTTAACTGCAATCTTCTTAACCAGACGCTTATTGTATGCATCCACAGCGTCCAGCCGGTAAACCATATTATAAATGCTGTCGCTCTTATGCGTCGCCGAATAACGCAGTGTAATCATCGGATTAAACTGTTTCAGATTTTCCCTGGTCTGTTTTCCTTCTACAGACTGCGGCTCATCAATAATCAGGATCGGGTTCGTCTTCGCAATGATATCAATCGGTCTGCGGGAACGGAACTCATCCAGTTTCATGTAGATTCTTCTGGCGTCTTTCCCCTTTGCATTGAACGCCTGAGAATTGATGATCATTACATTAATCGAGCTGTCCGAGGCAAAATGATCGATCTCCGTAAGCCGGGTTGAATTATAAATAAAAAACCGGATCTTCTTTCCGTATTCTTCTGCAAAATGCTCCTGCGTCATCTCCAGAGACTTGTATACGCCTTCCCGGATCGCAATGCTTGGTACGACAATGATAAACTTGCTCCACCCGTAAGCCCGGTTCAGCTCGTACATTGTCTTAATATATGTGTAGGTCTTGCCGACGCCGGTTTCCATCTCGATCGTGAGATTGTAGCCGCTGCCTCTTCCCTCCAGTCTATCCGAGGGCGCTATATCATTTGACCGCTGAATCTTCTGCAGATGTTCCAGGATCAGCCGGTCGCTCAATTCAGGTACAATCTTCTGATTGCTCCATCCCGTATAATCCATATCATCCGCCAGACTCTGCTGAATATACCCCCGGCCTTTATCCATCATAAAGGTCGGAGTCAGATACGGCTGTCCCGCAAATACATCTACGACGGCCTTTGCGGCGTCAGCCTGAAATTTCTGATGTTTAAACTGTATTTTCATCTGCGCTGTCCTTCCGGTTATTTCCCGTTATATCACCTTTACTCTTGTATCCGGGGCAAGCATCCTGAATATCTCGCCGGCATTGATCTTTGCCGGGCTTCCGCTGAAACCGCTGTCCCGGAACACTGCACGGAGCGGCCGCTTTTTTGCGATATATTTAAAGACTTCCTCAGAAATATTGTCATCAAAGCAGGCGATCAGGTCGCCTTCGTTATATATGATTATCTTCCGGCCCTCTATTATTTCAGCCGTATACGGCAGGGACAGCGGCAGCCCCCATTCCAGCAGGCACGCGAACAGCAGGTCATCGGAATCCCTGTCCGGTTTAATATTCGATTCAAGCAAAGACAATAAATTCTGAGAATAGTCCTCCGCCGCATAATATACATCATTCATATTGGATTCATCGAGATACAGAACCCTGAAGCCTGCGTCAATGCCGCTGTTCTTTTCTTTTGCCTGCCGGCCGGTTCGCCGTATTCTTTCTTCACCGATGTCACAGATCGTCCTGTAGCCGGCTTTAAAAGCATCGCCGCTTTCTTTATTATTCTCTGCACATTGAACCATGATGAATTTTCTGTGTCCGCCGTCCTCTGCGTTCAGCTCCATCACCGCCTGCGCAGTCGTTGCCGAGCCGGAAAAGAAGTCCATGACAACGCATTCATCGTCGCCGTATAATTCTATGCATCGTTTTATTAATTCAACCGGCTTCGGATAATCAAAAAACGCCTTCCCGTCAAAGAGCTTTTTCAATTCTCTTGTTGCGTCCTGCGAACTCCCGACATCCGTGTATTTCCAGATTGTCATGGGCGTAATGCCCTGTTTGACGTCTTTCAGGAAGCGCTTAATCCTGGGCACATTATCCCCGGACTCGCCAAACCATATCCGGTTTTCAGCTTTATACCGCTCAAAGGTCTCCTGATCCAGTCTCCAGCAATAGCCGTTTGGCGGCAGAACACGCCTTCCGCCCGGTGTAATAATTTCATAGATCCGGCTCTCAACGGCCGGCCCTACAGAGAGATCTCCGGAGGTCCAGGGGCCTCTGGGATCATTGTCCGGATTCGAATATCTGGCGTCGCTCTCTCCGCTTCTTGGCAGTCCGTTGCAGACCGCTGATGCAAGATTCTTTGCATAGCACAAAATATAATCATGGCTTTCGGAAAAATGTTTCTTCAGATTCACCGGCGAGAACGCCCTTTCCCAGACAACCTGTGCCAGGAAATTGTTTTCGCCGAAAATTTCATTGCATATTTTCTTCAGATTATCCTGCTCGTGGTCGTCTATGCTGATAAAAATAACGCCGTCCTCAGACAGCAGATTCCGGGCAAGCAGCAGCCGCGAATAAATCATCGAGCACCAGTCCGAATGAAACCGTCCGTTCGTGTCTGTATTTTTAAACAGCTTTTCGTCATCATCGTTATATACGCCTGTGCTCTGCTCATATTCATCCGTTCCGGTTTTAAAATCGTCCCTGTAAATAAAATCCGAACCGGTATTGTAAGGCGGATCAATGTATATCACTTTAACGCCTGACAGATAACTCTCCTGCAGCAGCTTCAGCACATCGAGGTTATCCCCCTCAATGTATAAATTCTCCGTAGTATCCCACTCAACGCTTTTACTTTTCTCCGGTCTGAGCGTCTTCGTAATGGTTCTGTTTGCATCGATTATCGCCGCACGCTTACCGGGCCAGCTCAGTTCATAGACTTCACCGCTTTCAACCGTCTCGCCGGACAGCATCTGCTTTATATACTCAATATCTATCTTTTTTGAGATCCTGCCGTCTTCGCCGCTGCTTTCGACTAAACACCCCGGGAAAATATCCGCCAGTTTCTTTATATTTGCTTCAATGATATCTTTCGATCTCATTTCCATTTTTTCCATGATTCTTTCCTCCCGAATGCATTTTCATGTATTCCGCGAATATTTCTCATCGGTTTTTTCTTCTAAAACCGGCGGCATAGCCGTCCTGATCTTCCCGTTAACCGCCCTGGCGATCGCCTCCATTCCCTCTACCACATTTTCATTTGGCTTCAGGCCGTCAACATAGAAAATTCCTTCCGGTGACAATCTTTCTATAGCGGTCAGCCCGATGTGTTCTTTCGTCTCGTCCCGCTTATCGATTGTAAATAACAGGTGCGGGACCTGAATCTGACCGGCCAGTTTTACTGCCGCATACCATCCATCATATCTCGGACCGTGTTTCGGATTCGAGCTGTGAAAATAATGGGAAGGTTCATCATTCAGGTCTTTTCTGCTGACGGAAATATTATCAATAATACAGGCGACATGCTGATTGTCCCCGGATAATATAAAGCCGTCTATATTACCGCCCCACTCATAGCCATGGCGTCTCAGAACCGTATCAAAAACCGTCCCTCCCAGGCGGGCTTCGCCGCCATTATTCAGCTGCTTACTCTGGACGGTCTGTTTGCGTTCACCCCACCACTGTATAAATTCCGCTTCATTCAGCCAGGATTCAACCCGAAGAACCACACGTCCGTTCTCTTCCGTCACGTTTATTATTCTGTATAATCCATCTATATAGCACAGCACATAAAACGGCACCCCCGCTTCACGGGCGAGCACATACCGGGCATACAGCTGGCTCCGGGTAAACGGAACGATGGATGTATCATCCCCCGCTTTATACTCCACCGCCTCGACCGCCGTCGTGAATTCATGCCTGTCGTTCATCAGAAGGCCCTGCAAAGAGCAGGCATGAAGCCTGTTAAACAATCTCGTCTGAAAAGCATGTGGATTTTCACTGGTTCTTATTTTCATGTATTTTCAACTCCTGTACGCGTATCACTTATACTCACTGGATATTTTACCACATTCATCCTGTTTCTGTTATATAATGATTTTCATATCATACATCCGCCCTTCCGGTTTCTTCCAGCTTATTGACATCTTCCGCTTTTTGTGCTAATTTTCTATATATGAATTAGCACTCTTCTTATCTGAGTGCTAATAATTTTAACCTGTCAAAGACACGCACCACATGGAAAGGATGATGCATATGTTTATCCAGCCGATTTATAATATACTCCTTCTGCCCAACGTCACCTATTTCTTTAAGAAAGATTTCTTCGAAGACAGGGGCAGTGAACTAAAAACCGACACAGAGCTTCTGTTCGTCATGCTGAAATCCGAAACCGACAGCGACGGACTCAAAGCCGACGACTTCTATCCCATCGGCGTTTCCGCAAGGGTCGAGAATATCAGCGATGAAGACGTGATCCAGATCCGCACCCTGGACCGGGTGGAGATCCTTGACCCGGTCATCGAAGACGGCGATGTACGGGCGTCCTTTGCCGTCCGTCCGTGCGTGGAAGATATGCCGGAAGACGAACAGCAGAATGTGTTTGCCGCTCTGCGCGCCGACCTGCTGCGCTTCGTCCAGGGCTACCAGTGGGGCCTGTGGGCGCGGGGATACATTCTCCAGCGTAAAAATGTCAACGACATGGCTTCCTCTCTGTCCGAATATCTGAACCTGACTGTGGAGGAGAAATACCGGATCCTGGCGGCCGACTCTGTCCGGGAGCGCTATGACCTGATCAGCCGGGCCATCCGGGAATTCATGGAGATCGCCAAAGTCTCCTCCGAGGCCCAGGAAGCCCAGAAGGACGACCAGGAGCAGCTTTACCGGGAAGCCGCGCTGAAGAAGCAGATCAATTATCTCCAGAAAGAACTGGACGACATGCACCCGGAAAATATTTCCGATGTTCGGAAATTCGAGAAGAAGATCGCCGAGTCCGGCATGAACAGCGAAGCCCGCAGGGAAGCGGAAAAAGTCCTGAACCGCATGCGTCAGGAGGGCAAGGAAAGCCACGAGTACGGGCTGCTCTACGACTATCTTGACTTTGTCACCAGCCTTTCATGGAAGGCGCCCGCCTACACCCCCATTGATCTGAAACGGGCCCAGGAGATTCTGGACGAAGATCATTACGGACTGAAGAAGGTAAAAGAACGCATCATCCAGCAGCTGGCCGTCATGGCGCTGAACCGGAAGCAGTACGGCTCCATCCTGCTCTTTGTGGGCGCCCCCGGCACCGGCAAGACCAGCATCGGCCAGAGCATCGCGCGGGCGCTGGGGCGAAAGTACGCCCGCATCAGCCTGGGCGGCATCCGGGACGAGGCCGAGATCCGCGGTCACCGCAGAACCTACATCGGCGCCATGCCCGGGCGGATCATGGAAGCCATGAAGCGGAGCGGCGCGTCCAATCCTGTCATGGTGCTGGATGAAGTGGACAAACTGGCCAAAGATTACGGCGGGGATCCAGCCAGCGCCCTGCTGGAAGTACTGGACCCGGAGCAGAACAGTACTTTTACGGACCATTACATGAATGTGCCCTATGACCTGTCCAACGTTCTCTTCGTCTGCACGGCCAACACCACCGACACGATCCCTGAACCGCTGCTGAACCGTATGGAAGTCATTTCATTTCCAGGCTACACAGCGGTTGAGAAATATCACATTGCAAAGAAACATCTGATTCCGAAAGCCCAGGAAGCCACCGGCATCCGCAAAAACATGCTGAAGATCACCGACGGCGCCCTGCGGCAGATCATCGATGAATATACAATGGAGTCCGGCGTCCGCGACCTGAAGAAATGTATCGAGACTATCTGCCGGTCCGCGGCCGTGGAGCTTGTAAAGGCGGCTGAAAATACTTCAGAAACCGAAAATGGCGCTGTACCCGTGCGGGCGCTCTCCATAACAAGAAGCAATCTTACCGATTACCTGGGCCGGAGCCGGATCCACGCCGAACGGCGGCTCAGCCGGAAGATCCCCGGCGTCGTGACCGGGCTTGCCTGGACCAGCGCAGGCGGCGCCATCCTCTTCATCGAGACAAAACTGACCGAAGGCAAAGGCAAAGTGCAGATCACCGGGCAGCTGGGCGACGTTATGAAAGAATCCGTACAGATCGCCCTCACTCTCGTGCGCTCCATGTACCCGAAGGAATGCAAAGTACTGGAGAATCACGACCTGCACATCCATGTGCCGGCCGGAGCCGTACCGAAAGACGGCCCGTCCGCCGGCGTCACCCTCACCACCGCGCTGGCCTCCCTTGTCACCGGGCGCGCAGTGGACACAGACATCGCCATGACCGGCGAAGTCTCCCTGCGGGGCGGCGTCATGCCCATCGGCGGACTGCCGGAGAAACTGATGGCCGCGCAGAGGGCCGGCATCAGACGGGTATTCATCCCGAAGGATAATGTGGAGGATCTGGAGGATGTGGCAGATGAAGTAAAAGAAAAACTCACCATCATCCCCGTAAAAGAGACCGCCGAACTGCTGAAACAGGTCTTATAGTTCAGGGCCGCGTGCGGCATCAGCCTCAGACAGGCTACCAGCTGAGTATAACCACTCCGGTTGCAAATAACGCACCGAGGATCATCTTACCCAGGTGTCTGTAGATTTTCCTGTTACGGACCTTTCGCTGAATGCTGTCCCTGTAACCGTCGTATGTGCGGAGTTCAACACTGTCCATGAGCAGGGACCCGCACATTTTAAAGAACTGTACTCCTGAATACAGATAAGCTACCAGCGCAATCATCATTAACATAATTATTTCTCCTTTCAGGCTGCTGTTGTTTGTTTATCTGTATAAAGGATAACATACCCGTTCTTTATTCTCGTATAATTTACGAACACATTCTTTTTACTTACGAAAGTAATTTTCTGACCATCGCCGCATCAAAGGTGACGGACGTCATATTCTCGGCTTCGATCCGGTACAGCGCGTTCGCCGCAATATGCTCCGCCGCCTGTTCCAGATCGCGGATCCCGCTTATATCCCGGTGCATCTCGATCACCGCGTCCAGTCCGTCCGGCGTAAGGGCGCACTCCTCCTGCCTCATGCCGATCCGCTTCAGCACTTTCGGGAGCGCATATTCGGAGAAGATCACCTTCTTCTCTTCCTCCGTATAATCCGGTATCTCGATCACTGCGAACCGGGACATAAGCGGCGCGCTGATCTGATCCCGGTCATTGGCTGTGGCGATCGGATAAACGCCGGACGTTGGAATCATACACTCGATATAATTATCGGTAAATCCCAGATTGTCCAGGAGCGTCAGCAGCACATCCGCCGGATTGCCGTTTCCTTTTCCCGCGGATGCCTTGTCCAGCTCATTGATAATGAAAACCAGGCTGGACTCTCCGGCCATGGAAAAAGCGTCCATGATAATGCCCGGCTTCGCATTGGCATAAATCCGGGAACTTCCGGTCAGCTGCTCCGGATCGTTGATGGAGCTCATGTCAAGCGTCGTCCACGGCAGCTTCAGGATCCGGGCTACCGCATAGGCGATCTGGGACTTTCCCGTTCCGGCCGGACCGATCAGAAGCAGGCCGTAAGCCGGCAGGGTGTGCGTGCGGTTGATCTGGATGATCGTTTCAATGATCCGCTGCTTCACCGGCTCCATACCGTACAGTTCTTCATCCAGGATTCTGCGGGCCTCGACCGGATCGATGGCCTCAAAATAATTTCCCTTCCACTGAATATTCATCATAATGGAAAGCGCCCGCTGGGCATGACGCCTCTCCTCCGGCGACACCTCATTGGATCTGGCCACGGCCAGATTTCTTCTGGCCCACAGCCGGATATTATCCGGCAGCGTCCGGCCCGCGCAGGTCATGAAATCCGTGATGCTCTGCAGGCTGGTCAGCTTCATGCTGTCGCCGGTCTCCTCTTCCTCTTCCTCGTCCGGAAGTTCTTCCGCAGGCGCGTCGCTGGCCAGCAGACGTTCAATCATAAACTGCAGGAAGCCGTCTTCCGCCGACAGCTTTGCGCCGCCGCCAAATGCGATCTCCCTGATCTTATATACAGCGTATCCTTCGTCCGTCGTTTTCCCGGACAGCCTCACATTGATATGGTTTTCGCCCAGCCATTTTAAAAGGCTCACGAACCGGGCGTCGATCCGCAGGATGTCCGCGCTGACCGTACCGTCCGACCCTTTGAATTCAAAAGCCGTCCGCCGGACCGGATTCGTAAAAACCCCGTTGGAGTGATGCTTCAGCTGTCCCGTGCGGTTGTCCAGCACCAGGATCGGGTGCTCCGCCGACGGAGACGGGTTCCCCGAATAAAATATTTCATATGTACATTCAGGAGTTCCGGACTCCTGCGATGTGTTGTTAAAATCAAAAACCGGCATAATATACTTCTCCTGTCATCTGTATATTTCTCTTTGTAATGCCATACCAGTTTAGCATTTAAGTGCGTTTCTGTACAGAGAATTCTTCTCTGCAGAGCCTGTCATATTCCGCCCGGACATCCTCCATATCCGCATCCGCGTCTTCCGGCTCCGGAACATAAAAATATCTTCTGTACATCTCCGGGATCAGTTCCGCGTTCTCCTCTTCATCAAACCAGTTTGCCTCCCGGAAATTATCATATAATATTCCCTGCGCTTTCGCGTTCAGCTGTCCCTGATATATATCCAGCGCTTCGTCGAGATCTGAGAAAAGAATATTTTCCGGATTGATCTCCCCGCTCTCTGTGATCATATCCACGACAGAATACGGACTCCATACATAGGGATCATCCGCCGCAGTCTTTCCGGTCTCTATATTCAGGAATTTAACAATCGCATAACAGCAGGGCCTGCCGTTCAGGATCTTCAGTACAGTCCGTTTCCGCTCTTTATCGAAATCCCAGCTCTTCAGGTAGGATTTCCCGATGATATACAGCCCGCTTCCCGTATCATTGTCGATAAGAAGCGGGATCACTGCACTCTTCATCTCATTTTCACATGCGAAATCGTACATTTCTTCAATTTCCCCGGCCATGTCTTCACTGCGCGCAACCTGATGCGGCGTCATCCGGTTCGCGGCGGAGATCGTTTCAAAAGAAATCTCCTTCCGGGAAAAATACAGATCCATAAGCGCCAGCGGGATTGTTTTTATCCTGGAGGCTGCAAGCTTTTCCAGACGCATATCACATGCATCCCCCGCGTCCCCCGCCCGGCTGTTCTCTTTCGGCATCGGATAACCCGCATTATACAGGAACTGCACAGCCTCCGCATACAGATGAAGATCCATCACCCGCTCTGTCAGCCGTTCGATCCCGCCGTGCCGGTAATCTTTCCGCATGGCTTCTATTTCTTCATAAACCTCATTTTTCCGCTTCTTTCCCGCCTTCGCCATGTCGGCCAGACGCTGCAATTCGTCCAGAAACGCGGCTGCTTTTTTCCGGCAGAACGCCCGGTCATTCTGCCGGCGTGCATTTTCATAATCTGCCAGAAATCCATAATATGCACAGAGAATCTCCACGGCCGGCTGACGGTCGGCCGACCGGCGCCCGGACTTTGTTTCACCCCGCCCGGCTGTCTTTTTCGGTTTTCCCTTCACCGGAGCGGCCGGCGGACCGTACACCGCCGCTGTTTCATATGCATGTTTTGCTGCCCTTACCTTTTCATGATTCCGCTTTTCTTCCCGGAAATAACTGCACAGTACGGAACGGCCTTCCTCATATATGACTCCTCTGCGCAGTTCCTCGAAAAAACCTTCATGAAACCGGCTGTACTGATTATTCACGGCTTCGCCCCCCTGTCTTCCTTCGCCAGCTTTTTCAGATTCTTCTCTGCTCTGCGAAGCCCGGCCGATGCCGCAAAATAGATATTGTCATTCTGAAAATGAGACAGCCCCCGCTTCTCCGTAAACATCAGGACCGCGTACTTCACATACTCTCCCAGACCGTATGCCATATTCATCAGACCCCAGTTGTCGCCCGCCAGAATCTGCTCATATGTGTCGGCGGCATCACCAATGTAAGCCGGATCATATCTCTTTTCGCGGAATGAAAGATAACTTTTCACAAACTTATCCGGTTCATCAAACCGCTTCCGGATCCACTCTGACGCCTCCTGCTCCCTGCGCCTCTGTGTCCTGCAGGCCTCCTCCGGCCAGACATTCCAAAAATACTCGGAAGGCGCACAGTTCATCTCTCTTACTCCTGTCCTGATGGCATCCGGAAGGCAGTAGGCGTATTTTTTCTGAAGTTCCTCCGGATACAGCGCGGACAGTTCCTGCCCGGTAAGCATGTGAACCAGCCAGGAAGCCGGCCGGTATATGCCCTTTAATTCCCCATAATCATTCCTCACCGCTTCCGACATCGCCTCACCTGCATACAGCCGCTCCTGTTTCTCATAATGATCCTCCGAATACCACAGAAGATCATGAAACGTCTGCGTTGCCCCGGATATATCAAAGCCTCCGGGATCTGAGAGTTCATCCAGCTCCGATATGCGAAGCGCGCAGTAAAGGAAATCCCTGACAAAACCTTCCTGGGCCCCGCTGTACGCTCCGTCATACTCGTATCCCATGACGTCTTCCTCGGATTTCCCTTCTTCCCTGAGCTTCTTCCGGGTCATCTCTCCTTCATACGCCCGGATGATCCGGATATTTTCAGACAGTTCCCCGACGACAGCGCAGGTTTTCTCCTCGCTGTACCGGCCCTTTTCATCCCTCACATACGGGAGAATACTCTCGTACTCTCCCGTAAGATTCCGTCTGTACTGCTCCAGTTCCTTAAGAAAAAGCTCTTCCCTGAACTTCAACAAAGCAAGTTCTCTGATATCCCTGTCCATACATGCTCTCCTTTCCTGAGACAAAGTATATCACATTGCTCCCTCAAAGGGAACCGGACGCCCGAGCCAGTACTCTTTCCTGCCACAGTCTTCGTACATCTGCTCGTCCAGATATTCCTGAAGCCGGCTGCTGAGATACCGCACCCCAAACCCGGTCTTCTCCGCCTCTTCGGTCAGATTTTCCACCATGTTTTCGTCCAGATGGAGCGTAACCTTATACTGCTTCTCAAGGGCATGGAGCGGAGAAAGACTCTCCTCCCGCAGGATTGCCCTGTAATCATCCGCCGTCATCGGATGAAGCTGCACGACCTGATTGATACGTCCGGCAATCTCCTGACGGATATTTGCATATTTCACCAGATCCTGAGGGGCGATCCGTCTCCTGTACTGGCTGGCGATATCGGATCTCCGGCTGTCCCGCCCGAAACCGATAGTCTCCTTTTCTTCCGTATCCCGCCTTTCCTTTACAAGTCTTTCAAAACTTCCGCAGAACACAAAACTGATCCCTGAGCTGTCAAAATTGAGCGTTTTCCTGCCGTCCTCAGCCGGGAAAACCATCCGCCCGCCCTCGATCAGTTTCAGCAGCTCGTTCTGCGCCTTCTCCGCCATATTTCCGCCTGCGGAATATACAGGCTCACAGAACTTGTCAAACTCGTCGAAGACAATGATCGACTGCTCGATCTCATCGGTACTCATACCGGTAAAAATATCCTCGATCTTAAAGCTTCCCTTCCATCCCTGCATCGTGATCGCCGTACTGTCGACAATCCGGATCCACGGATAGATTTTCTGAAGCGCCCGCCAGATCTCGGTCTTTCCGCAGCCGGTAGGTCCGGCAAAAAGGATATTCCTCTTTCTCTTCCTTATATGGTTGAAGAGAAGAAGAGACGCCGCCTTAACCGCCTCTTTCTGCCCGTATATTCTTCCGGACAGATAATCCGCAAACTCTTTCGGGCTTGTGACAAGATACGGATTGATCCCGTACGCTTCTTTCCTCCGCTCCCGGCTGCTCTGTGCCGCAGCCGCGCCGTCAGGCAGGATCCGCCCCTCCATCCCGCTGAAGCTGTATACGTCGGGAAGCACATTCCCGTCCGGATCCGTCTCCGGTATGTCCTCCTCTTCCGTGTAACCGCCGTGAGCGTCAGCATAACAGTCCGCCATATATTCCGCAAACGAATGAAGTTTCTCCGGACTGAACTTCAGAGATGAGAGGAAATTCAGCATAAGCTTCCCGGCGTTTTCCGAAGGCCTCTGCTCCCAGAGATCCGACATCTCATCTACTTCAGCAAGGAGTTTATGATACTCCGCATCATCAAGGGGCTCGTAGACCCTGTTCTTTGCACAGCGGGTAAATATCACCGCCGGATTTTCATGGATCCCGGACGCTTTCCCCGCTGTGATCTCCTTCAAATACTTCTCAAACCAATTTATACATACTGATTTTCTCATAGAACCGTCTCCTTTCGAAGCACATCTTATATACAGGAACTATGCCGCTTCTGTTCTGCGACGTCTCTATGATACCGCTCAGTTTCAGATTAATCGTAAATTTTACGAATTTGTTATTCTTCTATATTATAATGAGCACACGAAAACAAAAACAAAGGAGATAAAATCATGAAAGAACCTTCTGCTTCACTGTTACTGAACGGAATTACACATCCGGTTAAATTCATATGGAGATTCTTACTCCTGTATTCTGTCGTGCTGATCCCATTCTCACTCCTTCCGGCGCTCTATAATTTCTTCAGTTATTCAATGCCGGGAAAGATCATATATATAATCGCGGTAGTCCGGCTCACGCTCCAGTGGGTGCGCTCGTCCGTATATAACGACTATGAATTGGACTGCTACGAAGCCTCAAGATCCGAGGAAGATAAAGCGGCGGAAAAAGAGCGGAACACGCAGTTCGGCGCTGCTCTGATCACCAGTCTGATCCGGTGGCATCACATAAAGAAAATACAACGACAGATGGAGAAGGAAGAGGCAGACCGGCGCTTCTACCAAACCATGGTCTCCGATTATGACAGCAAGGCAAATGAAGCCCGCAGATGCGGCAATCAGGCCGCTGCCGACGAATATGACCGCCAGGCATGGTTCTACAGGAACATGCTGTGATTACTTTTTCATCTTCTTTTCGTATTTACCAGTTTTGCATAAATTCTCCGTACGCACAGCAGTACAACCCAGCCCGCCCCGGCTGCGACGGCTGCCATAATAAGCCGTCCGGCAACGTGGAGGCGGTCTCCCGTATCCGGAATGCCCGGTTCTTCCGGGATTTCCGGTTGCTCAGGCACTTCCGGTTCCTCCGGGGTTTCCGGCTCCTCCGGCGCTTCCGGCTCCTCCGAAACTTCCGGTTCCTCCGGGACTTCCGGCTCCTCCGGCACGCTCACCTCTTTCTCCTTATATATGATGGTATAAATATTCTCCAGCCCCTCTTTCTCCAGTACAGCAAACTGCTGCTCCGCGTCCGTCTCCGCACCGTCCGGATACGCCGGATCTGACGGATCCAGCGGCTGTATGACGATCCGGTCCCCGCTGTTTCCGGTTCCCGTCTCCTCATAAAACGGTTCTTCACTTTCCGCGTTCATATGCCGGATCGTGTACTGTGTATCCCGTTCCGGGAGCCAGCCCGCATACAGCGTCAGATCATGTTCTACAGGCCTGCCGAAATCCCAGACCGCCCGCGTATCCGGGATGCCGCCATCCGTATCTTCCGCTTTTTCTGACGGTTCTTCAAACCATCCCAGGAAAATGTAACCTGCCCTCTCCGGATCATCCGGTTTCTCCGCGCATTCGCCGGCCCGGACAGACTGATCCGCCGGAGCCTCTGTTATCTCCGCATCGTCCGCCCGGACGTCAAACTGTACGGTACAGTCAGCCGACGTCCATCCGGCATACACGCTGACATCATCGGAAGGCATACGGAATCCACCAAGCGGCGTTCCTGCTGCGGCAAGCGCCGGACTGAGGTACCAGCCTGTGAACCGGTCGTTTTGGTGTCCGGCTTCTGCATCCGGGACATATTCCAGGGTGACATCATCCCTGTAGGTCACTTCTTCCGTATAAAGCACCGTGCTTTCGCCCTGTTCATTGACATCGAGATAATTCAGCTGAAATGTATCCCGCTTCATATATATGTAGAGGTGTGAACTCACGCCCCGGAACACACATTTCCCGTCCGCCTGGATCTGAAGCGGGCTGATGGGGATCTTCGTGCCCTGTTCGCATGCTTCCGGCGAAGTGCCGGTCGTATACCACCCCTCCTCGCATGTCAGCCCCTTCGGGTGCAGAACCGTGACTTCCGCCCCGTACACAGCCGGGTCCTTGTCAACCCGGACACTTTCCTGGCGGACTTTCCGGTAGGTCCCGTCACTGCTCTCCTTAAAATACGTCAGATACACGGTGTAGGAATCCCGTTCCAGCCACGGGTATGCGTCAAATGTATGATTGCCCAGCGCCAGGTCCTGGAAATAAAAACTGTCCAGATGACGCCCGGTCGCTTCGAACTCATCCCGCACTCCGAGGAATTCCATGTCCTGATGCTGCGTCTTCTCCATGTAATGCTTCTCCATCTCATCATAAGACGGGAAATCCTCCGGCAGCGCCGCGCCGTATTTCCCCTGCGCCGTATACCAGATATCATCATTGGGGATCAGCGAATCGCTGGAACCGGATTCATGGTCCGCCTCCTCATGGAGATTGATGGTCCAGATCTCCCGGTCGTAATACAGGTTCAGCAAGGCCTTGCCGTCCGCCGTCACCACCGCATCATCACAGCGGGCATAATCAAAGCCGTAATAATCCCCGTAATCACCGGAGCACTGTATACTGACTTTCGCCCGGCTCCCAGACCGCGTTCAGGACATAGTCCCCCTCCGGCATGACATCCGGCAGCTCCCTGTCCCAGCCCTTGAAAATATATCCCTGACGGACCGGTTCCTCCACCGCGCTGACCGCATCGCTCACATCCTCTCCCGCGCATCCGTATATCGGCGGGATATAGCTTCCTTCCGTCCGGAATGTGATCCGGTCGTAAAAAAGCCTCGTATAATAGATCTTCTTCTCCGCTTTCCCGTCCGCCGTGACCGGGAGCGTCATATCCTGCCCCGCCTCTTTTATGTAATTGTCAAACTCCCGGTGCGGCACATTCACCGTCCTGCCCGCCGGCGCGCGGTACGTCTCCCTCGCCAGCAGGGTTTCCGTCTCACCGTCCCGGGCAATATACTCCACCGTGCACTCCGTCAGCTCATTTCCCACATCCGCGCTCACATCCACAACGGGAACACATAAGGACAGCAGCAGAAGCAGCACCGCTGTCCCTTTCCTCATCTTCTTCATATACAGTTTCTCCTTCCCTTGATCCGCATTGGTACAGTTCCGCATTATACCATTTCAGGAAAAAGAAAACTGCATGTAATATTTTCCATCGGGAGGCATATCTTTCTTTTCACAACTCCGTTTTTGTGTTATCCTTTTGGATGCGGCCCGGACGGACCGCGAGAAGGAGACTTGTACAATGGACGTCATTATCATCATGTGCGCAGGCATACTTGTGTCGAAAATATTTTTCCCCATTAAGTGGAAACGCATCAATGAACTGCTGCAGCTCATATGCACGCTGCTTCTGATCTTCTCCATGGGCGTCATGCTTGGCAGCCGGGAAAATTTTCCGGATACGATCACCACACTGGGATTCCAGAGCATCCTGTTCTTCCTGATCCCTTCGGTTTTCTCGGTTATCGCGGTATATCCGCTCACAAAAATATTTCTGAATAATAAAAAAGGAAAGGGAAAGGACGAAGACTGATGGTTTATCTTGCTCTGATCGCGCTTGTCGGCGGGATTGCCTGCGGAATGGCAGGACTTGATGATACACTGCCTGTTGAAATGATCGTGTCACATAAAGATCTGATCCTCTATGCCCTGATGTTCCTGGTGGGCATCAGCATCGGGCTCAATCACGGGATCATAAAGAAAATAAAAGAATATCATATCCGGATCTTCGTGATCCCTGCAGGGATCATCGCCGGCTCCCTGGCCGGCGGGATCGTAAGCGGCCTTCTCACCGGACTGCCGCTTAATGAAAGCGCGGCGATCGCATCCGGCCTGGGCTGGTACAGCTTGAGCGGAGTCGCCATCGGGAATCTGGCCGGCGCACAGGCAGGCAGCATCGCCTTTCTGAGCAATCTGCTGCGGGAGATCTTTTCCTTCTTCAGCATCCCGCTGATCGCCAGGAAACTGAATTATCCCACCTGCATCGCCCCCGCAGGCGCGACCAGCGAGGACACTACCCTCCCCCTGATGATCCGGTATACTGACGGGGAGACCGTGGTGCTGTCCGTTTTTAACGGCGTGATCTGCTCGGCGGCAGTGCCGTTTCTGATCTCGTTCTGTTATAATCTGTTTTAGATATGCAGAGGCATACTACTCTGCAAGCAGCTCCAATAAATCCGGAATGTCATTTTTTAATGTTTCGTATACTACATGTAAATCTACATTTCCATAGTCATGTACGATACGATTTCTCAGGCCACTTAATGCATTCCATGGAATATCGCTTTTCTTTGCTTTATATCCGTCTGATAATTTTTTTGCATTTTCAGATATCTGGATCATGCGAAACAGCATCGAATCCATAAGCACTTCATTTCTTTTCAATTCTTCTATATCTACATTTTGCATATGCAGTACTATGAATTCCAAATCTTTTTGGATTTTCTGTATATAATAAAAATCATTTTTTAAATTATCCATATATTTTTATTCCATCTTTAAGTATTTCTTCCATCAATGGTAAATTATCTTTAAGTTGATTTATGTCTAACAGGTCTACTTTCTTATAAAGAGTCTCTCTTAATTCCTCTGCAAGTCCGTAAAATTTAATTCCTTTTACATCTGCGGAAATAAGAAGATCCACATCGCTGGAAGGTGTTTCTTTCCCTTTTGCATATGAACCGAATAAGTAACAGAACTTAACGTCATACCGATTAAAAACTTCCGAACATTTTCTGATTATATCATCAACAGTCAGAAGTCCATGTTCTTCATCAATAAAATTGAACTTTTCCAACTGTTCCATAATATATTTATATTTCAACGTATCCCGCTTGTTCTCGTCATTTTCATATGACTTATAAGAACGTAAGGAAATGCCAACCAGATCGGCCACTTCTCGCTGGGTTAATTTTTTTTCAATTCTCAGTTCTTTTAATCCCTTCATTTTTGCACCTCCACATATATTTTAGTGCAAAAATTGCACTCCTGTCAATCATCGAGTGTAATTTTTGCACTTTTATTACATATATAGTATTGGCCGCAAATAATATTATTTACTCTGTCAGATCATAAACTTTGTAAATCGATATGATGTTCTGCAGCTGCATCTTATTCCCCATAAGCTGCCGGTATGTGGCCGTCTTTTCTTTTCCTTCCGCTTTCAGCTTCTTCATACGTTCATCTGCAGAATCATACTGTTCCCTGACCGACCGGAGCATTTTTTCAAACGCTTCCAGCCTTTTTTCGCTGTCTGTTATCATTTTCTCTGCTTCCTTTCATGGATCCGGCACCTCTCCGGGAGACCATTTTCCGCTAATTTACATTCTCTTTCATGGTTTTCATCCAGCTGCAGCGCCTGCAGAAAATCTTTTTTCAAATGAACCGCCTCCTTTTTGACAGCAATTCAATCCCCGCCTGTTTCTAATAAGCATAGCATAAAAAAGACGCTGCAGCATCTATGATTTTCATCATTGATATGCTCCCTTCTAGGTAGACAAGTGAAATAATAAAAACTTGTCACTTAGAAGGGAGCATTTTATTATGGCATTTAAGCACAAATATTCCTATGAAGAGAAAGAGCATATTCTTATGGAATACCTCAATGGTACCCATGGTTTCAGGGAACTATGTCGTATCTATGGAATGAGCGAGGGAGCCTTAAAAGGCTGGATTCGTTTATATAATGCTTTTGGGTGGGAAGGTCTGGTAACTGGCAGCAAGACAAGGCATTATTCTTCTGAAATCAAACAAGCAGCAGTAGAGGACTATCTTTCAAAACGTCTTACTGGTCCGGAAGTACTGAAAAAATATAAAATTCGTTCAGAAACCCAGCTTCGGAACTGGATCATGAAGTATAATGGTCATGAGGAGCTGAAATCTTCTGGAACAGGAGGCTGTACCATCATGACAAAAGGAAGAAAGACTACCTTTGAAGAAAGGGTTGAGATTGTCCGATATTGCATCACACATAATCGTAATTATGCAGAAACATCCCAAAAATACGGAATATCTTACCAGCAAGCCAGAAATTATACCGTAAAATATGAATCCAGCGGTGTGGATGCCCTGAAAGATCGCAGAGGAAAGAGAAAAACTCTTGAAGAAATGAGTGAGCTAGAAAGACTGCGGGCAGAGGTAAAATTGTTGCAGGCAGAAAAGAAACGGGCGGAAATGGAGGTATCCTTCTTAAAAAAACTCGAAGAAATAGAGAGGAGGCGGGGCTAAGCCTGATCCGACATGAATCTGTATACCAGGCGATAAAAAAAGAACATGAAGAGCACGGCTATCCCATCCGGAGCCTGTGCGGGCTTGGGGGCATTTCCCATGCGGCGTATTATAAATGGCTGCATAGGAAGACACCTGAAAGTGAGTTGGAAAACCAACATATAGCGGATAAAAT
>DWUU01000037.1 GCA_019120575.1 Candidatus Mediterraneibacter quadrami
TCACTAACGTACTGGGCGCGATCCTGATCGGTTTTATCGCAGGTGTTGCCGCAGGAAATGCGGATACATCGGAGAATGCGGTATTGTTCTGGAAGACCGGCGTGTGCGGCGGGTTTACGACATTTTCCACATTTTCACTTGAAGCGCTGACGCTGCTTGAAAAGAAGGCGTATCTGGCCGGAAGCTGCTATATCATCCTGAGTGTTGTGTTCTGTCTGGCAGGCGTTATATGCGGGAGAAGGCTGGCAATGCCTTTACATTGATATTAAAATAGATCAAGAAAACGTGATTGACAGGATTAAAAATACACACTATAATGTATTTAAATTTTTATCTATGAAATGCAGTGACAGGGAGGAGTACATGATCCCCGGATGCGCAGAGAGAGGACGGCCGGTGTAAGTTCTCGTGACGGTATCATGGAAGTAGCCTTCGAGCAGTGGACTGAACATATCGGCCGGCAGACCGGTATAAGTAGGCTTCAACGTTTTCCCGCGTTACAGGGAGGCGGTATCGGACAAAAGTCCTGTACCGGCAGAGTGCAGAGAACATTCTCTGAATTTAGGTGGTAACACGGATGTAAGATTCGCCCTGAGCATAAGCTCAGGGTTTTTCTTTTCCCGGGGAGCACTGACCATAGAAAGAGGAGGTAGAAGCGTGAGACAGATTACAGGAAACAAATTACTTGTAAGAGCATTAAAGGAAGAGGGAGTGGATACGATCTTCGGGTATCCGGGCGCGTGTACTATTGATATCAGCGATGAGCTGGGACGTCAGGACGACATTAAGATCATCCTGCCGCGCCACGAGCAGGCGCTGGTCCACGAGGCGGACGCCTATGCGCGGACGACCGGCAAAGTGGGCGTGTGTCTGGTGACCAGCGGACCGGGGGCGACGAACCTGGTTACGGGTCTGGCGACGGCGAATTATGACAGTGTGCCCCTTGTGTGTTTTACAGGCCAGGTGGCGAGACACCTGATCGGAAATGACGCCTTCCAGGAAGTGGATATCGTCGGCATCACCCGCAGCATCACAAAGTACGGTGTGACAGTGCGGAACCGCGCGGATCTGGGGCGGATTATTAAAGAGGCATTCTACATCGCCCGGACGGGACGGCCGGGACCGGTGCTCATTGACCTGCCCAAAGATGTGATGTGCGAACTGGGCAGTCCGGAATATCCGGAAACCGTGAACATCCGCGGCTATAAGCCGAATACAAGCGTCCACATGGGACAGCTCAAACGTGCCCTCAAGATGCTGAAGAAGGCGAAGAAACCGCTGTTCCTGGCAGGCGGCGGCGTGAATATCGCCCGCGCGAACCAGGTGTTTACGGAAGTGGTGAATAAGACAAATGTGCCGGTGGTGACTACGATCATGGGCCGCGGCGCGGTTCCGACGGATCACCCGCTCTACATCGGCAACCTGGGTATGCACGGCCAGTACGCGGCCAATATGGCAGTGGGCGAGTGCGACCTCTTGTTCTCCATCGGGACCAGATTTAATGACCGCATCACCGGAAAGCTCCATGCATTTGCGCCAAACGCGCAGATCGTACATATTGATATAGATACGGCGTCTATTTCCAGAAATATACAGGTCCATGTGCCGATCGTGGCGGATGCGCTGGAGGCGCTGACTAAAATGAATGAATATGTGGAGCCCTGTGAAACGGCGAAGTGGACGGAGCAGATCCGGGCGTGGAAAGAGGAACATCCGCTGCAAATGAAAGATCGCGGCCATATGAGCCCGATGGACATCATCGAGGAAATGAACCGCCAGTTTGACGATGCGATCATCACAACGGATGTTGGGCAGCATCAGATGTTTGTCACCCAGTATGCGCAGATCAATGAGAAGAAACAGCTTGTGACGTCCGGCGGGCTCGGGACCATGGGGTATGGATTCCCGGCGGCTATCGGCGCGAAGATCGGCAATCCGGACAAGACGGTCATCGCCATCTCCGGTGACGGCGGCATGCAGATGAATATCCAGGAGTTCGCCACAGCAGTTCTGGAGGAGCTGCCGCTCATCCTCTGTGTATTCAATAATGAATATCTGGGTATGGTGCGCCAGTGGCAGAAGCTTTTCTACGGGAAGCGCTACAGCATGACCAACCTGCGCGCAGGCGCGCTCTTCCGAAGGACCAACGGAGCGGAGATGCCGGAGTATACGCCGGATTTCGTGAAGCTGGCGGAAAGCTACGGTGCGAAAGGCATCCGCGTCATGGAAAAAGAAGAGATTGCCGCGGCATTTGAAGAGGCAAAGAAGAATACGAAGACCCCGACACTCATCGAGTTCATCATTGATCCGGAAGAGATGGTCTATCCGATGATCCAGCCGGGCGGAACGCTTGAAGAAATGATCATGGACTGTTAGAAAGGAGCGCGTGAGAATGGATAACAATATGAAGAAGAGATGGATTTCCCTTTATGTCGAGAACCAGGTGGGCGTGCTCTCCAAGATCTCGGGACTTTTCTCCGGAAAATCCTACAATCTGGACAGCCTGACCGTGGGACGGACCGAAGATCCCACCGTATCCAGGATGACTATTGCCACGGTGAGCGACGACGAGACATTTGAACAGATCAAGAAGCAGCTCAACCGCATGATCGAAGTGATCAAGGTCATTGATTTCACCGATATATTTGTAAGAATGAAAGAGATCCTTTATGTCAAAGTCATGAAATGTACGGCAGCGGACAAGGTGGAAGTGTTCCAGATTGCGGAAACCTTCAAGGCGAAAGTCATCGACTACGGACGGGACAGCGTGCTGGTAGAATTCGTACAGACAGCGACCAAGAACGATGCGGTGGTCAAGCTGATGAAAGAAGAATTCAAGAGCATCGAGGTCGTCAGAGGCGGAAGCGTGGGGATCGAATCGATCAGTATGATGGAGCGATAGTTCAGCAATACATGTGCGCGGGAGCAGGAAAGATGCTTGCATATTTCTGCGATCGGGCATATGTATTAGGAGAGCGCCTGTACATGAGCAAAGAAGCGGCGGCAGCCGCAGTAAGCATGTATGTGCGACTTTGCGAATGGCGGGGCTGAACTTTAAATAAGTAAAAAACCGAGCGCACTCTTGATTTTTACACTTTACAGTACTATAATGGCAGAGTAAAAGAATTAAGGATCTTTCCAGGCAGAGGAGGAATCACAATGGAGAAGAAGAACATAGACTGGGAAAACCTCGGGTTCGGCTATATCCAGACGGACAAGAGGTATGTGGCAAATTATAAAGACGGCAAATGGGATGAAGGCGGCCTGACGGACGACGCCAATATTGTGATGAATGAGTGTGCGGGCGTGCTCCAGTATGCGCAGACTGTATTTGAAGGCATGAAAGCGTATACCACAGAGGACGGACGCATCGTGACATTCCGTCCGGATCTGAACGCGGCCCGCATGGTGGATTCTGCGAAACGGCTTGAGATGCCGGTATTTCCGGAGGACCGTTTTGTGGATGCGGTCGTACAGACGGTGAAGGCGAATGCGGCGTATGTTCCGCCGTACGGCTCCGGCGCGACACTTTATATCCGGCCGTATATGTTCGGTATTAATCCGGTTATCGGCGTGAAGCCGGCTGACGAATATCAGTTCCGTGTATTTACGACGCCGGTAGGCCCGTATTTCAAGGGCGGTGCAAAGCCGATCACCATCTGCGTATCCGATTTTGACCGCGCGGCGCCGCACGGAACCGGCCACATTAAGGCAGGACTGAACTATGCCATGAGCCTGCATGCCATTGTGACTGCCCATGCAAACGGATTTGATGAAAATATGTATCTGGATTCCGCGACCCGCACGAAAGTGGAGGAGACCGGCGGAGCCAACTTTATCTTTGTGACAAAAGACAACAAGATCGTGACGCCCCATTCCAACACGATCCTTCCGTCGATCACGAGAAGATCGATCATGTATGTGGCGGAGCATTATCTCGGACTTGAGGTGGAAGAGCGCGACGTTTACTTTGACGAGGTCAAAGATTTTGCAGAGTGCGGACTGTGCGGTACGGCTGCGGTTATTTCCCCGGTCGGCAAAGTGGTGGATCACGGCAAAGAGATCTGCTTCCCGAGCGGCATGGAGAAGATGGGGCCGACGACGCAGAAACTTTACGATACACTGACGGGCATCCAGATGGGCCATATCGAGGCACCGGAAGGCTGGCTGAAGGTAATCGAATAATTAAGAAATATAACCGGCAGAAAACCCCGCTGATCCTGAATCAGCGGGGTTTTTATGTACAGGTCATGCAAAAGCATCTTTGAGATAATCGACAGACGCCCTTACTGCGGCGCTGTCCGTGCGCACCAGTTTATAGTCTTTCTCTTCGGAAAGGCCCAGACCGATGCCGGACTTGCGGAATGTCATGGCGCTTTCGATTTCTATTTTCCCGGACATGTGGTAGGAAGAGATGCCGGTATAGGGCACGAGTTTCTGGATCACGGCCGGGCTGATCCCGCTGGCTGCCAGGATCTCGATCCGGCCCCGGCTCTTTTCCTGCAGTTCTTTGAGCAGTTCGCGTCCTTCCCAGGCTGTGGCCGCCTGGCCGCTGGTGAGGATCGTGTCATAGCCGAGGGAAATGACCTCTTCCATGGCCTCCATCGGGTCCAGACACACATCAAATGCGCGGTGCAGTGCGATCTCCATATCGCCGGCGGTTTCTTTGAACCGGGCAAGCTGTCCGGTGTTCAGGGTGCCGTCTGGATTCAGCATGCCGACCACAACTCCGTCCGCGCCTTCCTCCCGGAAGATGGCGATCTCTTCATTGAGTTCATCGCACTCGTAGCTGCTGAAGCAGTAATCGCCGTACCGTGGGCGCAGCAGTGTCCGGATCTTCAGGTCCGTATATTTCCGGATCTGGCGGAACAGCGGCACCGACGGGGACACGCCGCCGATGACCAGGTCGCTGCAGAGCTCCACCCGGTCCGCGCCTCCTTCCTGGGCGGCAATGGCGGATTCCACACAGTCTACACAGGTTTCAAGGATATAGTTTTTCATGGGTTTCACCTCGTTTGTCCGGATGCGGGGCATCCATATCGTAATTGAAGTATAGCACAACGGTCTTACAAGTTAAACAGCATGGTCGCAATATTGAAATAGATCAGGATCGAGAAAATGTCCACCAGCGTGGTGATCAGCGGCGACGCCATGATCGCCGGATCCAGATGCGCTTTGCTGGCGAGAAGCGGGAGCATGCATCCCACGAGCTTCGCTGCCACGACGGTGCCGATGAGCGACAGAGCGATGACCAGTGCAAGCGCAGGATCGTCATACTGGATCATAATGCGGACGCCGTTGGACACGGCGAGGACGGATCCCACGATGAGCGAGATGCGGAATTCTTTGAATATGACCCGGAAAATATCCTGAAACCGGATCTGGGACAGCGCGATCCCGCGGATGATCAGGGTGGAGCTCTGGGAACCACAGTTTCCGCCGGTATCCATCAGCATGGGGATGAACGATACCAGGAGCGGGATGGCCGCAAATGCATTTTCATATTTTGTGATGATCGTCCCGGTGATGATGGATGTAAACATCAGGATCAGCAGCCAGGGGATCCGGTTCTTCGCGTGGGCGAAGACGGATGTCTCAAAATACGTCTTCTCGCTGGGATTGATGGCCGCCATCTTGGTGATATCCTCCGTGGCTTCTTCCACCATGACGTCCATGGCGTCGTCAAAAGTCACGATGCCGACCATCAGGCCTTCTGCATCGAGGACCGGGATGGCGAGGAAATCATACCGGGTAAAGAGCTGCGCCACATCCTCTTTGTCCGTGTGGGTGCCGACCGATATGATCTCGGTTTCCATCAGATCTCTGATCTGTACGTCATCGTCCGTTGTCATCAGGTTTTTGGCGGAGACGATGCCGATCAGCCGGCGGCGTTCCGTGACGTAGCAGGTATAGATCGTTTCCTTGTGGATCCCGGTCTGCTTGATGTGGGCCATCGCCTGGGCGACGGTCATATTTTCACGGATGTCCACATATTCTGTGGTCATAATGCTTCCGGCGCTGTCTTCCGGATAATTCAGGAGCTGGTTGATCAGGGCACGGTCCGACGTGCTGACTGTGTCGAGGATCCGGTTCACCAGATTGGCCGGGAGCTCTTCCAGGATATCTACCGTATCATCCATGTACAGATCGTCCAGCAGTTCTTTCAGTTCCTTTTCCGAAAAGATTTCCACCAGATACTTCTGCATGGAGCTGTCCATGTTGGCGAATACTTCCGCCGCCTTGTCCTTCGGGATCAGGCGGAAGGCAAGAGCCAGCTCACGGTCCTCAAGCTCCGAGAGAAGGGAGGCTATGTCCACTTCGTTCATAACATCCAGAATACTCCTCACAGCTTTGTACTGACGCTGCTGGAGAAGTTTTACAAAAATCTCTTTGTTCATGATAAGTACCTCTCTTTATGTAATTTTCTGTCTTAAAGCTGCATATGTGACAACCGGCACCAGAGTCCATAACCTCACCTCCTTTTTTTCGTGTTTTGAATGAAATCTGCAAACAGAAAACTCCGTCACTGCCTGAACAATGACGGAGTCATAAAAATCATCAATCCATGAAAAGAAACATGACCGGATGCATCGTTCAAGCTTTAGTATCGCAGGGCATATCAATTGCATTAGGCTGTACCTTCACGACACAGCCTGCTGACCATCTTATCGTGTCTCCACGATCTCGCGGCAGCAATCTCCGGGATAAACCTGATCCCTGCGGTAACCTCACCTACCGAATGATGTATTCTGTTTTAGTATATGTTTATTGTAGCCAGAAAGACCGGAAATGTCAAGAAAAGAGGATAGCATCAGTGTACAAGGGGACAATACGGTCGTTGAAGGGCTGATTTGGGTTCCTTCTGTGTTACTTTCCCTCCGCGTACACCCCTGTACGCGTCGATCAAGTGCCTTGAAGGTGCCCAAATCATCACCTTCACGACTCAAAGACTCCAACCGCAGGAATTTCGGTGATTTTCAAGGCAGACGATAGAGGCGTACTAGACGTACGCCGATTGAGGATAACACAGAAAATCATCGAAATTACGCGGTTTGGAGCGTATTGCCCCTTGTACACTGATGCTAAAGATCAGAAAACCAGAACTTACTTGCGACATTACATGCTGGTATAGTATAATTTTTCAGACGGAATGAAATGGAAAAAGAGTGAGGATAATATCATGACAGAAGAACAGAAAGCACTGGCGGGATATCTTTATGACGCCCAGGAAGAGAGCCTCGGCATCGAGCGGAAGCGGAGTCAGGAACTGAATTTTGATTATAACAGCCTGCGCCCGTCCCAGGAGAAGGAACGGGAGGAGATTATCCGGCGGGAGATGAAGAAGACCGGGAAGAAATTCCGGATCGAACAGCCCTTTTACTGTGATTTCTGGGGCCGTGTGACGCTTGGTGAGAATTTCTTCTCCAACTATAATTTCGTGCTCCTTGCAGGGAATGAAGTGACCTTCGGGGATGATGTGCGCATCGGGCCGAACTGCGGGATCTACGCTGCGGGACATGCCTTTGACCCGGAACGGCGGGCGGCCGGCTATGAATATGCGCGCCCGGTGCATATCGGCAATAACGTCTGGATCGGCGGCCATGTGGCGATCGTGTCCGGGGCGACGATCGGGGACAATACGATCATTGCGGCCGGGAGCGTGGTGATCGGGGATATCCCTGCAAATGTACTTGCAGGAGGCAACCCGTGCCGGGTAATCCGCGAGATCAGTCCGGAGGATGACAGAAAGTATTTGATGGAGTAATACGGCGGGCAGGCCCGGGAAGAATGATCATTGCAAAAAAGAGAGGATAACAGGAAAGGAGCAGGCGTATGTCAGAAAATATAAGCAATACAGCCAGCATTGCAAAAGGAGCGGTGGTCGTCGGCGACGTGGCGGTCGGAGACTATACCAGCATCCTGTTTAACGCGGTCCTGCGCGGGGATGATGACAGCATCCGGATCGGCCGGTGCAGCAATATCCAGGATAATGCGACGGTCCACACGGACAGAGGCAGACCGACGGTGATCGGCGATTATGTGACGGTGGGACACAATGCGGTTGTCCATGGCTGTACGGTCGAGGACTATAGCCTGATCGGTATGGGCGCGGTCGTCCTGAACGGTGCAAAGATCGGAAAACATTGTCTCGTCGGAGCGGGCAGCCTTGTGCTGGAAGGCCAGGAGATCCCGGACGGAAGTCTGGCCGTGGGCAGCCCGGCGAAAGTAAAACGGATGCTGACGGAGCAGGAGAAGCAGAAGATCTATGAGAACAGCATGGTTTACGTGGAGACGGGAAAGCGGCTGAAAAAAGACGGATATGCACGAAATGAATGAAATATTTCTGAAAATCTGTTATAATCAGAAAAGCGGATGAAATCGTCCGGATATTATTTCAAAAAGAAAAGAGGAACTTATCATGGAGTACAAGATCACCGGATACAAACCGGAAAAGTTATTTCATTTTTTTGAGGATGTGTGCGCGGTCCCGAGAGGATCAGGACACGAGAAGGGGATCAGCGATTTCCTTGTAAAATTTGCAAAAGACAGAGGTCTGTGGGTATACCAGGATGACAGCTACAATGTCATCATCAAAAAAGAAGGCAGCGAGGGTGCGAAGGACAAGGCTCCGGTCATGCTGCAGGGACACATCGACATGGTCTGCGACAAACGTGCAGGTGTGGAGCATGATTTTGAGAAAGAGGGCATCGACCTGGTGCTGAAGGACGGCGTACTCTCTGCAAACGGAACAACACTCGGCGCGGACAACGGCGTGGCGATCGCCCTGATGATGATGGTGCTGGACGACGATGAGATCAAGCACCCGCCGGTTGAGTGCGTGTTCACAACTGAAGAGGAAGTGGGTCTCAACGGCGCACAGGCGCTGGATAAATCACAGATCACGGCGCGCACGATGATCAATATGGACTCAGAGGAAGAGGGCGTTGCGACGATCAGCTGCGCCGGCGGACTGAGAGTCCAGCTTACGAGAAAAGTGGAGAGAACTGCTGCGGAAGGCACGCTTGTACAGGTGAAGATCGATGGTCTTCTCGGCGGACATTCCGGAACAGATATCGACAAAGAGCGCCAGAATGCAAATATCCTGATGGCCCGCATGGTTGACCAGATCATGAAGAATACAGATGGAAAACTGGTTACATTTGCCGGCGGAACCAAGGATAACGCGATCACAAGAGAATGTGCGGCTTCCCTGATCTATGCAGACAAGGCAGAAGCGGAGAAAGCAGAGAAGCTGGCGGCAGAGCTGGCGGAAACATTTGCAGATGAGATTTCCGCGTTTGAGCCGGATTTTTCCTGCGAGGTTTCTGTTGAAGAGGGCCAGAGCGCAGCGGCGCTGAAAGATGAGGATGCGAAAGCGTTCATCGGCGCGATCCGCCTTGCCCCGAACGGCGTGTACAGACGCAATATCAAGATGGACGGCTTCGTTGTCGTTTCATCCAACCTGGGTGTTACAAGGGCAGACGGGGACGAGCTGGTGATCGTGATCTCCCCGCGTTCTTCCGTGGCGTCTCTTCAGGAGGATACGAAAGCACGTTTTGCCCTGCTGGCTGAGACTTTCGGATTCGAGATCTCTTACAGCGGACAGTATCCGGGCTGGGATTATAAAGAAGATTCAAAGATCCGTGAAGTATTCGTGGAGAGCTACAGAGAGCTGTTCGGCAGTGAACTGAGACTGGAGGCGCTTCACGCAGGACTGGAGTGCGGACTGTTCTCAGAGGCGCTTCCGGGACTGGATGCGATCGCCGTGGGACCGACGCTTTACAATGTCCATACGCCGGATGAAAATGTGCCGCTTGATTCTTTTGAGCGCTTCTACGAACTGCTCAAAGACGTGCTCGGCAGACTGGCAGCAGCATAATCGGCGGAAGAATACGGTAAATGATGAGAATAAGGGCGGTATCCGGAGGGATGCCGCTCTTTGTAAATGAGGTGTTTTATGAACCGGTTTTATGAAGAGTTAAAAACAGCGCTGGCTTTGCCGGAAGGAGATATCTGGTCAGAGACGGTTCTTGCCGGGGAGCATGCCGGGGAGAAACGGCTGAGCTGCGGGGATGGCGCCGGCGCGGAAGGGGAGCAGAAAGTGAAGACCCTGCATGATACAGAATCGCAGACAAGGATCTATCGTGAGCGGATCGGCCGTACACCGAAGATGGTCATCTGCGGGGCCGGACATGTATCCATGCCCATTATCCGTATGGGGAAGATGCTTGGATTTACGGTGACCGTGATCGAGGACCGGCCCCAATTTGCAGATCATGCCCGCGCGGCCGGGGCGGATCAGGTGCTCTGTGAGCCGTTTGCGGACGGACTTTCGAAGATCCGGGGCGATTCGGATTCCTGGTTCATCGTCGTGACGAGAGGACACCGGTACGATACGGAATGTCTGGAAGCCATCCTGCAGAAACCGTATGCCTATGTGGGAATGATGGGCAGCCGCCGCAGAGTGGCGATCGTGAAAGACCAGCTGGAAGCGAAAGGCGTATGCCGGGAAGCGCTGGACGGGGTGCATACCCCGATCGGGCTGAAGATCGGCGCGGAGACGCCGGAGGAGATCGCGGTGTCTGTGATGGCGGAGATCATCCGGGTGAAGAATGCCGGATCCGCAAAAGGCGGCTATTCTCCGGAACTGCTGGATGCGGTTCTGAATCCGGAGGACAGCCGGGAGAAAGTTCTGGCGACGATCATTACCAGGAAGGGATCCGCGCCCCGGAGCGTGGGCACGAAGATGCTGATCCGGGCGGACGGGACCACGGTGGATACAATCGGCGGCGGCTGTATTGAAAGCGAAGTGATCCGGAAAGCGCTGCTGATGATGCGCGCGGAAAATGAGGGATTCCGGCTCTGCACCGTGGATATGACTGCGGATGCCGCGGAGGATGAAGGCATGGTCTGCGGCGGCGTGGTGGAAGTTATGCTGGAGAAAGTGTGAGCGATGAGAAAGAATATACAGATACTGAAAGGCAATATTATTTATGCAAAGACACCGGAAGCGTTTATCGTCTGCGAGCACAGCTATCTTGTGTGCAGGGACGGGATCGTGGACGGCATTTACCGGACGCTTCCCTTCCGGCTGGGCGGCAATCCGATTCGGGATTTCGGCGACTGCCTGATCATACCGGGGCTTACGGATCTGCATGTCCACGCGCCCCAGTATCCGATCCGCGGGTTCGGGATGGATCAGGAACTTCTGGACTGGCTGGAAGTGAATACATTTCCGGAGGAAGCCCGGTATGAAGACATGGATTATGCCGGACGCGCGTACGGGATCTTCGCAGAGAACCTGAAACGGAGCGCCACGACCCGGGCCTGCGTATTTGCCACGGTGCACCGTCCGGCGACGATGAAGCTGATGGATCTGCTGGAGCAGACCGGGCTGGAGACATTTGTGGGAAAGGTAAATATGGACCGGAACTGTCCGGGGTATCTCTGCGAGGAAACGCAGGAGTCTCTGGATGAAACCGAAGACTGGCTCAGGGATGTGGCCGGACGAAACTATCAGCATACCCGGCCGGTCCTGACGCCCAGGTTTATCCCGGCATGTTCGGATGCGTTGATGGAGGGATTGAAAAAGATCCAGGCAGAGAGCCGTCTTCCGGTGCAGTCCCACCTGTCCGAGAATCTGCAGGAAGCGGCATGGGTTGCAGAACTCCGTCCGGATGCGGGATTTTACGGAGATGCATATGACCGGTCCGGGCTCTTCGGGGGAGCGGACTGCCCGACCATCATGGCACACTGCGTATACAGCGGAGACCAGGAGATCGCCCGCATGAAAGAAAAGGGTGTGTTTATTGCACACTGCCCGGAATCGAACATGAATCTCTCCTCCGGCATCGCTCCGGTCCGGAGATATCTGGAAGAGGGGATGCGCATCGGGCTGGGGAGCGATGTGGCGGGCGGTTCGTCAGAGAACCTGTTCCGTGCAATGTCTTTCGCCGTGCAGGCATCGAAAATGCGATGGCGCCTCACAGATCAGACGGAAGCACCGCTGACGGCAGAGGAGGTTTTCTATATGGCTTCGAAAGGCGGAGGGATGTTTTTCGGGAAGACCGGAAGTTTTGAGAACGGATATGACTTTGATGCAGTTGTGCTGGATGACAGCCGCCTGAGATCTCCCCGCCCGCTCGATGTCCGGAGCAGGCTGGAGAGAATGATCTATCTGGCGGATGAACGCGAGATCCGCGCAAAATTCGTGAAAGGGCAGGAGATCAGTCTATGATCCTGCCGTCGGTGGAGATTGTCACCACCTGCCAGGGGATAAACTTTCCGCTTTCCTGAAGCGCCGTCTTTACGGCATGCTCGATGCCGCCGCAGCACGGAACTTCCATGCGCACGACAGTGACGCTTCTGATCTCGTTATTGGCCAGGATCGCGGTCAGCTTCTCAGAATAATCGACACTGTCCAGCTTCGGGCAGCCGATCAGGGTGACGTGATCCCGGATAAATTCATTGTGAAAATTGCCGTAGGCATAGGCGGTGCAGTCCGCAGCCACCAGGAGCTTCGCTCCGTTGAAATACGGTGCGTTCACAGGAGCCAGCTTGATCTGGACCGGCCACTGGGAGAGCTGGCTTACAGGTGCAGTAGCTGGGAATCCTTGAGGTGCTTCAGATTCAACGCCTGCTTTTTCCCGGCGGATAGCTCTGGACTGGGAGCCGGGGCAGCCGCAGGGCAGTGGCGCTTCGGCTTTTTTTGCTTTGGCGGCAAGGACAGCGGCTTCATCATAGGCCGGGGCTTCCCTCTCCTCAAATGAAATAGCGTCCGTCGGGCATGCGGGCAGACAGTCGCCCAGACCGTCACAGTAATCTTCGCGGGTGAGTTTTGCTTTCCCGTCTATCATTTCAATCGCGCCTTCGTGGCAGGCTGCTGCACAGGCGCCGCAGCCGTTGCATTTCTCTTCATCGATTCTGATAATTTTTCTGATCATGGTTATTCCTCCGTATATGTTTTTTGGAACAATCAGAGTATAACAGACTTGTCGGAAATATTCCGTTGCTATAACAACAGAATATGAAATTAATTTCCCCGCCGGCACATGGCAATACCGGCGGGGATCTGTGTGTTACATATTTTTAGGAGTTTTTTTGTTTTTACAGGTGGATCCTTGTTCCGGTCTTCCCGAGGATCCCGTCTTTTGCCTTTTCAAGCAGGGTGATGAGCGCCTGTCTGCCCGGTTTTGACTCTGCAAAATCTACAGCGGCCTGGACTTTCGGCAGCATGCTGCCCGGGGAGAAATGTCCTTCGGCGATATACTGCTTTGCCTCATCAACGGTGATGTCATCCAGCCATTTCTCATCCGGCTTTCCATAGTTGACAGCCACTCTTTCAACCGCGGTCAGGATGATGAGGACGTCAGCGTCCAGTTCTCTGGCCATCAGGCAGCTGGCAAAATCTTTGTCGATCACCGCGCTGGCCCCTTTCAGGTGATTGCCCTGGCGGGTGACGGGGATGCCGCCTCCTCCGCAGGCGATGACTACATCGCCGGAGTCAACCATGTTGCGGATCGTACCGATCTCGATGATCTCCTGAGGTTTTGGAGATGCGACCACACGCCGCCAGCCGCGCCCGGAATCTTCTTTCATAATATAGTCGTATTTTTCGGTCATCAGATCGGCCTGTTCTTTTGTCATAAAGCGCCCGATCGGTTTGGACGGGTGATCGAATGCCGGATCATCCGGATCGACGCGGACCTGTGTGATCATGGTCGCCACCGGGATATCTGTGATCCCGCGGTTTAACAGTTCTTCGCGGAGCGCATTCTGCAGGTCGTATCCGATGTAAGCCTGGCTCATGGCTACGCAGACAGACAGCGGAGTATTCGGCTGCAGCGGGTCTTCATGCGTGAGGGCGATCATGGCGTTGTTGACCATGCCGACCTGGGGACCGTTCCCGTGTGCGACGACGACCTCGCAGCCTTCCTGGATCAGGTCCACGATGGCGCGGGAAGTGATCTTCACGGCTTTCATCTGTTCCGGAAGCGTATTGCCGAGGGCGTTCCCGCCCAGGGCGATAACGATGCGTTTTTTCTTTTCCATATCAGGCCTCCCGGATCTATGCCTCTTTCACAGCGGCGATGGCCTCTACCTCGCAGAGGACTCCTTTCGGAAGCGCTTTTACAGCGACGCAGGAGCGCGCCGGCTTCCCGGTGAAATATTTCGCATATATTTCGTTGAATGCAGCGAAGTCCGCCATATCCGCAAGGAAGCAGGTGGTTTTCACAACATCGGTAAACGCTGTGCCCTGGCTTTCCAGAAGTGCTTTTACATTCTGCATGACCTGTTCCGCCTGCTCTTCGATGGTCGTGCCGACCACTTCTCCTGTCTCCGGGGAGAGCGGGATCTGGCCTGAGAAGAAGGCGATGCCGTTCAGGACGATGCCCTGGGAGTACGGTCCGATGGCTGCAGGTGCATTTTTTGTATCAACGTATTTTAACATAGTCTGTTCTCCTTCTGATGATTCTTATTTGAAGATCCTCGGTGTGGATCTTTCTTCCAGTTTCTTCAGGATGTCAGCCGGATCCGCGAATTTTGCAAGGAAGATCATGGCTGCGATGATGTACGGTTTGTAGCTTGCCTCTTTGTACAGCGGGTCTCTGTAGCGGTCGAATACACTTGCGTCAACCTCGCCTTCCTCACAGCTCACGCCGGTGATATCTGCCGGCAGGCAGTGAAGGTAGAGCGCTTTGCCGTCCCGGGTCGTCTTCATCAGTTCCTCGGTGCATGCCCAGTCTTTATGCTGTGCGTTCTGAGCGAGGAGCTCTTTCTCCAGTTCTTTGATGCCTTCGAAATCGCCGTTGCCGTACAGTTCTGTACGTTTTTCCATTGCCGCGAACGGAGCCCAGCTCTTCGGGTATACGATATCAGCGTCTTTGAACGCCTCGGCCATGCTGTTCGTCTTTGTGAAGGAGCCGCCGGATTTCTTTGCGTTCTCGGCAGCCACAGCCTCAACTTCCGGGAATACCTCGTATCCTTCCGGATGAGCAAGGACAACATCCATTCCGAAACGGGTCATCAGTCCGATCACACCCTGGGGAACGGAGAGCGGTTTGCCGTAGGAAGGAGAGTATGCCCATGACATGGCGATCTTTTTGCCTTTCAGGTTCTCAACGCCGCCGAATTCGTGGATGATATGGAGCATGTCGGCCATGGCCTGTGTCGGATGGTCGATGTCGCACTGCAGGTTTACGAGCGTCGGTTTCTGCTCCAGGATCCCGTCCTTATTTCCCTGCTTAACAGCGTCAACAACCTCATGCATGTAGGCGTTTCCTTTGCCGATGTACATGTCGTCGCGGATGCCGATAACGTCTGCCATGAAGGAGATCATGTTTGCAGTCTCGCGTACGGTCTCACCGTGGGCGATCTGGGATTTGCCCTCGTCCAGATCCTGAACTTCAAGGCCGAGCAGGTTGCAGGCGGAGGCGAAGGAGAATCGGGTCCGTGTGGAATTGTCGCGGAAAAGGGAGATGCCAAGTCCGCTTTCAAATACTTTTGTGGAGATGTTGTTCTCTCTCATATAGCGGAGCGCGTCGGCAACGGTGAAGACCGCTTCCAGTTCGTCGTCCGTTTTCTCCCAGGTCAGGAAGAAGTCGCCTTCGTACATATCTTTGAAGTTCAGTCTGTTCAGCTTATCGATATAATCCTGTAATGTTTTCATCTTGATTCATCCTCCTTAAATATGAAATGTATTTTATTCGCAGTAGCATCCCGGCAGTGCCGCATATACAGCTGCGCATGTTACCAGATCCTGTTTCCATGTCTTTTCGTTGGGGGCGTGTGCCTGCGCTTCGGCGCCCGGGCCGAACCCGATGCAGGGGATGCCGTTCCTTCCCATGATGGATACGCCGTTTGTGGAGAAAGTCCATTTGTCAGTGAGCGGGCGGCTCTGGCGCATTTCCAGCGTCTCAGGAGCGCCGATCCGCTTCTCGCCGTAGAGGGAGGTGTATGCTTTCTCAAGCGCTTTTGTCACTTTATGGTCTTTCGGGATCGCCCATGTCGGGAAATAGCATTCGATCTCGTAAACGCATCCGGTGTAGGACGGGCGGTCGTAGTTGTACATGGATACGACAACGTCGTCCCCGTATTTCCGTACGCTCGGGAGTGCGCGGATCTCATCCAGGCAGCTCTCCCATGTCTCGCCGAAGGTCATGCGGCGGTCAAGGGATACCGCGCAGGAATCCGCCACCGCACAGCGGCTCGGGGAAGTGTAGAAGATCTGGGATACGGTGATGGTGCCGCGGCCCAGGAAGCGTGCCTCCTCCCAGTCCGGATTGTATTTCGGGTTGAGCATCTTTACAAGGCCCTTGATCTCTGTTCCGTCCGCATCATCATTTTCGTTGAGGGCGCGTACGTCCTGAAGGATGTCCGCCATCTTGTAGATGGCGTTGTCGCCGCGCTCCGGTGCGGATCCGTGGCAGGAAACGCCTTTCACATCCACGCGGATCTCCATGCGTCCGCGCTGTCCGCGGTAGATGCCGCCGTCTGTAGGCTCTGTGGAGACGACGAATTCCGGACGGATCTTATCTTCATTGATAATGTACTGCCAGCACAGGCCGTCGCAGTCTTCTTCCTGGACGGTTCCGACGACCATGATCCTGCAACCTTCCGGGATCAGATCCATATCTTTCATGATCCGCGCGCCGTATACTGCGGATACGATGCCGCCGCACTGGTCGGACACGCCGCGCCCGCCGATCTCGGTGTCGTTCTCATATCCTTCATAGGGATCGAAGTTCCAGTTGTCGATGTTTCCGATGCCTACGGTATCGATATGTGCATCGTATGCGATGATCTTGTCGCCGGTTCCCATATAGCCGATGACATTTCCCTGGGGATCGATAATGACTTCATCGAAGTCCAGTTTCTTCATCTCTGCGGCAATGGTGTCGATGTGCGCTTTCTCATCGCAGCTCTCGCCCGGATTCTTCACGATGGCGCGAAGGAATGCGGTCATGTCTGTCTGGTAGGCCTGTGCAGCTTCTTTGATCCTGTTAAAATCCATGTCTGTTCTCTCCTTTTCTTTTTTGAATCTGTAAATTAATTTTGTTATCTGTCATTTCCGCCCCATACGATGGATTCATACCGCTCCGGATCGGTATCGCCTTCGGTGGAGAAGAGCAGGACTTTTGAATGCTCATCCAGCCCCAGATGTTCCCTCAGCGGTCTGTATTCATCCATGGTCATGATGCACGCCAGTGTTCCGAACGGCGCGGCTCCGGATTCTCCGGAGGTTACCGGCTGGTCGCCTTTGACGGGCGCCGCCAGCATGCGCATGCCTCTTGCCGCTACCCAGTCGGGCGAAGCGACAAATGTATCCACATGATTTTTCAGGATGTCCCAGGAGATCGTATTCGGTTCGCCGCAGGCAAGCCCGGCCATGATCGTGACCATGTCGCCGTCTACGATGCGGATCCCGCCGTCTCCGGCGACAGCGCCTTTGTACAGGCAGGCAGCGGCCTCCGCCTCCACGACGATCACTTTGGGCGGATTGTCCGGATAACGGTTGGCAAAATATCCCTGGACTGCCCCGGCAAGAGATCCGACGCCGGCCTGGATAAATACATGGGTCGGGCGTTCGCAGTCATAATCATGGAGCTGCTCGTCCGCCTCCATCGCCATGGTCCCGTATCCCTGCATGATCCAGGACGGAATCTCCTCATAGCCGTCCCAGGCGGTATCCTGTACCATGACGCCGTTTTCTGTCTTTTCCGCCATGGCATTTGCCATGCGCACGCATTCATCGTAATTGCATTCCTCGATGGTCGCCTGCGCGCCCTCGGCGAGGATGTTGTTCAGTCTTGTCTGCGTGCTTCCTTTCGGCATGAGAACGACGGCTTTCTGTCCCAGTTTGCTGGCGGCCCATGCAACGCCGCGGCCGTGGTTGCCGTCTGTGGCAGTAAAGAAAGTCGCCTGCCCGAATTCTTCTCTCAGTTTATCGGAAGTGAGGACGCTGTAGGGAAGCTCGGACACATCTTTTCCGGTCTGCTTCGCAATATAGCGGGCCATTGCAAATGACCCTCCCAGTACTTTGAACGCGTTGAGGCCGAAGCGGTAGGACTCATCTTTCACATAGACTTCGCCCAGTCCGAGGTGCGCCGCCATATGGTCGAGCTTAGCCAGCGGCGTTACGCTGTACTGGGGAAAGCTTTCGTGGAAAGCACGGGCTTTGCGGATCTCGTCCAGGCCCATCACTTTCAGGTTGGCGTCTGCTGTCTTCGGCATCTTGTTCACTGCCCATTTGATCGTTTCCATCGTGGAACCTCCTTTTTAATATTGAGATGAATTGAGATGAACATGCCAGCTCGAATCCGCCGCAAAGCGGCTTCTTCTCGCTGATGGCGGCCGCCATATGCCGCAACCGTCATGCCCCGCCGCCTGTAAGCAGGCTTACGCGGCGTGTCCTGCCGGTTCCGGCGCACGATCATCCTTTGTCCATGTAGCTATACAGTGTGAATTTTGATATTCCCAGCAGGGATGAGACTTTGTCGCCGGATTTTGTGATAAGGAACGCACCGGCGTTGTTCAGGTACTGTACGACTGCGACTTTGTCGTCTTTGGTCATGAGCGCCACCGGTTTCCCGACTCTGGCGACAGCCTGGTCGATCAGCATGTCCAGAAGTTCTGTGACATTGTGTGTGATCTTCTGTGGCGCATCAGCCGGCACCTCCGTTTCTTCTTCAGGGGATTCGGTGTGGACCAGTCCCCGGATCGAAGATTCTGCCGCGATCAGTGTGGTGATATCGTAATTGATGGAGAAAATGTAACGGATCCGTTCTTTGTCATCGCGGATGAAAAGGGTGCTGGATTTGAGGATCCGTCCGTCCTCTGTCCTGGTGAGATAGGCGAGACGGTCGTTTACCCGGTCCGGGTCCGTGCGGAGGGTCTCCAGCACGATGCCGGACGGTCCGTCGCCGGTATGCCGGTTGGATACATGTCCGTTCTCAATATAGACGATCGAGTTCTCTAAATCTTTTTTAGACAGATCGTGGATCACGACCTCGCAGGCGCTGCCGAACTGGGCGGTCAGCCCGTGTGCAAGCTGTTTTAAAAATCCGAGATCCTGCTGCATTTTCTCACCTGCCTTTCCTTAAAATACGCGCAGAAAATCTGCTTTTTAATCCCTGTCTCTAAATTCATCATAGCATAAAAAAAAGCAGTGTCAATCCTTTTTCTAAAAAATTTTTAGGTATTCTAAAAAATATTTAGAAAGCTTGTTGCATTTATACAATATTAATGTTATTCTATAGTCAGTGACAGGGCTTAGTGTGCGATTTGCACAGAAATACGCGAGAGTGCACTGAGAACAGTATGTGGAAAATAAATAAAAAGGAGAACAGGACATGCTGGTTTTAGGAAACGGAAAAGTGATCACCAGAGACCCTGCCTGCCCCTTGATTGAAAACGGCGCGGTGGCGGTTGACGGGACCGCAATCTGCATGGTCGGCGGGACGGAAGAGATCCGGAATGCATATCCGGATGCGGAGTATATTGACGCAGAAGGCGGACTGATCATGCCGGGATTCATCAATGTACACGAACATATTTACAGCGCATTTGCAAGAGGACTTTCGATTAAAGGCTATGATCCGAAAGGATTCCTTGATATCCTGGACGGCCAGTGGTGGACCATTGACCGGAATCTTACGCTGCACGACACTTACTTAAGCGCCATGGCGACTTATATTGACTGTATCCGGAACGGTGTGACGACAATCTTTGATCATCATGCAAGCTTCGGGGCCATCCGGGGTTCGCTCTTTGAGATCGAGAAGGCGGCGCGAGAGACGGGCGTGCGCTCCTGCCTGTGCTATGAGGTCTCAGACCGGGACGGCATGGATAAGGCAAGGGATTCTGTGATGGAAAATGCGGAATTCATCCGTCACGCGCTGGCGGACGACAGCGGGATGATCGCCGGCATGATGGGTATGCATGCGCAGTTTACGATCTCGGATGAAACGATGGAGCTGGCCGCGTCCAATAAGCCGGATGAAGCCGGATACCACATCCATGTGGCAGAGGGGATCGAGGATCTCCATCACTGTCTGAAGCACTACGGCAAACGGATCGTGGACCGGCTCATGGATCACGGGATTCTTGGAGAGAAGACGTTGCTCGGGCACTGTATTTACATCAATCCCCACGAGATGGATTTGATCAGAGAGACGGATACGATGGTCGTGCACAATCCGGAATCCAACATGGGCAATGCCTGCGGATGCCCGCCGACCATGGAACTGGTGCACCGGGGGATCCTGACCGGACTTGGGACCGACGGCTATACCCACGACATGACGGAATCCTGGAAAGTGGCCAACATCCTGCACAAGCACCACCTCTGCGATCCCAATGCGGCATGGGGCGAAGTCCCGCAGATGCTTTTCGAGAATAATGCGAAGATCGCGGGCAGATACTTTAAGCAGAAACTGGGCGTGCTAAGAGAAGGCGCGGCCGCGGATGTGATCATTGTGGATTACGATCCGCTCACACCGCTTACAGAGGCGAATATTAACAGTCATCTTCTGTTCGGCGTGACCGGGCATGATGTGGTGACGACCGTAGCAAACGGGGAAGTGGTGATGAAGGACCGCCGCCTCACGAAGATCGACACGGCGAAGGTAATGGCCGACTGCAGACAGGCGGCAAAAGAACTGGCAGACAGAATCAACGCATGACAGGAAAGGAAAAACAACAATGAACGACACAAGACAGAAAAGAGACAATGCAGAATTATTCAAGTGGGACGGCAAACCGACATTCGGACAGGTATTCCCGCTGGCGGCCCAGCATGTGCTCGCCGCGGTTGTTGGCTGTGTAACGCCGGCCATCCTGGTGGCGAACGCGGCGAACAACGCGGGCGGAAATGTGGATATGGGTCTTCTGATCCAGGTATCCCTTGTATTCGCGGCGCTGTCCACCCTGCTCCAGCTTTATGCATGCAGGATCAGACTGGGAAGCGGTCTGCCGGTCATCATCGGCGTAAGCTTCGCCTATGTTCCGACCATGACGGCCATTGCGGCGCAGGCGAAAGATGTCAATACGATCTTCGGTGCCATGGTCATCGGCGGCGTGGTGGCGATTCTGGTCGGGTTATTTATCCGTCAGATCCGCAAAGTATTCCCGCCGCTTGTTATCGGTACAGTGATCCTGGCTATCGGCCTTTCCCTTTACAGCACAGCCATTAATTACATGGCAGGAAATTCTTCCAACACATATGAAGTGATTGTAGAGCAGCAGGGCAAGACGGCTGCGCTCGTATACGGTTCCTGGCAGAACTGGCTGGTGGCATTCGTCACACTGGCCATCGTTGTACTCCTGAACCATTATGGTAAAGGGCTTTTCAAACTGGCGTCCATCCTGATCGGCCTTCTCTGCGGTTATGTGGTTGCCCTCTGCTTTGGCATGGTGGACTTTTCCGCACTGTCATCCGCAGGCTGGTTCCAGATTCCGATGCCGCTGGCATTCGGCATGAAGTTTGATATTTCCGCGATCCTTCCGCTGGCCATCCTCTTCCTGGTAAATTCAATCCAGGCAATGGGTGATTTCTCAGCGACGACGACGGGCGGTATGGACCGTCTTCCCACAGACGATGAGCTCAACGGCGGCATCATCGGATACGGCGTGAGCAATATGGTATGCGCATTCTTCGGCTGCCCGCCGACGGCGACCTACAGCCAGAACGTAGGCATCGTAGGTTCCACAAGAGTTGTCGCGAGAAGAGTATTCTCCGCAGCGGCTGTGATCCTTCTGATCGCCGGACTGATCCCGAAGTTCTCCGCGCTCCTCAGAACGATCCCGCAGTGCGTGCTCGGCGGCGCGGTTGCATCCGTGTTTGCATCCATCGCCATGACCGGCATCAAGCTGCTTGTAACTGAGAAACTGACTTACAGAAACACGACTGTGGCAGGGCTTTCCATCGCCATCGGCATGGGCGTGACGCTCAATGACGGATGCCTGAACCAGATGACCCAGAGCATCCACAGCGCGCTGAACATGAGCATGAGCCTGGAGAGCTTCCAGTCCATTATCAACAATACATTTGCATCTTCGCCGGTGGTTCTGGCGACCATCTTTGCAGTCGTCCTGAACCTGATCCTGCCGAAGGACAAGCCGGAGGCAAAATAAACGCGCCGGCCAACAGGAGGAAATGCTATGAGTGATATTATGCGACCGATGTCATTTGCCCAGCTGCTTGACTGGACACTGACGGAACATAAAAAGAGCGGAACCGTATTCGGGGAGCACCATCCTTATCATGCGGATCCGAAGTTTAACCGGACGATTTTCGAACGGACGCTGGAGACGCCGGTGGGCCCGGCGGCCGGCCCCCATACCCAGCTGGCCCAGAATATCGCGGCCGCTTACTACACCGGGAGCCGGTTCTTTGAACTGAAGACGGTGCAGATCATGGACGGCGCGGAACTGTCCGCATGCGTGAACAAGCCCTGTATCAAGGCGGACGACGAGTGTTACAACTGCGAGTGGTCCACGGAGCTTTATGTGCCCCAGGCCATGGAAGAATATATCAAAGCCTGGTTCCTCTGCAAGGTGATGGCAAAGGAATTCGGACTGGGCGGCATGGACGGCTTCCAGTTCAATATCAGCGTGGGCTACGACCTGGAGGGCATCAGGTCTGAGAAGATCGACAACTTCTTAAATACGATGAAGCACGCCCAGGATTCGGATATCTTCAGATCCTGTAAGGCGTATCTGCTGGAGCATGCGGATCTGTTTGAAAATGTAACGGAAGAGGATATCGAAGGGATTTCCGGAGATATCTGCAATTCCGTGACCATTTCCACCCTGCACGGCTGCCCGCCTCAGGAGATCGAGCGCATTGCCATGTACCTGATCACGGAGAAGGGATTCCATACATTCATCAAATGCAACCCGACACTGCTAGGCTATGAGTACGCGCGGAAGATGATGGACGATATGGGATACGACTACGTGGCGTTCGGGGATTTCCATTTTAAGGATGATCTGCAGTATGCGGACGCCGTGCCGATGCTGGAGCGCCTGATGAAGGTGTGCGCGGAGCGGAACCTGGAGTTCGGCGTGAAGATCACCAATACGTTCCCGGTGGATGTAAAGCAGAATGAACTGCCCAGCGGGGAAATGTACATGTCCGGCAAATCCCTGTACCCGCTGTCCATTTCTGTGGCGGCAAAACTGGCGAAAGACTTTGACGGAAAGCTCCGTATCTCCTATTCGGGCGGCGCGGATTACTACAATATCAAAGACATTGTGGAGGCGGGCATCTGGCCGGTGACGGTGGCGACGACTCTCCTGAAGCCGGGCGGATATGACCGGATGAACCAGATGGCAGCCCTCCTGGAAAAAGAAGGCGCCGTATTCAGCGGCGTGGACGCGGAGGCGGTGCAGCGTCTGGTGGATGCGGCGAAGACCGATCCCCATCATGTGAAAGCGGTGAAACCGCTCCCGTCCAGGAAGATGAAGAAGCAGGTGCCGCTGCTGGACTGCTTTACCGCACCCTGCAGGGAGGGATGTCCGATCCATCAGGATATTCCGGCGTATCTGCAGCTTGTAAAGGACGGAAAATACGAAGCGGCCATGAAGGTCATTACAGAGAAGAATCCGCTCCCGTTCATTACGGGAACAATCTGCGCCCATCCGTGTATGGGCAAATGCACCCGCAATTTCTATGAGGAATCCGTTTATATCCGCGGGATGAAGCTGATCGCGGCGCAGAACGGATATGACGCGCTCATGGAGAAGCTTGCGGAGGCCCCGGTGACAAAGAGCGGGAAGGCCGCAGTGATCGGCGGCGGACCGGCCGGAATGGCGGCGGCATATTTCCTCCGCAGAGCGGGGATGGAGACCACCCTGTTCGAGAAGACGAACCGGCTGGGCGGCGTGGTGCGCCACGTGATCCCGGAATTCCGGATCCCGGCGGAGGCCATTGATAAGGATGCGGCGCTTCTTGAGAAGACCGGCGTCCAGATTTATCTGAATTCGGAGATTACCGATCTTGAGATGCTGAAAAATGCCGGCTATACGGCGGTTGTCCTGGCGGTCGGCGCGTCGGAGCCGGGTGTGCTGCGACTGGAAAAAGGCGAGCCGGTCAACGCCCTGGAATTCCTGGCGGATTTCAAGGCGAAAGACGGAGACCTTGATATCGGGAAAAATGTTGTCATCATCGGCGGCGGAAATACCGCCATGGATACGGCCAGAGCGGCGAAACGCACGAAAGGCGTGGAGCACGCGTATCTGGTATACAGAAGGACGAAGCGCTACATGCCGGCAGATGAGGAAGAACTGGTCATGGCAGTGGAGGACGGCGTAGAGTTCATGGAACTGCTGGCGCCGGTGAAGCTGGAGAACGGCAGGCTTCTCTGCAAGGTGATGAAGCTGGGCGACTACGACGCATCCGGCAGAAGAGGCGTGGTGGAGACCGGGGAAGAGAAAGAGATCCCGGCGGACACCGTGATCGCCGCAGTGGGCGAGCGCGTGCCGACCGCATTTTATGAATCCTGCGGCATCCGCGTAAATGACCGCGGACGTGCCATTGTAAATGAAGAAACATGTGAATCCAGCCGCGCCGGCGTATACATCGTGGGCGACGGCATGGGCGGTCCGGCGACCGTGGTCGAGGGCATCAGCAATGCGCTGAAAGCGGCCCGGGCGGTGATCGGGGAAGAGATCGTCAGAGATTTTGAACCGGAGACCGGTGAGGATGCAATCTACGGCAGGAAAGGACATCTGGACAGCCGGACAGAAGACGGCGAAGAGAGCGGCCGGTGCCTCGGGTGTTCCGCTATCTGCGAGAACTGCGTGGAGGCCTGTCCGAACCGGGCGAACATCGCCATTCGCGTACCGGGCATGGAGAAGCATCAGATCATCCATGTGGATTACATGTGCAACGAATGCGGCAACTGCCGGAGCTTCTGTCCTTATGACAGCGCTCCGTATCTTGACAAGTTCACCCTGTTTGCCGACGAGAAGGACATGGCAGACAGCAGCAACCAGGGATTCACGGTGCTCGATAAAGAGCAGGTGAAGTGCCAGGTGCGGTTCTTCGGAGAGACATCCGTCTGGACGAAGGGCGATGAGACACGGATTCCGGAGGCGCTGCAGGATCTGATGGAAACCGTGTGCAAAGACTATTCATATATGCTCAGAGACTGAATAAAAAACGGATGACAGAAAGGGGGAGCCGGTATGAAGCTTCTGTTTAAAGGCGGCAAAGTTGTAAGTGGCAAGGGCACGAAGAAAATGGATATCCTGGTAAAAGGGGAGAAGATCCTTGCCGTGGGAGAGAACCTGGATTTTAAAGACGCAGATGTCATTGATGTGAGGGGGAAACTTCTGTTTCCGGGATTTATCGACGCGCACACCCACATGGCGCTGGAAGTGAGCAATACCGTGACAGCGGATAAATTTGATACGGGAACGAAAGCGGAGCTGGCAGGCGGAACCACCTGCATCATTGATTATGCGACCCAGTACCGGGGAGAAAATCTGCGGGAGGCGCTCAACAACTGGCACCAGAAAGCGGACGGCGAGTCTTCCTGTGATTATGCCTTCCATCTGGCGCTGACCGACTGGAATGAGAACATCAGCCGTGAACTGGAAGAGATCGTCAATGAAGAAACCTGCTCCTTCAAGCTGTATATGACCTATGACACCATGGTGGACGACGAGACGATGTATGAGATCCTCTCCCGCCTGAAAGAGCTGGGCGGCATCGCCGGCGTACACTGTGAGAATGACGGCATTATCAGAGCCAGACTGAAAGAACTTCAGAAAATGAAAGGCAGCCGCATCGACGTGTCCGATTATCCGTGGACGCGTCCTAAAGAGGCGGAGGCGGAAGCCGTATCCCGGCTCCTCCGGATTGCAAAATGCGTGGACACGCCGGTGGTTGTCGTACATTTAAGCACGGCGGCCGGATACCGGGAGATCCTGCGGGCAAGAGAAGCGGGGCAGAAGGTATATGTGGAGACCTGTCCGCAGTATCTGCTGATGGATGAGAGCAAATATATGCTGCCCTTCGAGGAGGCAAGGCATTATATGATCGCGCCGCCGCTTCGGAAGAAGAAAAACCAGGAGATCCTCTGGCAGGCGTTAAAGGAAGGCAGGATCCACACCATTGCCACGGACCACTGCAGTTTTACAAAAGAGCAGAAGATGGCCGGGGCGAAAGATTTCTCCAGAACGCCCTGCGGCATGCCCGGCGCGGAAGAGCGTCCGGCGCTGATCTGGCAGTTCGGTGTAAATGAGAAGCGGATCACCGTGGAGCAGATGTGCCAGTATCTTTCAGAGAATCCGGCAAAGCTTTATAAGCTCTATCCGGAGAAAGGCGCGCTTCTCCCGGGAAGCGATGCGGATATCGTTGTCTGGGATCCGGAGGAAGAATGGACCATGACGGCGGAGAGCCAGCAGTCGGCCTGCGATTACTGCCCGATGGAGGGAACGAAGATCCGGGGCAGGGCGCAGCAGGTATACTTAAGAGGCCGGCTGGCGGCGCTGAACGGACAGATCCTGGAAGAGAAGACCGGCGTCTATGTGCGCCACGGCGTGAAATAGGATGATATGGATTTATAAAGAAGACAGATTATTTAAAACAGATTCAATGAGACAGGCGCTGGAACCGGAGCGGGAGACACCCCGGGTACAGCGCCCGGTCATATCGACGGTTGGTGCGGGCGGCAAGACGACGACCCTGCACCGGCTGGCTGAGGAGTATGTCCGGGCAGGGATTCCGGTGCTCGTGACGACCACGACGCACATCCTGAAAGAGGACCGGCCTTTTTTCCTGACCGGATATTCAGAAGAAAAGATCCGGGATGTACTGGAAAAATACGGCCAGGCATGGATCGGAGATCCCGCGCCGGAGGGAAAGCTTATGAAGCTCCCGGACGACGCGTTTGAAAAGCTTATGAAGCTTGCGGAGCAGATCATTTCTGAGAGGACCGGCAGGCCGGGGCGTCTTCCGGTGCTGATCGAGGCGGACGGCGCGAAGCGGCTTCCATTAAAAGTGCCGGCGGAGCATGAGCCGGTGATCCCGGAGATGACGACCCACGTCTTGTCCGTGTACGGGCTGGACAGTATCGGAAAAAAGATCGAAGAAACCGTATTCCGCCCGGAACGGGCGGAGATACTGTTAAATAAGAACAGAACAGAATGTGTAACGGCACGGGACATCGCCCGGCTTGCGGCGCATCAAAGCGCAGGGCGGAAGGGCTGCCCGGCGGACGCCGTATACACAGTCGTTTTAAATAAAGCTGACAGTGAGAAGGAACGGCATGCGGCGCTTGAGATCTGCCGGATGCTGGCCGGATCGGGGATCCGGCGGATCATTGTAACCGGAGGAAATGTATGAAAATATTGATCAGAGGAGCGGGCGACCTGGCCACCGGGATCGCATCCCGGCTTTATGGGGCCGGTCATCAGATCCTGATGACGGAGATCCGGGAGCCGCTGACGGTGCGCAGGACCGTGGCCTTTTCCCGGGCGGTCTGTGAGGGACGCGCCCGGGTGGAGGATATGACGGCCGTGCTGGCAGCAGACCGTAGGGCGGCGGAGCAGATCCTGGCGGACGGGGATATCGCCGTCATGGTGGACGAAGAAGCGTCCTGCCGCAGCTGGTATGAGCCGGATGTGCTCATCGATTCGATCCTGGCGAAGCGGAATCTGGGGACCCGGATCACGGACGCGCCCTTTGTGGTCGGCGTGGGGCCGGGATTTACAGCCGGGACGGACTGCAACTGTGTGGTAGAGACGAAACGGGGCCATACGCTGGGCAATGTGATCCGCCGCGGCAGCGCCATCCCGAACACCGGCGTGCCGGGAAATGTAGGCGGCTACACCATTGAGCGGCTGCTCCGCGCGGCGGCGGACGGGGAGCTGGAGCCGAAAGTCGGGATCGGTGATTTCGTGGAGCAGGGGCAGACTGTGGCCGTGACCGGCGGCGTTCCGGTGTTTGCACAGATGAGCGGCATTGTGCGCGGAATGCTGCAGAGCGGGATCCGTGTGCAGAAAGACCTGAAGATCGGGGACATAGACGCCCGGGCAGAGAAGTCCCACTGTTATACAATCTCGGATAAGGCGCGGGCAATCGGCGGCGGTGTGCTGGAGGCGGTGACGGCATTTGAACGGATGAAAGAGCGGTATGCCATCGTCATCCTGGCGGCCGGTTCGGGCAGCAGGTTCGGAGGTAACAAACTGACCGCTCCGGTAAAGGGCAGACCGCTGTACGAACATACTTTGGAGAAAATGCAGGCGTTCGGTGCATTTCCGGTGTATATCGTCACCGGATCGGAAGAGATCGCGGGTGCGGCCGGAGAGCGGGGGATGATCCCGGTGAAAAATACAGAACCGGAGAAAGGGATCGCCCTGTCGCTCAGACTGGGACTTGAGAAGGCGCTGGAACGGAAGCCGGATTTAAGAGGCGTTCTCTTTTCCGTCTGCGACCAGCCGGGGATCACAGTTTCTACCATAGGAGAGATCTTCCGCACGGCGGCCCGGCATCCGGGCACCATCGTCTGTGCGGGAAGCGGAGAGAAAAAAGGCAACCCGGTCTGCTGGGATGCAGTGTATTTCCCGGAGCTTATGAAGCTGTCCGGGGATGAAGGCGGAAGGCAGATCATGAAAAAGCATAAAGAGAGGATACGGATCGTAGAGGCGGACGCGGAGGAACTGAAAGACATCGACCGCCGGGAGGATCTGCACGAATGACAGGAAGGTGGGATCATGAAAGAGAATTATACATTTACGGTAAACGGAATCGAGCGCACGACCTGCGAGGACAAGCCGCTGCTGCGATATCTGCGGGATGATCTTCATCTTCATTCCGTCAAGGACGGATGCAGCGAGGGCGCCTGCGGGACCTGTACGATCATTGTGGACGGCCGGGCGGTAAAATCCTGCGTGCTGACCACAAAACGCGCGGCGGGCAAGACGATCCTGACCACAGAAGGACTGTCGGAAAAGGAGAAGGAAGCGTTTGTCTATGCATTCGGCGCGAAAGGATCGGTTCAGTGCGGGTTCTGCATCCCCGGCATGGTCATGGCCGGGAAGGCGCTGATCGACAAAGTGCCGGACCCGACAGAGGAAGAGATCAAGATCGCATTAAAGGGAAACATCTGCCGCTGTACGGGATACAAGAAGATCATTGAAGGCATTCAGCTTGCGGCGGCCATTCTGCGGGGGGATGCAGCGATCGATGAAGATCTGGAAAAGGGCGATGAATACGGCGTCGGACAGAAAGCCTTCCGGCTGGATGTGCGGGAAAAGGTGCTGGGATACGGGGAGTATCCGGACGACGTGGAAATGGAAGGAATGGTCTATGCATCGGCCGTGCGTTCCAGATACGCCCGTGCCCGGATCCTTGACATCCGCGCGGAGGAAGCGCTGGCGCTTCCGGGCGTGCTGGCGGTCCTGACTGCGGAAGACGTGCCCAATAATAAGGTGGGGCATCTGCAGCAGGACTGGGATGTGATGATCGCAAAAGGAAGCATTACCAGATGCGTGGGGGACGCCATCTGTCTCGTTGTGGCTGAGACGAGAGACATCCTTGATAAAGCCAAAAAACTGATCGGGATCGATTATGAAGAACTGAAGCCTGTGACTTCGATCCGGGAGGCCATGGCGGAGGATGCGCCGAAGGTCCACTCAAACGGCAATCTGTGCCAGAAGCGTCATGTGACGCGGGGAGATGCGAAGAAAGCACTGGCGGAGTCAAAATATGTGGTGACGCAGACCTACCGGACGCCGTTTACCGAGCATGCATTTCTGGAGCCTGAGTCCGCGGTGGCTTTCCCGTATAAGGACGGTGTGAAAGTCCTCTCATCGGACCAGAGCGTCTACGATACGCGGCATGAAATTTCCATCATGCTGGGATGGGATCCGGAACGCGTGGTGGTGGAGAACAAGCTGGTGGGCGGCGGCTTCGGCGGCAAGGAGGATGTGTCCGCCCAGCATATCGCGGCGCTGGCGGCGCTGAAGGTGAACCGGCCGGTGAAGGTTACATTTTCCCGGCAGGAGTCCATTAATTTCCATCCGAAGCGCCATGCCATGGAGGGGACATTTACACTGGGATGTGATGAGAACGGGATCTTCACGGGACTGGACTGCGAGATCTATTTTGACACAGGTGCCTATGCGTCCCTGTGCGGACCGGTGCTGGAGCGCGCCTGCACCCATTCCGTGGGACCGTACTGCTATCAGAATACAGACATCCGGGGATACGGGTATTATACGAATAATCCGCCGGCCGGGGCATTCCGGGGATTCGGCGTATGCCAGAGCGAATTCGCCCTGGAGTCCAATATCAATCTTCTGGCCGAGAAGGTGGGCATTTCGCCCTGGGAGATCCGTTACCGCAATGCCATCGAGCCGGGCAGGGTCCTGCCGAACGGACAGATCGCCGACTGCTCGACGGCATTGAAAGAGACCCTGCTGGCGGTGAAGGACGTCTATGAAAGCAACCCGGGCCGGGCGGGGATCGCCTGTGCCATGAAAAATGCCGGCGTGGGCGTGGGCCTGCCGGATAAAGGCCGGGCAAAACTGGTCGTACATAACGGAAAGATCGAACTGTACAGCGCGGCGTCCGATATCGGGCAGGGCTGTAAAACCGTGTTCGTGCAGATGGTCGCAGAGACTACCGGACTCGGGAAAGACCGGATCATCAATATGGGCGCCAACTCCGAGGTGGCGCCGGACTCCGGAACCACATCCGGATCCCGGCAGACGTTGATCACCGGCGAGGCGGTGCGTATGGCAGCCGCGGACCTCAACAAAGATCTTCAGGCCGCAGGCGGCAGCCTGGAGGAACTGGAAGGGAAAGAATATTTTGCAGAATTCTTTGATCCAACCGATAAGCTGGGTGCGGATGTGCCGAATCCGAAGAGTCATGTGGCCTACGGCTTCGCCACCCATGTGGTGATCCTGGACGATGACGGACGGGTAAAGGAAGTCTATGCGGCCCATGATTCCGGGAAGGTGGTCAATCCCATCGCCATCCAGGGACAGATCGAGGGCGGCGTACTCATGGGGCTTGGCTATGCCCTGACCGAGGACTTCCCGCTGAAGGACGGGGTGCCCCAGGCAAGGTACGGGACGCTGGGCCTGATGCGGGCCACGCAGATTCCGGATATCCATGCCATCTATGTGGAGAAAGAGGAACTGCTTCCGTTTGCCTACGGGGCAAAAGGCATTGGCGAGATCGCCACGATCCCGACAGCGCCCGCGGTACAGGGTGCTTACTATGCGAAGGATCATGTGCTCAGGACAAAACTGCCGATGGAGGATACGTTTTATTCTAAGAAGAAGAAATGATGCTCCGCGCGGATGCGCAGGGATTCGAAGAAGTATGATGCCGGCTGATGCCGGTCTGAATTTCATGCCGGGACCTGTTTTCAGGTCCCGGATCTCAGAAAAAGCGGTCAGGAAGAAAAACCGGAAAACTTTGTACGATATTCGGTGGGTGTGTAGCCGGTACTTTTTTTAAACACTTTGCTGAAGTATTGAGAATTATACCCGAAACCGCTTTTAAGTGCTATTTCATTTACTGGTATGGCGCCATCCAGAAGCATGGAAGCCGCAAGTTCTACACGGCGTCTTGTCAGGTACGCTGAGAATTTCTCGCCATATTCTGCGTTGAACAGTTTCCCCAGATAATCTACATTAACATATAAAAGTTTATGCGCGATAAAACTTAAAGTCAGATGATTATCAGTGAGATGTTCGTCCACATATCCCGTGACTTTTTTAATCAGTTCATTCTGCTGATGCTGTATGTGAAACTGCATGGCGGACATTATATCTGCGGCAGTGGACCGGAGAAGATTGATTATTTCACGCAGACTGGTAAGCGTCGTAATTTTTGTGATGCCGTCCAGGTATTTCGAAATAATTGAGGCGTCTGCAAGCTGGATCATTGATACATAAATATGTGTGAGATAAGCGCGTATCTGCTGGGTATCATATTTCGTTTGTTCAAAGATCTGATATAAATGATTTAAAAGCGTATTTGTTTCTTCAGAGTTGCCGCATTGAATTGCAAGACAGAGCAGTTCAATGCTGAAATCTTCTGTTGACATGGAAAAAACAGTATCAGCCCTGTCAAATGTGGTGATAATTCCGTCGTTGACTGCATAGAACCGGGAGTCTGAACAGGCATACAGGTTTTTGTAGGATGATTTAAGCAGTCCAAGGTGTGTCTTTTCACCCACGGTAACGGTAAGCGGGGCAGGAAAGTAATGCCGGAATGATGCGCGTATCTGATGAAGGTCAGGCAGAAGTTCATCGAACGGATAGTAGGGGATCAGCAGCAAAAGGCATTCGTTGCAGGGAGTACAGACATATACGTCTGTCTTCTGTTCCAGTACAGTCCGGCATGTCCGCTGCAGAGAATAGAAAGCTTTTCCGTCTGAATTGTTATCAATATGCATTAAAATCAGACGAAGACTGATGTCTTTCAGTTCATAAATATCGCGGTAAGGCATCAGATCTTCGCTGCGGGTATATGCGTTTACAATGTAATCTTTTAAAATCTGCTCTGCATAGGCATACTTTATCTGAGCGTACTCCGTCTCAAGTTTTTCCCAATATTTTTTTCGGGCATTG
>DWUU01000038.1 GCA_019120575.1 Candidatus Mediterraneibacter quadrami
CAGGATATGGAGTTTACTGTAGAGCACGGTAAACTGTACATGCTTCAGACACGTAACGGTAAGAGAACAGCTCAGGCTGCTCTGAAGATCGCATGCGACCTTGTTGACGAGGGCATGAGAACAGAGGAAGAGGCTGTAGCTATGATCGATCCGCGTAACCTTGATACACTGCTTCACCCGCAGTTCGACGCTGCTGCACTGAAAGCTGCAACACCGATCGGAAAGGCACTCGGCGCTTCACCGGGAGCTGCATGCGGTAAGATCGTCTTCACAGCAGACGACGCGGTAGAGTGGGCTGCAAGAGGCGAGAAAGTCGTTCTCGTTCGTCTTGAGACATCACCGGAAGATATCACAGGTATGAAATCCGCTCAGGGTATCCTGACTGTACGCGGTGGTATGACATCACACGCAGCCGTTGTTGCACGTGGTATGGGTACATGCTGTGTATCCGGATGCGGCGACATCGCTATGGACGAAGCAAATAAGAGATTCACACTCGCAGGAAAAGAGTTCCACGAGGGAGACCCGATCTCCATCGACGGATCCACAGGTAACATCTACGACGGAATCATCCCGACAGTAGACGCTACGATCGCAGGCGAGTTCGGACGCATCATGGGCTGGGCTGACAAGTACAGAACAATGAAAGTCCGCACAAACGCTGATACACCGGCTGACGCGAAGAAAGCACGCGAGCTGGGCGCTGAAGGCATCGGTCTGTGCCGCACAGAGCATATGTTCTTCGAGGGCAACAGAATCGACGCATTCCGCGAGATGATCTGCTCTGAGACAGAGGAAGAGAGAGAGGCAGCTCTTGAGAAGATCCTTCCGGAGCAGCAGGGAGACTTCGAGAAGCTGTACGAGGCTCTTGAGGGCAACCCGGTAACGATCCGTTTCCTTGACCCGCCGCTTCACGAGTTCGTTCCGACAGAGGAAGAGGACATCAAGAAACTGGCTGACGCTCAGGGCAAGACTGTAGAGCAGATCAAGACGATCATCGACAGCCTGCACGAGTTTAACCCGATGATGGGTCACCGTGGATGCCGTCTGGCAGTAACATATCCGGAGATCGCGAAGATGCAGACAAAAGCTGTCATCCGCGCAGCTATCAATGTGAAGAAAGCTCATCCGGACTGGAATGTAAAACCGGAGATCATGATCCCGCTCGTAGGCGATATCAAAGAGCTTAAATATGTGAAGAAATTCGTTGTTGAGACAGCAGACGCTGAGATCGCGGCAGCAGGCAGCGACCTTGAGTACGAAGTTGGTACAATGATCGAGATCCCGAGAGCTGCTCTTACAGCTGACGAGATTGCAAAAGAGGCTGATTTCTTCTGCTTCGGTACAAACGACCTGACACAGATGACATACGGATTCTCCCGTGACGACGCTGGTAAGTTCCTTGACGCTTACTATGATGCGAAGATCTTCGAGAACGATCCGTTTGCAAAACTGGATCAGACAGGTGTCGGCAAACTGATGAAGATGGCAATCGACCTCGGCAAGCCGGTTAACCCGAAACTTCACGTAGGTATCTGCGGCGAGCATGGCGGAGATCCGAGCTCTGTAGAATTCTGCAACAGCATCGGTCTTGATTATGTATCCTGCTCACCGTTCCGTGTGCCGATCGCAAGACTGGCAGCTGCACAGGCAGCGATCGCTCAGAAGAACGCTTAATCCACGCGTTACCTGAACAGAAAATGACCAGAAGAAAATCCCGTCTCCGTTTTGGAGGCGGGATTTTTTGCGGGATAAGCTATTCTGGTTCGTTTCCGTCGATCAGATCTTCATAGGTTACTTCAAGTACTTCACACAGTGCTTTCAGTTCAATATCTGTGACATATCTTTTATTTGTCTCGATCCTTGTGATCACATTTTTATCCATATCATACCCTTTCAGCTGAAGCTGATACGCCAGAAGTCTCTGGGAATATTTCTTTTCATTCCGGAATTTTATCAGATTGGCGCTGATCAGATTCTTTTCTCCGGTCTTTGAACGTGGTTTTGGCATGTCTGTCATCCTTTCTTTTGCAAGTTTTTGAATTGTCTCATTTTCTGCACCGGTTTTATTGATTTTATATAATCAGGAGGATATAATCGGTTGTAAAAGTGAGACAAAAAGGAGCATTTATGATAAAAAGAAACAAAGTGATGACAATATTAAAATGGATGCTGACCCTGGCGGGGATATTGATCCTTCTGCTTTTTCTGCTCCGGATAAACGGGCGGGATCGGGATTTATCAGGAGTTCCGGATGCGGTTGGAAGCACACTCAGCGGCGGGATCTGCAGCCTGACGGTCACGGCCAATGCGGAACGGATCGGGGACAGAGAGACATTTGCCAGGGAAGTGATCCGGATGTGCCGGGAGAATGCATTCCGGTCCCTGCGTCTCTCCACAGATGTGGGTGGCTGGCCGGAAGAACTGGATATGAAAGTTTATCTCCGGCGGGAGGATATCGGTGAGAAAGAACCTGTCATGCGGATCCTGTACAAGCCGGCGGACACAGACGTGGATACCAGTATAGCGGATGATCCGGAGAAATATATCCTGACCATTGAATAAGTTGAAATATCACATTTTTTTGGCATGCATTTCATAATTCCGTCACATTTTTCAGCTATCTTATGAGATGTAAAAAGAAAAAATTCTTTATGAAAAGGGGCGCAGATTATGAGTGAACAGAATTTTGATGAAAATAGAAACGGTGAATATCATTACACAGGAGATCAGCTGAATCAGACAACCGGTTATCAGTCGAATGAGCATCAGCCGACATACCGGGAAGTACATGCGGGTCCGCGTCCACATCCGGCTCCGAAGAAACCGAAGAAACCGCTTTCCATGGGAAAGAAATGGGCGATCGTGATCGCCATGGCTCTGGTATTCGGCCTGGTGGCGGGCAGCACAATGGTGGGTGTGAATGCAGTCGGCAATTTTATATTTAACAGAAATGACCGGTCGGCACAGTTGACGCAGACCGAGACGACGGAAAATGCTGACACGTCAGGCGAGTCGTCAGAAGGCAGCGGAACGGTCGCAGAAGTGGCGTCCAACGCCATGCCTTCGCTGGTCACGATCTCAACCATGACCGTAGAGGAGATGAGAAGCTTCTTCGGCGGAACCCAGCAGTATGAAGTGCAGGGCGCCGGGACCGGTGTGATTGTGGGAGAAAATGACAAAGAACTTCTGATCGCCACCAATTACCATGTGGTGGAAGGGGCGACCAGCCTTTCCGTAGGCTTTATTGACGAACACAGTGTAGAGGCGGCTGTAAAAGGCACCGATGTGAATAATGACCTTGCAGTTGTGGCAGTGAAGCTTTCCGATATACCGGATGAGACCATGAAACAGATCAAGATCGCAACGATCGGGGATTCAGATACTCTTCAGCTGGGCGATCAGGTTGTGGCCATCGGCAATGCCCTCGGCTACGGACAGTCCGTGACAAGCGGTTATGTCAGCGCACTGGACAGGGATCTTACACTGACCTATGGGGACGGAACGACGATTGAGTCCACCGGCCTGATCCAGACGGATGCGGCGATCAACTCCGGGAACAGCGGCGGCGCGCTCCTGAATATGAAAGGCGAGCTGATCGGCATAAATGAGGCGAAGAGTTCAGGTTCATCCACCGGGGCGTCGGTTGACAACATCGGATTCGCGATTCCGATTGATAAGGCCCAGGGAAGCCTGCAGGATATGATGAACATGGAAACCCGCGCGAAAGTGGATGCAGACCAGGCGTCCTATATCGGAATCCGCGGTTCCGATGTATCTTCGGAGGCGATCGAGCTTTATAATGTACCGGCAGGTGCAGTTGTGGTAGAAGTGGTGGAAAAGGGCCCGGCGGCAAAAGCAGGGATCCGGGAAGGCGACATCATCACAGAACTGGACGGCCGCACGATCAGCGGCATGACACAGCTTCAGCAGACGCTTGAGTATTACGCGGCAGGAGAGAAAGTAGATGTGGTTGTGCAGCGTTCCGGCGGAAAAGGATATGAAGAAAAGACGGTAACCGTAACGCTTGGATCTGCGAAAGAGCTGCAGAATCAGTGATATAATTTATAAAAGTCAGGGCGCGGATATCCGGTTAAATATAACACCGGATGTCCGCGCCTTATTTGTCTATCAGCCCTCAAATATAAATTCTTCTGGACGGAATCCTTCATTCGCGGTAAAATTATAGCAGATATATAAGACCGTGCATGCACGGAAATTTTATGAAAGGAGATAACATGATGGGAAGTATTTGGCATGATATCAGTGAAGAACGGATATTCCCTACTGATTTTATCTCTGTGATCGAGATCTCAAAGGGAAGCAAGAAGAAATATGAACTGGATAAGGAGACCGGCCTGATCATTCTGGACCGGGTGCTGTACACCTCCACACACTATCCGATGAACTACGGGTTTATCCCGCGAACCCTTGGGGACGACGGGGATCCGCTGGATGTACTGGTCATGTGTTCAGAACCGCTGGAGCCGATGACGCTTGTAAGGTGTTATCCGATCGGCGTGATGAAGATGACGGACGGCGGCGCCGGAGATGAGAAGATCATTGCGATCCCGTGGGCGGATCCTACATATGAGGCGTACACGGACATCTCAGAACTGCCGAAACATATCTTCGAGGAGATCCGTCACTTCTTCAGTGTATATAAGGATCTGGAAGGCAAGAAAACGGCGGTCAATGAGTTCGAGGGCGCCCTTGGCGCGGTCAGAGTGATCGAGGAGTGCATCGATCGATATAAAGAAAAATATGGAAATCCGGACGGACAAAATGATAAAGAATAAATAAGACAGAATCAAAGGAGGCTGTAAAAATGGAAAAATTCAGCGACAATATCAAGAAAGTGATCCTGGCCGGCATCGGCGCGGTAGCGACGACGGCGGAGAAATCAAAGGATCTTCTCGACGAGATGGTTGAGAAGGGCGAACTGACGGTAGAGCAGGGCAAGGTGCTCAATGAAGAACTGAAACACAACATTAAACAGAAAGTTCAGGACGTGACGGGAAAGAAAGAAGCTGAAATTTCGGACGAGGACATTTCAGATCTGATCGACCGGATGACGCCGGAGCAGATCCGTGCGCTGAAGGAGAAGCTTGCTGGAAGCGATGACGCACAGACAGAGAATAAAGAAGAGGCAGCAGAGGAAGAGAAAGCAGAATGAGCACGATAGAGCCGATCGAATATAATTCGAGACTGCGCGAGATCACTGCCGTGCTGCGTAAGCACAATATTACGCGGGGCGTTACGCCGAAAAAACTGCGGGCGATCCTGGAAGATCTGGGCCCGACTTTTATCAAGCTGGGCCAGATCATGTCCATGCATTCGGATATCCTGCCGAAGCGGTACTGCGATGAGCTGATGCTGCTCCGTTCGGAAGTGACGCCGATGCCGTTTGAGGATGTGGTTTCGGTGATCGAAGAGTCCTATGGCCGATCCTGGAAGAGAGTATTCTCTTCCATCGAGGAGACGCCGCAGGGCTCTGCTTCTATTGCACAGGTCCACCGCGCGGTGCTTAAGAATGGCGATGAAGTCGTTGTGAAAGTCCAGCGCAGGGGCATTTATGAGAAGATGGCCCGCGACATCGATCTGCTTCACAAGGCGGTGAAACTGATGCCGCCGGTCAGCATTAAGGGAATGGCGGATCTGGATCTGGTGCTGGACGAGATGTGGTCCGTGACCCGGGATGAGATGAATTTCCTGACAGAAGCAGCCAACATGGAGGAGTTCGCCCGGCGGAATAAGGAAGTCAGCTTCGTGGGCACGCCGGTTCTGTATCAGCAGTATACGACGGTGAACGTTCTGGTAATGGAATATATCGACGGGATCGGCATCGACGACAAGGAGGCGCTGATCGAAAACGGGTATGACCTGAAGGAGATCGGCAGCAAACTGGTGGATAATTACATTAAACAGGTCATGGACGACGGGTTCTTCCACGCGGATCCTCATTCCGGCAATGTAAAGATCCGGGAGGGCCGGATCATCTGGATCGACATGGGTATGATGGGCCGCCTGACCGAACACGACCGGGAGATGATCGGCAAGGCTGTGCAGGGCGTGGCGTTAAATGACGTCGGCCTGATCCAGCAGGCAGTGCTGGCGCTTGGTGAATTCAAAGAACGTCCGGACCAGCGGAAGCTGTACGAGGATATCGAAGGCCTTCTCCTGAAATACGGCAATACAGAGATGGGGCAGATCAACATCGCGTCGGTCATGACCGACCTGATGGATGTGATGAAGAACAACAAGATCAAGATGCCCCACGGGCTGACCATGCTGGCAAGGGGGCTGACCCATATGGAGGGCGTACTGGCGGACATTGCGCCGGATATCAATATGGTGGAGATCGCCACAGCCCATATGTCCGGCGAATTTTTCAGGAACTTTGATTTTAAGAAAGAACTCAAAAGCAGCGGGCGCAGCATCATCAAATCATTCCGCAAGGCGCTGGATATCCCGTCCATGGTGTCGGATATGATGAACGGGTATCTGAAAGGCCAGGCGAAGGTGAATCTGGATCTGCAGGTCACAGATGATCTGGCGCAGCTTCTCAGGAGGCTTGTACGCAACATCGTGATGGGCCTGTGGGTGATGGCGCTGCTGATCAGTTCCAGCATCATCTGTACGACAGATATGACGCCGAAGATCCTGGGCATTCCGGCGCTGGGGGCGTTCGGATATGTGCTGGCGTTTGTGATTGTGATGTATGTATTCATCAAACACATGCTGTCACGGAAAAAATAAAAACGAACCGAAAAAATGAACAGGAGGATACAGCCTGTGAAAAAAGATAAAAAGAATCCCCTCGGGGCCAGCTTCGGCTATGCCTTTGAAGGCATCCTGACCGGGATCCGCAAGGAACGCAACATGAAGATCCACTGCCTGGCGATCGTCGCGGTCACCTGCGCGGGGACGCTGTTTCACATCACGCCGGCGGAGTGGTGTGTCTGTCTGCTGCTCTTTGCCCTGGTGGCATCCCTTGAACTGGTGAATACGGCGGTGGAAGCGGTGGTGGACCTGGCGACCGAAGAGCGGAAACCGCTGGCGAAGATCGCTAAAGACACGGCTGCGGGCGCAGTACTCTTTGCCGCGATTATATCGGTGATCATCGGTCTGATCATTTTTCTGCCGTATGTATTGGAACTGCTGCGGAAGATGTGATACAATATCAGGAGCCCGGCCTGACAGCCGGACTGACCGAATGGAAAGGAAATGCATAAAATGAGTGATACACATACATCCGTTACAAAGCAGGAGACGCTTGCGGCCTTAAGAAAACCGGGAGAGCTTTATGTCGTCATGTCGGCAGTGACAAAGCTTCCCTTTGTAAAATGCGATGAAGAGACGTTTGACGATGAGATCTTCCTTTATTACCGGATGGAAGATGCGAAAAACAAAGCGAAGGAGCTGCTGGATCAGAAGTATCTGACCGCGGTGGCGAAACTGGAGGATAAGCAGCTGCTGGCCTTTTACACAAGTCTGTATACGCTGGGGGTCAACTGTCTGGCTGTGAATCACGGGACGGATACACAGATCAGCGTTCAGCTCTCAGACCTGGTGGTGCGGAAGGATCCGGAAAATCTCCCGGAAGGAAAGAAAGTGATCGAGAATCCGGCGCTCCATCTGACGGCGATCTATTTCATGCAGGAGATGCGCCGCCAGGAAAAGCCGCAGCCGACAGAGGAGCTCAGGGAACTGCAGGAAGAACTGCTGGCTCATTACGGCAAGGCGTCCTTTATCATTGCCCTGCAGGAAGATAAACAGGTTCCGGTGCTGAAACTGAAGAACGGCGATGTTTACCAGCCGGTCTTCACGGACATTCTGGAATTCCAGAGATTTGCAAAAGGAAAGAAACTGCGCACGGCGGTTGTTCCTGCGGACAGGATCCCGGATATCCTGGTCGGGGAGGCCAAAGGGGTCGTACTCAATCCGTTTGGCGTTAATGTACAGCTGAATGTGGCGAGAAAGAAACAGCCGGTGAAACCGGAAGGAGACGCCTGAGCCCGGGCGGAACTGCCGGTGGATGGGAGGAACGTATGTCAATAGCGGTTTACTTGAGAAAAGAATATTTCCGGGCTGTGACGCTTCCGGACAAGAGCGCCCATATCCTGGAGTTTCAGTACCGTCCCCAGACGGTGGATGTTTTTGAAAAAGGATATCAGATCTTTCACATGGAATATCTGCTGGAGAGCAAGACGAAGGCTGTGATCATGGAGTTTTATCTCAACGGGTTTACGCTCCGGGGCAAAGGATACGGAACTGTGTGTATGAACGAGATCGCGGACCAGCTCGGGAAAAAGGGCGTTACGCTGATTATCGCGCCGATGGGATATGAACTGGCGCCGCTCGGATATACGGGGCCGGATCAGTACCATGACCTTCTTGCCGGATTCTATAAAAAGGCCGGGTTCACGGTCAGCGGGGACGGGGATCTGGCGATGAAGATCATTGAGCCGGAAGCATAATATTGTTATACGGATCGGTGTACAGCATTTTGCAGAAGGGCTGTATGCCGATTTTACATTGACGGAAGAAAGCAGCAGGGAGGCAGATTATGTACAAGATCCTGATCGTGGAAGACGACCTGGCAATGGCGCAGGCGATACAGAAAGAAATGAAGATGTGGGGGAATGAGGCGGAGTATGTGCGGGATTTCCAGAACGTGCTCACCGTCTTTACGGACTATGATCCACATCTGGTCCTGATGGATATCACGCTGCCCTTTTATAACGGATATCACTGGTGCAGCGAGATCCGTAAGATTTCCGGCGTGCCGGTCATGTTTATCTCCTCGGCGGCCGACAATATGAATATCATCATGGCGGTCAATATGGGCGGCGATGATTTTGTGGCAAAGCCCTTTGACCTGAGCGTCCTGACGGCGAAGGTGCAGGCGCTGCTCAGACGGACCTATGATCTGGCCGGGAAGATCCCGGTGCTGGAGCACCGCGGCGCGATCCTGAACCTGTATGATACGACGCTCACCTATGAGGGAAAGAAGCTTGATCTGACGAAAAATGAGTTCCGCATCCTGCAGACGCTGATGGAGAATAAAGGGCGTCTGGTCAGTCGTGATACGCTGATGACAAAGCTGTGGGAGACGGACGACTATATTGAGGAAAATACACTGACGGTCAATATCGCCCGGCTCCGGAAGAAACTTGACAAAGCGGGGCTTACGGATTTTATCACTACGAAGGTGGGGGAAGGATACCTGATCCCGCAGGCGCAGGATCCGGTGAAAACGGATGCCTGAGCAATGGACGGGAGAACCAATGACGGGAAAGGAGACTGGGGAACATGCGCGATGTATTACGATATCTGGCTGACTGCCGGTATATCTGGCTGTGGGGGCTCTTAAGCGGCATTGCCTATGCGGCTGTGTTCGGACTGTACGGCATCCGCTGGGAGGCGATCTGGTATCCGCTGCTGCTGGCGGCGGCTTTCGGCCTGTTTTTCCAGGCTCTCGGATTCCTTCGTTACAGAAAGAATCACCGTGAGCTTGAGCGGCTGGACCCGGCGGATGGGCCGTGTGCGGATTATCTGCCCCGGGCCGGCAGCCTGGCTGAACGGGACTATCAGGAACTGGTGCGAAAAGAGGAGGGGGCGAACCGCCTGCAGAAGGAAAAATGGGACGCCGCCCGCCGGGATATGAATGATTATTATGCGGCCTGGGTCCACCAGATCAAGGCGCCGATCGCGGTGATGAAGATCCTGCTCCAGCAGCAGGATACCCGGGAAAACCGGGAGCTTTCGGCGGAACTCTTCCGCGTCGAGCAGTATGCGGAGATGGCACTCTCCTATATCCGGCTCGGCGAAGGGGCGTCGGATCTGGTGATCCGGGAATGTGATCTGGATGAGATCATCCGGAAGACGGTGCGCAAATATGCGGGGCAGTTCATCCGCCGGAAGATCCGCCTCGTATATGACGGAACGTACATGAAAGCGCTGACGGATGAGAAGTGGCTGTCTTTTATCCTTGAACAGCTGTTGTCCAACGCGGTGAAATATACGCCGGAAGGCGGAACGGTTACGATCGCGGCGGACCGGTACCGGCGGATCAGCGTGACGGATACGGGGATCGGGATCGCGCCGGAGGATCTGCCCCGGATCTTTGAGAAAGGATACACCGGATACAACGGACGGCTGGATAAGAAGTCCACAGGGATCGGCCTGTATCTGTGCCGGCAGGCGGCGGACCGGCTGGGGCACCGGCTTACGGCGGCTTCGGAGCCGGGGCGGGGCAGCAGGTTTACCGTGGATCTGGAAAATTATCCGCTGCAGGTCGAATAAGAGGGTTGCGTGTGACAATTGTGTCACATGATACGGCCGGAATGTCACAGGATTCGATGTCGGCATTCCGGTCATTTTCTGTATACTGGGTTCAGAAATGATGAAGGAGGTCAGTTTTTATGACTGTTTTGGAAGTAAAGAATCTGAAGAAGATCTATCGTCCGCGGTTTGGCGGGACTCAGGTGCAGGCGCTCTCCTGCGTGAATTTTTCCGTGGAAGAGGGCGAATACGTGGCGATCATGGGGGAAAGCGGAAGCGGCAAGACCACGCTTCTCAATCTTCTGGCGGCGCTGGATAAGCCGACGGAGGGCGAAGTGTATCTGAAAGGGAAGCCGCTCTCGTCTGTAAAGGATAAGAATATCTCGCAGTTCCGCCGGGACAATCTCGGGTTCGTGTTCCAGGAATTCAATCTTCTGGATACGTTTAACATCCGGGACAACATTCTCCTTCCGCTGGTTCTGAAAGGGGAAAACTATAAAACCATGATGCAGAAGCTGATGCCGGTGGCGAAGGAACTGGGGATCGCAGCGCTTCTGGAGAAATATCCCTACGAAGTATCCGGCGGCCAGAAGCAGCGGGCGGCGGTGGCCCGGGCGATCATCACGGCCCCGGACCTTCTGCTGGCGGATGAGCCAACAGGGGCGCTGGATTCGAAGTCCACGGACGAACTTCTGGCACTGTTTTCGCGGATCAATGAAAAAGGGCAGACGATCCTGATGGTGACCCATTCGGTAAAGGCGGCCAGCCGGGCCGGACGCGTGCTCTTCATCCGGGACGGCGAGGTGTACCATCAGCTGTACCGGGGCGGCCTTACGGATGAACAGTTCTACCAGAAAATATCGGATACGCTGACGATCCTTGCGACAGGCGGTGACAGACGATGAGGGGCGGATTCTATATCAAACTGGCGAAAGACGGGATCGTCAAGAACCGGAAGCTGTATTTCCCGTATATCCTGACCTGCATCTGTATGACCATGATGTACTACATCCTGTATTATCTGGGATTCTGCGCCGATTTTACGAAAGTGCGGGGCGGCGAGATGCTTCAGGCTCTGCTGAGCCTGGGCGTGTGGGTGATCGCCATATTTTCCCTGATCTTCCTGTATTATACGAATTCATTTCTGATCCGCAGGCGGCAGAAAGAATTCGGACTTTACAATATCCTGGGCATGGGCAAGCGCAACCTGGTGCGGATCCTCGCCTGGGAAAATGTCCTGACGGCCCTCGTCTCGGTCATCGCCGGCGTCGGGCTCGGCATGCTTTTCTCCAGGCTTGCGGAACTGGCGGCGGTGCGGATCCTGGGCGGGAATATCGGATTCGGCTTTCGGGTAAGCGCAAGGCCGGTCCTTGCAACGGCGGGGCTGTTTATCGGGATCTTTATCCTGATCATGATGCGGATGCTCGTCGCGATCTTCCGGCTCCGTCCGGTGGAACTTTTGAAAAGCGAAAATGTGGGCGAGAAACCGCCGCGGGCCAACTGGGTGTTGGCGGTCCTTGGAGCCCTCATCCTGGCTGCCGCCTATTATCTGGCGGTCATGGTGATTGATCCGATGTCGGCGCTCGTTCTCTTTTTCTTTGCGGTGGTCATGGTGATCATTGCAACGTATTTCCTCTTTATTGCCGGATCGGTGGCGCTCTGCCGGCTGCTGCAGAAGCGGAAAGGGTATTATTATAAGACGAAGCATTTTGTATCCCTGTCATCTCTTGTGTACCGGATGAAGCGGAACGGGGCCGGACTTGCGTCCATCTGCATTCTGTCCACCATGGTGCTGGTTACCGTGTCGTCGACCGTGTGCATGTATGCCCAGACGAAAGACGCGGTGGAGAGAAGATTCCCGCATGATATCTGTATGGAGTTTGTCTCGGACGATTACGGGGAGACGCAGAGCTACCGGGACCTGACGGAAGAAGTGCTGGCAGAGTACGGGGAGACGGCGGAGAATGTGGCGGACTTTCATTTCTATGAGACCGCAGGATTTGCGCTGGGAGATCAGTTCCGGCTGGATCAGCCGCCTGCCAGCGTGGGCGTTGGTGAAGTGGAGTCCCTGCGCGGCATCTACATGATCACGCTGGAGGATTACAACGCCTTAAGCGGCGCCGGGGCGGAACTGGCGGATGATGAGATTCTTCTGTATCCATATAAAACGGAGTACCATGAAGACAGCCTGACGATCGACGGCTGCGGCACCTGGAACGTGCGGCTTATGGACCGTCAGCCGTTCAATATGGGGATGGCCCAGGCGAATATTATGGGATCGTGGTTTATCGTGGCGCCGGATATGGCGGTGATCCGTCAGATCAATGATTACAGGAATGCACTGAATGCGTCTCTGGATCCGTCGGAAAGCCTGGTCACGACGTACATCCGGGAAAGCTATGGGGTTGACCTTTCCTGCGATGAGGAGAAGCAGGCAGAGATCTACCGGACGATCGTGGAACGCATGTCGCAACTGACCGGACAGGAAAATCCGGAGATGGATTATCCGAACTATACCCTGGATTCAAAAGCAGAAGGGCGGGCGGACATCCTCGCTCTGAACGGGGGCCTGTTCTTCCTGGGCGTGATGCTCGGGGCCGTCTTCCTTTTCGGCACGGTGCTCATTATGTACTATAAGCAGATCTCGGAAGGATACGAGGATCAGGACCGGTTCGACATCCTGATGAAGGTGGGGATGAGCCGGAAGGAAGTGAAGCAGAGCATCAATTCCCAGGTGCTGACGGTATTTTTCCTGCCGCTTATCGCGGCGGGCGTCCATCTGGCATTCGCGTTCCCGCTGATCTCCCAGATCCTGATGCTGCTTTCGGCTACGGAGGAGAAGCTGCTGATCCTGGTGACGGTATGCTGTTATCTCGTGTTCGCGCTCTTTTATGTGGCTGTGTATGTGATCACTTCCAGGAGCTACTACACTATCGTCAGCGGGAAAAACGCGTCGTCCGGCAGGAAAGAGTAAAATAATCAGAAAATACAGAAAAGATTGAATAATTAATAAAAATTTCTGCCAAAAACTCTGCGGATGATGGTATAATCAAACTATAATTACAGCGACCCGCAGGGAGGAGTGACACATTATGATGCAACATACGATCATTACTATCGGCAGACAGTTCGGAAGCGGCGGACATGAGGTCGGCAACCGTCTGGCGGAACGGCTTGACATCCCGCTTTACGATCACAATCTGATCCATATGGCGGCGCAGGAACTCCGGATCAGCAATGAGGATGCGACGAAGGTGGATGAGACGATCCTGGGCAGATTCCTGTCCGCGTATGCGGCCAGCAGCATCGAGTACCGGGTGTTCATGAACAGTGATGAGTCCGGCCAGACCCTTACGGACCGGGTGTTTGACAGGCAGTGCGCGATCATCCGCAAGCTGGCGGAGGAAGGTCCGGGGATCTTCGTCGGGCGGTGCGCGGACTATGTGCTGGGCGATTACACGAACTGCATCAATACATTTATCTATGCGTATAAAGACGACCGCATCCGCCGGATCATGAAGCTTTATAAGCTGGATGAGAAACAGGCGGCGGACAAGGTGAAGAAGACCGACCGTGAGAGAAAAAATTATTATGAGGCGCGGACCAAAAGGACATGGGGCAGCATTGAAGACAATGCGATGATGTTCAATACAAGCCTTCTCGGGATTGACGGGGCAGTGGACGCGCTGGAGGCAATTTATAAAAAATGGGAGGAGCGGGGGGCTTAAAAGCGCTACCCGCTCCTGGGTTTCCGGCAGCTTCCGGACAGACAGAAAACGGGTACATTCGGGAATGTGATAAAAAAACCGAGTGTACTCGTTTTTTATATTGATAACTGTTCACAGAGTATGGTATAATCAGTTGATATCGGTGTTGGCACACTGAAAACATACGATAAGCATTACGGAATGGAAGGGAATGGAAATGAGCTTTATATCGTACTTAATTAACGGATTGAGCCTGGGAAGCGTGTATGCGATCATTGCCTTGGGCTATACCATGGTCTACGGTATTGCGAAGATGCTGAACTTCGCCCACGGCGACGTCATCATGATCGGCGCCTATATGGCCCTGATCGCCATGTCGCAGGCCGGGCTGTCGCCGGTCATCGCGGTGCTGATCGCCATCGTGGTCTGTACCGTACTCGGTGTGGTGATCGAGCGGGTGGCATACAAGCCGCTTCGGAACGCGGCGTCCTCGCTGTCGGTTCTGATCACGGCCATCGGCGTCAGCTATCTGCTGCAGAACATCGCACTGCTTGTGTTCGGATCGAACGCGCAGACTTTCCCGTCTGTGATCAAATGGACGGGGATCACGCTCGCAGGCGGACAGATCAGCATCTCGGGCGTGACCATTGTTACGATCGTGGTCTGTCTGGTCATTATGGCCGTGCTTGTCACGTTCGTGCAGAAAACGAAACCGGGACAGGCCATGCGCGCGGTTTCGGAGGATAAGGGCGCGGCCCAGCTGATGGGCATCAATGTAAACGGAACGATCGCGCTGACCTTTGCCATCGGTTCGGCGCTGGCAGCCGTGGCGGGCGTGCTTTACTGCTCTGCCTACCCGAGCGTGACGCCGTATACGGGCGCCATGCCCGGCATCAAGGCCTTCGTGGCGGCCGTGTTCGGAGGAATCGGATCGATCCCGGGCGCGTTTATCGGCGGCCTGCTTCTCGGCGTGATCGAAATATTCGGAAGAGTGTATTCTTCCCAGCTGGCGGACGCGCTCGTGTTTGCCGTGCTGATCATCGTGCTTCTTGTGAAGCCTACGGGACTTTTGGGTAAGAAGATTCAGGAGAAAGTGTAGGTGGACGGCATGAAGAAGATGAACGGAATCAATAAAACGACAAAAAACAATCTGATTACTTACGGGATCGTGATCATCGCGTTTGTCATCATGCAGACGCTGATCAGCACCGGAAGCGTATCCAGCCTGATCGAAGGGATCATGGTGCCGATCTGCATCTATGTGATTATGGCGGTTTCCCTGAACCTGGTGGTCGGCATCCTGGGCGAGCTGAGTCTGGGACATGCCGGATTCATGTGTGTGGGTGCATTTTCCAGTGCGTTTTTCTCTAAATGCATGAAGGACGTGATCACCGTTGACGGTCTGCGCTTCTTCCTGGCTATGCTGATCGGCATCGCGGTGGCGGCTGTGTTCGGCATCCTGATCGGGATCCCGGTGCTCCGTCTGAAGGGCGATTACCTGGCCATCGTTACACTGGCCTTCGGAGAGATCATCAAGAACCTGGTCAATGTTCTGTTTATCGGAAAGGACTCCAACGGATTCCATTTCTCCCTGAAGGATGTGATGGCTCTTGACATGGAGTCGGACGGGACGGTCATTGTGAACGGACCGCAGGGAATCACGGGCACGCCCCAGGACTCAACGTTCCTGATCGGATTTATCATGATCATGATCAGCCTTTTCGTGATCCTGAACCTGATCAATTCAAGGGACGGACGTGCGATCATGGCGATCCGCGACAACCGGATCGCAGCAGAGTCCATCGGAATCAATATTACAAAGTACAAGCTGATGGCCTTTACCGTTTCCGCGGCACTGGCGGGAAGCGCAGGCGTTCTGTATGCGCACAACCTGTCCGCGCTGACTGCGAACACGGATAACTTCGGGTACAACCAGTCCATCATGATCCTGGTATTCGTCGTACTGGGCGGCATGGGAAGCATCCGCGGTTCGGTCATTGCGGCGACGGTCCTGACGCTTCTCCCGGAGCTTCTCCGCGGCATGCAGGATTACCGTATGCTGATCTACGCGATCGTCCTTATCGTCATGATGCTCTTTAACTGGGCGCCGAAAGCGATCGAGTGGAGGGAGCGCCACCTGAGATTTGGCAGAAAGCAGAAGGAGGCTGTGAAATAATGGCATTACTGGAAGTAAAAAATCTGGGCATTTCATTCGGCGGCCTCCGCGCGGTGAATGCATTTGACATATCGATTGAAAAACAGGAGCTGTACGGCCTGATCGGCCCCAACGGCGCCGGCAAGACCACGGTCTTCAACCTGCTGACCGGCGTGTATAAACCGGACAGCGGCAAAGTCCTGCTGGACGGGACGGACATTACGGGAAAGAAGACCATTGACATCAGCAAGGCGGGGATCGCCCGGACGTTCCAGAACATCCGTCTGTTCAAGGATCTCACCGTGCTGGACAATGTAAAGGCGGGGCTCCACAACAAGCACCATTACTCAACGGTTTCCGGCATCCTTCGTCTTCCGGCCTACCGGAAGGTGGAGAAGGAGATGGACGAGCGAGCGATGGAGCTTCTGAAAGTGTTCAATCTGGATGAAGTGGCGCATGTGAAGGCGTCCAACCTGCCCTACGGACAGCAGAGAAGGCTGGAGATTGCAAGGGCCCTTGCGACGGAGCCGAAGCTCCTGCTGCTGGATGAGCCGGCGGCCGGCATGAACCCCAACGAGACGGGCGAACTGATGGATATGATCCGTTTCGTGCGGGATGAGTTCCATATGACCATCCTCCTGATCGAGCATGATATGAAACTGGTAAGCGGGATCTGCGAGCGCCTGACCGTGTTGAACTTCGGCGAAGTGCTGAGCCACGGCGCAACATCCGACGTACTGAATGATCCGCGGGTCATCACCGCTTATCTTGGAGAATAGGAGGAAACGGATTATGGCAATGCTTGAAATAAAAGATCTGGAAGTATATTACGGCGTGATCCAGGCCATAAAAGGGATCTCCTTTGAGGTCAACCAGGGAGAGGTCATCGCGCTGATCGGCGCCAACGGCGCAGGAAAGACGACGACGCTTCACACGATCACCGGCCTGATTTCCCCGAAGAAGGGAAGCGTGGTCTTCGAGGGAAAGGACATCACGAAAGTGCCGGCCCACAGGATCGTGTCCATGGGGATGGCCCATGTGCCGGAAGGGCGCCGCGTATTTGCGGAGCTCAGCGTGTATGAGAACCTGAAGATGGGCGCTTATACAAGAAGCGATAAAAATGAAATCGAGGAAAGCCTGGCGAATGTATATAAACGGTTCCCCCGTCTGGAGGAACGTAAGAACCAGATGGCCGGAACGTTAAGCGGCGGCGAGCAGCAGATGCTGGCCATGGGCCGGGCGCTCATGTCCCGTCCGAAGATCATCCTGATGGATGAGCCGTCCATGGGGCTTTCGCCGATCCTTGTAAATGAGATCTTTGACATCATCCGCTCCGTGAGCGAGAGCGGCACCACCGTTCTTCTCGTGGAGCAGAACGCGAAGAAGGCCCTGGCCATCGCAGACCGGGCGTATGTGCTGGAGACCGGGCGCATTACCATGTCAGGCAATGCGAAAGATCTTCTGGAAGATGATTCGATCAAGAAAGCATATCTTGGTGAGTAGGAGAGGAGGAAGATCATGAGGAATATCGTAATTACGATCGCAAGACAGTACGGAAGCGGCGGGAAGACCATCGGGGCGATGCTTGCCCAGGAACTGGGCATCAACTGCTACAGCCGCGAGATCCTCAGAATGGCTTCCGAGGACAGCGGGATCAATGAGCGGCTTTTCGGGATGTCTGATGAGAAAGTCAGACACGCGCCCTGGTTCCGCATCCTGAGCCGTCCCTATGACGGGGAGCTGCTGACGCCGGAGAATAAGGAGTTTACGTCGGATGACAACCTCTTTAATTATCAGGCGAAGATCATCAAGGATCTTGCCGTGAAGGAGTCCTGCGTGATCGTCGGCCGCTGCGCGGATTATGTGCTGCGCGAGTATCCGAATGTGGTCAGCGTCTTCATCCATGCGGACCGGAAATTCTGTCTGGACCGCTCCATGGAGCGCCATAGCATGACGGAAAAAGAAATGCAGAAGTTTATCGAGAAAACAGATGAGTACAGAGGAAAATTTTACCGTTATCACACAGGTCATGAGTGGGCGGATGCGAGAAACTACGATCTGTGCCTGAACAGCGGCAAGCTTGGATTTGAAAAATGCGTGGAAGAGATCAAAGCGTACATAAAGATCCGTTTTGATCAGTGACCGGGAAGGAAACAGAAAAGGCGGGGTGAATTCTCACTCCGCCTTTTGGTATGCCATCCGTTCGCTTCCGTCGTCCGTGTAGATGACGCCGCAGTATTTAAACCCGTTCTTCTCCAGCATGTGCTGCATGATCCGGTTGTCCCGGTGGGTGTCGATCTTCAGGTTGCCGCACTGTTCAAAGGCCCAGTTAATGCAGAAAGAAGCGGCTCCTTTTACCGTCCCGTCCGAGGTGATCCGGTGGACGACGCCGTAGGGCTCTGCGTTGAGCCATTCGCCGTCGTATATCCTGAGGTAGGTGTCATCCGGGCCTTCTCTGTAATAGAAGGTCGCGATGATCCGGCCCTGATCTTCGCAGACATAGGAGCATCCGGATGCGATATCAGACTCCGTGAGCGTCCGTTTCGGGTAGGTCTGTCCCCATTGCTGCGGGTTGCCGTGGAAGGCCATGAACTGCCGGGCGCTTTCGTACATTTTACAGAGGGTATCCAGATCCTTCATGGTTGATCTTCGTATTTCCATTTTATAAGAGCCTTTCTTTCATTTTGAATCAGCGCTTTGTACATCCCCGTTATTATAACAGAATGTCCGATTGTAAACAATCTACTACAGAGAGGATGCCTGTAAAAAATAAACACAAAATGTTGTGTAAAATATATGTTTTGCACAAAAATGTAAACATAGGCGAAAAATGAGAATGATTATCATAATAAGCCTTGCGTTTTTCTCCGGTCAATGATATACTAGCGCATGACAATAAGTAATTTACAGATTTCAGAGGAGGATTTTGAAGATGGCAAAAGTGAATTTTGACCAGTGGGAAGGATTTGACGGGCATCTCTGGAAAGAGGAAGTCAATGTGCGTGATTTCATTCAGCACAATTACACTCAGTACGACGGAGACGAGTCATTCCTTGCAGGCCCCACAGAGGCGACGGACAAGTTATGGGGAGAGCTGCAGAAGCTCCAGAAAGAGGAACGCGCCAAAGGCGGCGTTCTCGATATGGAGACAGAGGTTGTATCCGGCCTGACGGCATACGGCCCGGGATACATTAACGAAGAGATGAAAGATCTGGAGCAGGTTGTGGGCCTCCAGACAGACAAGCCGCTGAAGCGTGCGTTCATGCCTTACGGCGGGATCAAGATGGCGGAACAGGCGTGTACGACCTACGGATATACTCCGAGTGAAAAGCTCCATGAAATCTTTACGAAATATCATAAGACACACAACCAGGCCGTGTTTGACATTTACACACCTGAGATGAAAAAAGCGCGTCACAACAAGATCATCACAGGTCTTCCGGATACATACGGAAGAGGCCGCATCGTCGGCGACTACCGCCGTGTGGCGCTCTACGGCATCGATTATCTGATCGAGAAGAAACAGTCTGATTTCGTTGAGTATGAGAGACACGGCATGAAGGGAACAGATTTCCGTCTCCGCGAGGAGATTGCAGACCAGATCCGCGCCCTGAACGGCATAAAAGAGATGGCGGCCGTATACGGATATGACATTTCAAAGCCGGCGACAAACGCGAAAGAGGCGGTGCAGTGGCTGTATTTCGGATATCTTGCGGCGATCAAGACCCAGAACGGCGCGGCAATGAGCGTGGGACGCATTTCCACATTCCTTGACATTTACATCGAGCGCGACCTGAAGAAAGGCATCCTCACAGAGGAGCAGGCTCAGGAGCTCATTGACCACATGGTCATGAAGTTCAGAATGGTGAAGTTCGCAAGGATCCCGTCCTACAATGAACTCTTTTCCGGCGACCCGGTATGGGCGACACTGGAGATGGCGGGAATCGGAATGGACGGACGCCACATGGTAACAAAGAACGATTACCGTTTTCTCCACACACTGGAGAACATGGGACCGTCACCGGAGCCGAACCTGACCGTGCTGTACTCTTCACACCTGCCGGAAAACTTTAAGAAGTATGCGGCATACATTTCCGTGGCGACAAGTTCGATCCAGTACGAGAACGACGATGTGATGCGTCCGGTATGGGGCGATGACTATTCCATCTGCTGCTGTGTATCCGCCACAGAGACCGGCAAGGAGATTCAGTTCTTCGGCGCCCGCGCGAACCTGGCGAAATGCCTTCTGTACGCGATCAACGGCGGTGTGGATGAGAAGACAAAACAGCAGGTATCCCCGCTGTACCGTCCGATCACATCTGAGTACCTTGACTATGATGAAGTCATGGAAAAATATGACCAGATGATGGAGTGGCTGTCCAAGCTGTATGTCGATACACTGAACATGATCCACTACATGCATGATAAATATTACTACGAGGCTGCTGAGATGGCGCTCATCGACACAAACGTGAGACGTACATTCGCAACAGGAATCGCAGGATTCTCCCATGTGGTCGACTCCTTAAGCGCGATCAAATACGCGAAAGTAAAAGTCATCCGCGATGAGGACGGCCTGGCGGTCGACTACGAAGTGGAAGGCGATTTCCCGAAATACGGAAACGACGACGAGCGCGCGGACGAGATCGCAGTATGGCTGCTCCGCACATTCATGAGCAAGCTGAAAAAATGCCATACCTACAGAAACTCAGAGCCGACGACATCCATCCTTACCATCACATCCAACGTGGTGTACGGCAAGGCGACCGGATCCCTTCCGGACGGAAGAAAAGCCGGCGAGCCGCTGGCGCCGGGCGCAAACCCGTCCTACGGCGCAGAGCAGAACGGTCTGCTGGCATCCCTCAACTCCGTTGCAAAACTTCCGTACGAGCAGGCGCTTGACGGAATCTCCAACACCCAGACCATCAGCCCGGGCGCACTGGGACACGATGACAACGAGCGGAAGAACAATCTCGTACACGTACTGGACGGATACTTCGACCAGGGTGCACATCACCTGAACGTAAACGTATTCGGAACAGAAAAACTGATTGATGCGATGGAACATCCGGAAAAAGAAGAATACGCAAACTTCACCATCCGCGTGTCCGGATATGCAGTCAAATTCATCGACCTGACAAGAGAGCAGCAGATGGACGTGATCGCAAGAACCTGCCACGACAGGATGTAACTTCAATCGGGGACGTAGTAAAATTGAATTTTACTACGTCCCCGATTGATGATAACCCTGTCCCATTTTGAAAATAGCCCTGTCCCTCTTGAAAAGTGCATAAATTGCGAATGATTATATGCGGGTTTTAGATGACCAAATTGTGCACTATTACATAGGGGACACGGTAAAACTCAAAAAGGGACAGGGCAAATGTTAATCCGGGACGTAGTCATTTTCAATTTTACTACGTCCCCGAAAGGAGAAAGATGGACGGTTTCATCCATTCTACGGAGAGTTTCGGCTCGGTTGACGGGCCCGGCGTGCGGTTTGTCATTTTTGTGTCCGGTTGTCCGATGCGCTGTCAGTTCTGTCACAACCCGGATACCTGGGATATGCAGGTTGGCCAGAAGAGAAGTGCGGATGATCTTCTCTCCCAGGCGCTGCGGTATAAGTCATACTGGGGAACTGAAGGCGGGATCACGGTGAGCGGCGGGGAGCCGCTCATGCAGATGGAGTTTCTGATCGAGCTGTTCCGCAAGGCGAAGGAGAAGGGCATTCACACGACGATCGATACGAGCGGCGCGCCTTTTACCCGGGAGGAGCCTTTTTTCGGAAAGTTTAATGAGCTGATGCGGTATACGGATCTGCTGCTGGTGGACGTCAAACATATTGATGAGGAGCAGCATAAGATCCTGACCGGCCGGACGAATATGAATATCCTGGATATGGCGCGGTATCTGTCTGAGACCGGGAAGCCGGTATGGATCCGGCATGTGCTTGTTCCGGAGCGAAATGACGATGATGTGTATCTTGAGAAATTATATGATTTCATAAGTAAACTGAAAAATGTACAGAAAGTAGAAGTGCTACCCTATCACACGTTCGGGGAGTACAAGTGGAAGGAACTGGGATATGATTATCCGCTGGCGGGAATCGACCCGCCCTCGAAAGAGCGGGTTGCAAATGCGAACCGTATCCTTCATACAGGGCAGCAGATCACCGGGACTTCCGGAACAGGAAGATAAGGGAGAGAACCGCCACGGCAGCTTCTGTCACCGGCACGGACATCCATACACCGGTGAGTCCCAGGCACATGGCCAGGATTGCAGCCGCGGGAATGATCAGGATGAATCCCCGGAGGACGGATACGGCAAATGCCTGCCGGGGCCGGTCTTCGGAACTCAGCATTGCGGCTGCGACGATATTGATGCCGGAGAAGAACAGGCTGAGGAAATAGATCTTCATTCCGCCGGACGCGATCGAAGTAAGGACCGGATCATGATCCCGGTTAAAGAGTCCGGCGATCGGGACGGCAAAAAAGAAGATCAGGATATAGGAAACAGATGCCAGCAGCAGGGAACTGGTCAGCGCATAGCGCCGCAGCTTCCGCCGCTGGCTTTTTCCGTTCTCTCCCGTATAGCGGCTCAAAATCGGCTGGATCCCCTGCCCGATGCCGGTGAAGATGGCCACCAGCACGAGGGCGATATTTGCCAGGATGCCGTAAGCCGCTACTCCGGTATTGCCGTTCAGCCCAAGGATCAGGAAATTAAGTACAATGATCACGATGCCGGAGGACATTTCCGTGACCAGTGAGGAGACGCCGAGCGCGCAGATGTCGCCCCAGCGGCGCAGGGACAGCCGGGTGCGCACGGGGTGGAAATGATTCTGCTTCCGGATAAACCGGGAGAACATGATCAGCATGCTTACCACAGGCGCGGTTGCCGTCGCGATGGCAGCTCCGGTCATCTCCATGCCCAGCGGATAGATAAATACATAGTCAAGGACGATGTTCGTCAGGCTTCCCACGATCATGCCGGTCATGGCCAGGCCGGGCGCGCCGTCATTTCTCGTGAAGCTGAGCAGAAGGTTGTTGCCGAGAAAAAGGGGCGAGAAGACCAGCAGGATGCGGATATAATCGGCGGCATAGCCGGCGGTCTGGGCGTCCGCTCCGAGGAATACGGCGATCTGCTCCGGCAGGAAGAGCCCCGCGCAGCTGAAGATCACGGCGGCCAGCGCCGCAAGGTACAGTGCCTGGCTGAAAATGGTCCGGTGCAGTTCGCGGCCGGGCTGCGCGGAGGAGATCGTGTACCGGGCGGCTGCGCCCATGCCGATCATCAGACCGGTGCCGTTCATCAGGCTGTATGCCGGAAGGACAAGGTTCAGCGCCGCAAGCGCGTCCGCGCCGATCCCCCGGGCAATGAAAAATGTGTCCGCGAGAATGTAGCAGGAATAGCCGATCATGCCGAGCACATTTGCGGAGACATACCGGAGAAAAAGTGGAAAAAGCGGCGTATTGTGTTCAGTTGAAGCAGTCATGTCACAGTTCCTTTCATAAAAAAACATCCGGATCTGCATATCTGCTAAGGCCTGACGATATGCAGCCGAATGCCAAACGGTCACGCCCGGCGGCGTGTACCTGCATGAGTAACGATTTGATTTTTGATTTCGCAGTTATGGTATCACACATGCGGATGAAAATCAAATCTTTTTTTACCGGCGGATATGCGGTATGATGGACAATAACGGAAGAAAAATAAAAGAGGTGCATATCATTGAATAAGAAAGAAATCCTTGAGATTCGCAAACAGTTCACTCCGGCGAACTGTGCGATCACCCGCATCTGCGGCTGTTATGTGGATCATGAAAAGAATAAAAAACTGGAATCAAGGGAAGCCTTCCTGTCGCTCCCGGAGGAAGAGGCGTTTAAATATTTTGATATATTTAAGAAAACGCTGTCCGGCACGGTGGGGAAAAACATGCTCAATCTGGAGTTCCCGCTGGAGGCGGAGATGCCGGGCGGGACGCAGGAATTTCTCCTGAAGCTGCGTGACAGCAGGCTGGAAGACGATATGCTTCTGGAGGAATTTTATGACAAGGTGATCGCTACATATGAGTATGCGGAGAATTATTATATTATCCTGATCCATGCCATGTACGACATTCCGGGAAAGACGTCGGACGGCCTGGAAATGTTTGACGCTTCGGATGAGGTGTACGAGTATCTGCTCATGAGTATCTGCCCGGTGTCCCTGTCCAAAGCGGGGCTGTGCTATAATGCGGAGGACAACCGGATCGAGGACCGGATCCGCGACTGGATCGTGGACATGCCGGACAAGGGATTCCTCTTCCCGGCTTTCAATGACCGGGGAACGGATCTTCACGGCATGCTGTATTACACGAAGAAATCTTCAGAACTCCAGCCGGAGATGATCGATCAGCTGCTGGGCGCGAAAATGCCCATGTCTGCGGACGACCAGAAAGAATCATTCCAGATGCTGATCGAGGATACGCTCGGCGAGGACAGTGATTTTGAGACCGTCCGAAATATCCACGAGACGCTTAACGATATGATCGAGGAGCACAAAGAAGAGCCGGAACCGCTGGCCCTGGATAAGACGGAGATGCGGAAAGTCTTCGAGCAGAGCGGGGTAGATGAGGAGAAGATGGAGCGTTTTGACCGTAGCTTCGAGGAAAATGCCGGGGAGAAATCCTCCCTTCTGGCCGCCAACATTGCGGAAACGCGCAAATTCAATATTGAGACGCCGGATGTGGTTATCAGGGTCAGCCCGGACCGGGCGGATCTGGTGGAGACGCGGATCATCGACGGACGCCAGTGCCTGGTGATCCCGGTGGACGATCACATTGAAGTCAACGGGATCAATGTAAGGACACTGAGCGCGAAATAAAAAATGGAAGCCGTACCGGATGCGTTATGCATCCAGTATGACTTCCATTCCCACTTTCTGGGGCTTAAGCCCACATTTCTTATAAAATCTCAGGGCGCTTTCGTTGCAGCTCCACACGTTCAGCGTGACATTGTAGCAGCCCTGTTCCCGGGCGAATTCAAGGACCGCATCGTAGATCGTCCGTCCGATATGCTCTCCGCGTTTTGCCTCATCCACACAGAGATCGTCGATGTAGAGCGTTTTGATATCCGTCAGGATGTTGTCGTTTAAATGCTGCTGGAAGATGCAGAAGGCATAACCCTGCAGGCAGTCGTTTTCATCAACGCCGGCAAAGATGGGGCGTTTCGGGTCGTGAAGGATCTCCTTTAACTGTTCATCGGTGTATTTGCGCTGCCCGTATTTAAAAAGGTCGGGGCGTCCCCTGTGATGCACCATGGCGACCTGCGAGAGAAGCTCATGGATGCGGGGGATGTCTTTTTCTTCTGCCATGCGTACGTTCATCTGTAAATCACTCCTTTTCTGTATAAGTCCGGAAGACGCCAGCAGGCATCTGTAAACCAGTATAGCGGAAATAAATGCAATGCACAAGCGGATTACCCGTAAACGGATGAAACGGTTGACACATTCCGTAAACGGATATATAATAAATGCAGAACATGTGATCGGATATGTAATCTGAAGGGAGAGGACAATATGTTGTATGAAGAACTGAACAGCCGGAAAAAGAAACTCGGGATGACTACGGAGCAACTTTCACAGCTGTCAGGGGTTCCGGTCGGAACGATCAACAAGATCCTGAGCGGGGAGACGAAATCCCCGAGGTATGACACGCTTCGTGCGCTGGAGAATGTCCTTTACGGACTGAACGGAGAATCGCCGGAGCTAAACAGCCGTATAACGGAGCGCGATATCCGTGCGCTCAGCCGCATGACGCCGGATGCGGTCCGGGAAGCAGCCAGGCCGTATTATACGAAGCGGCAGGGAGAGTATACGGTGGAGGACTACCGGGCGCTGCCGGAAGACGTGCGTGCGGAGCTGATCGACGGGGTGCTGATCTTTCTGGAAGCGCCGACCTTTACGCACCAGGAACTGGTGATGGAGCTTTTGCTGGAATTCGGAAATTATGTCCGGAAGAACAAGGGCCCCTGCCGCGTGGTGCCGTCCCCGCTGGACGTGCAGCTGGACTGTGATGACAGGACCATGATGCAGCCGGACATCGCCGTTATCTGCCGGAATGAGCGGATCACAAAAAAGGGTGTCTATGGTGCGCCGGATCTGTGCATCGAGGTGATCTCGGAGTCGACCCGGAAGCTGGACTACAGCGTCAAGATGCAAAAATACATGGATGCCGGCGTGCGGGAATACTGGATCGTGGATCCGAAGCGTGAAAAGGTTGTATGCTATGTATTTGAAGGCGAAGACGCGCCGGAGATCACCATGTACACATTCAATGACCGGGTGCCGGTCCGGATCTGGGAAGGACGTCTGGAAGTGGACTTTGCGGCGATATCGGAGCGCCTCTGGACCGAGCCGGCGGAAGAGTGATGCGAAGGGCCGGCCTGAGGGCGGCAGATCCTGTATTCATTTCAGGTATAATGAAACATACGGAAGAAGCATTCGCAGTTTTGCGATCCGGGGAGTATAATGTCATATGGAAAACCATATGTACACAGATCAACAGGAGGCGAATGCTTTGAAAACAATAGAAAATCAGACATTTGACATGGAGCGTGCGCTGTACGGTAGCAGGGATGTCGAGGTAAAGAACTGCAGGTTCGACGGGCCGGCGGACGGGGAGAGCGCGTTCAAGGAATGCAGCAATATCCGTGTGGATCACTGTTTTTTTAATCTGCGGTACCCGTTCTGGCATGACCATGGCCTTCGGATTACGGATTCGGAGATGACGGAGCTGTGCCGCGCGGCGCTCTGGTATACGGACCATGTGGAGATCGTCAATACGAAGATGCACGGGATCAAGGCGCTTCGGGAGTGCGCGCAGGCGGTTGTCAAGGGTTGCGACATCATTTCCCCGGAGTTCGGCTGGTCGGTCCGCGGGATCGAGATGGAGGACACAACGGCGCAGAGCGAGTATTTCATGATGCGTTCCGATCATCTGGCCTTCCGCAATGTGAGCCTGAAGGGAAAATATTCATTTCAGTACATAACGGACGCGGTTTTTGAAAACTGTAATTTTGATACAAAGGATGCGTTCTGGCATGCGAAAAATGTGATCATCCGGAACAGCGTAGTAAAAGGCGAGTATCTGGCATGGTACTCGGAAAATGTCACGTTTGAGAACTGTAAAATCATCGGGACGCAGCCGCTCTGTTACTGCAGAAACCTGAAACTGGTAGATTGCGAGATGATCGATACGGATCTGGCGTTTGAACGTTCGGAAGTGGACGCCCGGATCACGACCCCGGTCATCAGCATCAAGAACCCGTATGCCGGATATATCACGGTTCCGAAGGTGGGGGAGATCATCCGGGATGATGAGAATGCGAAGGGTGTGATCGAGACGCTCGGATAAGGTTGACTGGAAGCATCAAAAGCAGTAAGATATGCTGTGGTAAAAATCAATGATAAATTTGCGTAAGGGGGCGCATGATTTGAAAAGCAGCAGATTTGAGATAGACATGTGCAACGGATCCATCATGGACAAACTGGTATCCTTTGCACTTCCGCTGATGGCATCCAGCATCCTTCAGCTCATGTTCAACGCGGTGGATATCATCGTCGTGGGGCATTTTAACGGAAGGGAGGCGCTGGCGGCGGTTGGATCCACCACGGCGCTGATCAATATTTTCACCAACCTGTTCATCGGGATTTCGCTGGGTGCCAATGTGCTGGCTGCCAGGTATCAGGCCACGGGGCGGACGAAGGAAATGTCGGAGGCGGTACATACGGCGATTACCCTGGCGCTGGTCAGCGGGATCCTGATGGCGGTGGTGGGCGTTCTGCTGTCGAGAGGGGCGCTGGAACTGATGGCGACGCCGGCGAATGTGATCGGGCAGTCGGCGCTCTACATGAAGATCTACTTCTGCGGGATGCCGTTCTTTATGCTTTATAATTACGGCGCGGCCATCTTAAGGGCGGTCGGGGACACGAAGCGTCCGCTCCTTTACCTGATCGTTGCCGGCCTGACCAATGTGGTGCTGGATCTTCTTCTGGTCATCGTGATCCCGCTTGGCGTTGCAGGCGTGGCGATCGGCACGGTGAGTTCCCAGATGGTATCCTGCATCCTGGTGCTCCGGTGTCTATACCGGTCGGAAGGGGCCTATCAGCTCCGTTTCTCGAAGCTGACGATGAAATGGATTTATCTGAGACATATTTTTGCAGTAGGGATACCGGCCGGCATCCAGAGTACGGTCATCAATTTCTCTAATGCCATGCTCCAGTCTTCTGTAAACTCTTTCGGAGATACAGCGATGGCGGGCTATACGGCGGCCAATAACATTCTCGGCTTCCTGTATGCGGCGATCAATGCGGTGACTCAGGCATGCATGAGTTTCACCAGTCAGAATTACAGCGTCGGGAAGCAGAAGCGGATGGACCGGGTGCTGCTTGACTGCGGGATCCTTTCGGTGGGGGTGTCACTGGTCCTGGGCGTGGGCGCCTGGGCGTTCGGCTCCCAGGTGCTCAGGATCTATACAACAGATGCGGAAGTGATCGCATGCGGGCTGGAGATTCTGTCCATTACAACGGTGCCGTATTTCCTGTGCGGGATCATGGATCTGATCCCGGGAGCGCTTCGGGGTATGGGACACTCGGCGGTGCCGATGATCCTCTCCGTAATCGGAACGGTGGGAACGAGGATCGTCTGGATCTATGGATTCTTCCCGCACAACCGGTCGCTGTTCTTCCTTTTCATCTCATATCCGGGCTCCTGGATCGCCACGATCCTGATGCAGGCGGTCTGCTTCTGGTTCGTCCGGAAGAAATGTATACAGCAGTTAAAAAAGACTGCCGCAGTTTAGTGCGGCAGCCTTTTTTGGCTAAATTATTGCGGATTCACGATATTTTGCATTTGTCCGTACATACATGATGCGATACGGGGTCTCCGGTTCGCGGATGCGTGAGAGCAGCAGATCGGCTGCGATGTATCCCATTTTTGAACTTGGAATATCGATCGTAGTCAGATGCGGTTCGATGATCCGTGATTCGGCGGAGTTGTCGAAGCCGGTGATGAATATATCTTCCGGCACCCGGACCCCCTGCCTGCGCAGTGCGCGGATCAGGTCGATGGCGATGAAATCGTTGGCACAGATAAATGCTTCAGGCAGTTTTAATGTGCGTTTTAGTGTCTCGTCCAGAAGAGCGGCTTCTGTGAAGACATTGGTATCTGTGAACTGAGTTGTACAGGGGGTGAGGCCGTTTTCCGTCATGGCGTCCGTGAATCCCTGCCATCTTTCGAAGAAAGAGCGGCAGTGCCTGCGGTTGCCGGCGAAAGCAAGCCGTGTAAGCCCTTTCTGGATCAGAGCGTCTGTCAGGTTGTACACGCTGATCCGGTTTTCCATCATCAGAAAATCAGCATTGATCTGTGTGAAGTCTGTATCATATGCTGCGTCGATAAACAACAGAGGGATGCCGAGTGAATTCAGCATTTCCATATATTCGGGCTGGAACATCTCCATACAGATGATGCCGGCTGTCTTTTCTCTGTCAAATCCAAGAGGGAGCTGCAGTGTTGCAATCTCTTCTTCGCGGACCGGAAACATAGTGAGCCGGTAGTTGTTCTGACTGATCTTCTCCTGAAAGGTATTGAGCGCATAGGTCCCAAAATGAGAACCGTAGGGCATGTTCTGGGAAATCAGAGCCAGTTCGCCGGGGGCGGTATTATATTCCGGCTGATCCTGCTGCAGGTATATGAATCTTCGGTATCCCATTTCTGCCGCCCGTGTCAGGATTTTCCGGCGGGTTTCTTCGGCAAGGATCCCGGTGTTGTTCAGCGCCTTTGAAACTGTATTTCTGGATAAGCCGAGACTGTCTGCAATATCCTGGATCGTAACTTTTTTCTCCATAATACAATACTCCGTTTATGTGTATAATTCTGTTACATTTAATTTAAATGATTGTGCATGATTTGTCAAATGTAAAACTGTGAATAAGCAAAAAATAATTAAATGACGTTTTATAATTGAAAAAACAAACAAAATGGTGCAAATGCACAATATAAATATTATGCAAATGTAAAGTTTGTGTTGACATTATGCAAAAACAATGGTACTGTAAAGGTAACCTTTAGATAAACCATGCATAAAATGACCGGTCAAATAATGTGGATGGTGCAAATGTAAAAAAGGAGGGGTTACTAAATGAGAGTTTTCCGTAAAAATAAAACATCGGCTGTTGCTGTAAAGCAGACGCCGCGGGAAAAACTAAAGTATGTAAAGAAGAACTGGCAGCTTTATGTATTCTTTCTGCTTCCGGGGCTTCTGCTTACGCTGATCTTCAAGTACGGGCCCATGGGCGGTATTCTGATCGCGTTCGAGGATTACAATGTTATCGAAGGTGTGCTCGGAAGTCCGTGGGTGGGGCTTGATTATTTCAGACGGTTCCTGTCTTCACCGGATTTCATGAATTATCTGATGAACACATTGAAGCTGAGTGTCTTTGGACTGCTCTGGGGCTTCCCGATCCCGATCATCCTGGCGCTTCTGCTCAATCAGATCCGCCGGATGGGGATCCGCAAGAAGATTCAGCTTCTGATCTACGCACCGAATTTTATCTCAGTCATCGTTCTCTGTGGTATGGTGCGTATGTTCCTGTCACCGGTTGGCCCGATCAACTCCCTGTTCGGTATTGACACCAACTGGATGACCATGCCGGAGGCATTCCGGACAATTTACATAGCCAGCGGGATCTGGCAGACGGCAGGCTGGTCTTCGATCATGTACACGGCAGCGCTTTCAAATGCCAGCAAAGACCTGGAAGAAGCAGCGATCGTGGACGGCGCGAATATCCTGCAGCAGATCAGATATGTACAGCTTCCCGCCATCAAGAATATCATCGTAATACAGTTCATCCTGCAGGCAGGTAATATTATGAGCATCGGATTTGAGAAGGCATATGCGCTGCAGACAGATATGAACCTGCCGGCTTCCGAGATCCTTTCTACATATGTATACAGACTCGGTCTTCTGAATGGCGACTACGGTTATTCTACGGCAGTGGGATTGTTTAATTCCATCATAAATGTGATCCTGCTGATCTTCGTAAACTGGGTAGTAAAGAAACTTAATGACGGTGAAGGATTATAAAAGGGGGATATGACTATGGAAACGAGAAGAAAAATGAAACTCGGGACGTCCGACCGCATAATCCTGGGTGTGGGTTATACACTTCTTGGGCTCTTTGTGCTCGCGGTTTTTGTCCCGCTGGTCTATGTGGTGCTCGCCTCTTTTATGGATCCGAATGTACTGAACAATCAGGGGATCAGTTTTGATTTTAAAGACTGGACGCTGGATGCATATAAACGGGTACTGGAAAATGATATGATCTGGAGAGGATTTGCCAATTCATTCTTTTATTCGGCGGCATTTACCGTGATCTCGGTTTTTGTCACACTGCTGGCGGCTTATCCGATGTCCAAGAAAGAATTTGTCGGCAGAAAATTTTTTAATGTGATCTTTGTGATCACGATGTTCTTTGGCGGCGGAATGATCCCCACATTCATCCTCGTCAACAACCTGCATCTGGTCAATACCGTGTGGGCCATCCTGCTCCCGGGCGCGTTTAATGTGTGGAATATGATTCTTGCCAGAACGTACTTCCAGTCGATTCCGACAGAGCTCAGAGAGGCGTCCGCACTGGACGGAGCAAGTGAAATCCAGCATTTCTTCAAGATCATGATGCCGGTGTGCAAACCGATCATCGCGGTGCTGGCGCTCTGGTCTTTTGTAGGAATGTGGAACAGCTATTTTGATGCAATGATCTATCTGAATGATGCTGATATGCAGCCGCTGCAGCTCGTGCTCAGATCCATCCTGGTGCAGAATACACCGCAGCCGGGAATGATCGCGGATATCCAGAGTACGGCGGAAATGGCAAAAGTAGCGGAACTGCTCAAATATGCAACGATCGTTGTATCCAGTCTGCCGCTGCTGATCATGTATCCGTTCTTCCAGAAATATTTCGACAAAGGAATCATGGTTGGTTCTGTCAAGGGTTAGGAGGCCGAGAAGTGATGAAAAAAAGAATAAAAAGACTGACGGGCCTTGGCCTGTCACTGATACTGACAATGTCCCTGTTCGGATGCAGCAGTGGAAATGCGCAGGTTGCAGATACAGATCCGGATACGCCGGTCGAAGAAGTAACCTTTCCGCTCGAAGAGACAAAAGAACTTTCGTTTATTACAAGCGCTCCGGCGACGACGACACAGGAGCCGAATGAGAAACTGATCTTCCAGAGACTGGAGGAGCAGACCAATGTACATATTGACTGGACATGTTTTGTGGATGACCAGTTCGCTGACAAGAAGAATCTGGCACTGGCGCAGTTCGGCAATCTTCCGGACGGACTTTTTACGGCAGGTATGAACGACTACGATCTGCTCCGGTATGCGAAGCAGGGCATTATCATCCCGCTGGAAAACCTGATTGACAAATATATGCCAAATCTTCAGGCTGTGTTTGAAAAATATCCGGAATACAGGACAATGGTTACAGCGCCGGACGGCCACATTTATTCCTTCCCCTGGATCGAGCAGCTGGGTGAGGGCAAGGAAGCGATCCAGGCTATCGGTGACATCCCGTATATCAATAAGAAGTGGCTGGATTTCCTCGGACTTGAAGTGCCGACTACAACAGAAGAACTGGAGCAGGCGCTCATCGCGTTCCGGGACAATGCAGATGCTCTTGAAAAGGAATTTAATATTGAGGGCGATGTGATCCCGATGTCGTTTATCATCAATAACGGCGATCAGGATCCGGCGATCCTGATCAATGGTTTCGGCGAAGGCTATGGAGATACCGGCGATCATTTTGCAGTGACAGATGAAGGCGAGGTAATATATACCACAGTACAGGAAGGGTATAAAGAAGGAATCAAGTGGCTGCACTCTCTGGTAGAGCAGGATCTTGTGGATCCCGAGGCATTTACGCAGGAATGGTCCACATATGTCGCAAAAGGAAAGAACCACAGATACGGTCTCTGCTTCACATGGGATATCGCAAATATCGACAACTATGAGGATTACGTGATGATGCCGGCTCTGGCGGGACCGGACGGCCTTGTCAATATTACCCGTCAGAACGGAAGCGAGACAAGCGGCTTTGACCGCGGAAGATGTGTGCTTACGACCAGCTGCCGCGATACGGCTCTGGCAGCGGCGTGGATCGACCAGATGTATGCCCCGCTTCAGTCTCCGCAGAACAACTGGGGAACCTATGGCGAGAAAGATGCGGACAATATCTTTGAGATGAGTACGAACGCAGAAGGCGGACCGATGCTGAAGCATCTGGCCCTGGGCGATGCATCACCGGTGGAAGTACGGCAGGCACAGTCTGTAAACGGCCCGCTCGCTGTGCTTAATGATTATTATGATGTGTATGTAACACAGCCGGATGATGCGAAATGGCGTCTTGATAATATGCATGAGGTCTATCTGGATGACATGCACAGTAAATATGTCTATCCGAATGTATTTATGAGCATTGATGATACGAACCGGGTATCACAGCTTGATACAGATATCAAGAAATACGCGGAACAGAAGAAAGCGGACTGGATCTTAAACGGCGGGATCGATGAAGAGTGGGACGAGTATCTCCAGAAGATGGAGGACTACGGTTTATCCGAATATCTGCAGATCAAGCAGAAATATTTCGACAGCTATCAGGAATCCCTTGCAGAGCTTGAAGCGGCAGGGTCCGCGGATGCCGCGTCCGGAAATTAAGCAGGAAAGGAATCGAATCAATATGACAAGTCAGACACTGCGTGAAGCAAGAAAATACGAAGAAGCTTCTGAAAAGATGATAAAGAAAGAGGAGCGGCCGGATTTCCATTTGTCTGCGCGTACTGGCTGGATGAATGATCCGAACGGCTTCTCATACTACAATGGGCAGTATCATATGTTTTATCAGTATTATCCGTATGAAACAAAATGGGGACCGATGCACTGGGGACATGCGGTAAGCAGTGATCTTCTGCACTGGGAATATCTTCCGGCGGCACTTGCACCGGATGATGCCTGTGACCGGGACGGATGTTTCTCCGGGAGCGCGGTAGCGCTTCCGGACGGCAGGCATCTGCTGATGTATACCGGTGTGCTCCGGGAACGGCAGGCGGACGGCGGATATGGGGATATCCAGACTCAGTGTCTTGCCGTAGGCGACGGTGTGGATTATGAAAAGTGTGAGATGAATCCGGTCCTGGATAAAGCGGATCTTCCGGAGGGAAGCAGCGTACATGATTTCCGGGATCCGAAAATATGGCAGAAAGAAGACGGCACATACTGCTGCGTGGTCGGAAGCCGGCCGGCAGACGGAAGCGGACAGATATTATTATATACCAGCCCTGATGGATTTGAATGGAAGTTTAAGAGCATTCTGGCATCCAATCATAACCGTTTCGGAAAGATGTGGGAGTGTCCTGACTTCTTCAGACTGGACGGGAAATGGGTGCTGCTGACAAGTCCGCAGGATATGATGCCGAAAGGATTTGAATATCATAACGGAAACGGAACACTCTGCCTGATCGGAGAATATGATGAAGAGACAGGAACCTTTACAGAGCAGTATGATCAGGCCATTGATTATGGAATTGACTTCTATGCGACTCAGACGATCCTGACACCGGACGGACGTCGGGTGATGATCGGCTGGATGCAGAACTGGGATGCATGTGCGATCCGCTCGCCGGAAGAAAAATGGCTGGGGCAGATGAGTCTTCCAAGAGAGCTTTTTATAAAGAACAACCGGCTTTACCAGCGTCCGGTCAGAGAGCTGGAAGAGATGCGGAAGAATAAAAAAGAGTACCGCAATGTTGCATTTACCGATGTGATACGTCTGGACGGGATCCGGGGCAGAAGGATCGATCTGGAACTGACCGTCCGCCCCGGCGACTTAGAAAATATGTATCGGAAATTCGCGCTGCGTTTTGCTCAGGATGATACATACCAGACGGCGCTCAGTTTCCGTCCTCATGAATCCGTTCTTAAAATCGACAGGAAATTTTCCGGTTCCAGAAGAGCGATCATCCATCAGCGCCGGTGTCTGGTGAACAGTAAAAACGGTGAACTGAAACTGCGGGTGATCCTTGACAGGTTCAGCGCAGAGGTCTTCATAAACGACGGTGAGCAGGTCATGACGGTGACAATCTACACAGACCAGTCGGCGGAAGGGATTTCCTTTTTCGCAGACGGAGACGTAAATATCGATGTCGTGAAATATGATCTTGCATAAAATACTATATGGCGGGACCACATCGTCCACTAGTTCTTTCGGACAGAAAACTCCATGTGGTACGACGGTTCCGCGCCGTATTCCGGCAGCAGCATAGTGCCGGTGTCTGAGAATTCATATCCATCAAATTCAACCTCGCACTGTGCAGTAACGTCTCCGCAGGTCAGATTGAAGCTGCTGAATGTTTCGGCTGCGCTTTTGATCCTGCCGTAGATATACTGGGGCGGGGAAGTGACGAAGTTATAGTCATCCTGCGCACAGATCAGGGACAGAGCTGCCAGCGCCATAAAATCATCATAGGGCATCACGGTCACATTCTCATTGTTATAGGACAGGGAGAAAGAGACGCCGGTGATGTCCTTTTCATTTCCGTCAAAAATGAGTTGCGGAAGTCCGGAAAAAGTTTCGTCATAGCTCTGAGAATAATTCGGGAGCTCCTGCCACTGCCCGTTTTCATCCAGCAGCATCGGTTTGGCATAAGTATTGTAAAAATACTGGTCCGGAGTGTTGACCGGCCGGTTGACGCCATAAAATTTCTGAAGCATATTGTAGTTTTCGCAGTACTCTGCCACAGAGAGACTGCCGCGGTTCGGCGGGAGCGAAGCGGTTTCATTCAGAAGCAGTTCGCTGCCTGAAGACAGGAGAAATGCGAGGGCGAGCATAAATGCAAGCAGTGGATTTGGGCGCTTTTTTAGTATAAGGACCGTGTTTTCCTCCCACTCCAGATATTCTTCTTTCACGCATGACTTGTAGGAACTGTACAGGCGGATGAGATGATAGACCGGGATATAGAACCCGAATCCCCTGTGCAGGACCAGCCACGTACGGGACCATGCTTCGGACCAGGTCAGGGGGCTGCCGTCCTGACCGGTCACACTGAGGCCGAAGATAAATTTACCCGGGGTGGTCCCGACGGATGATAGCATAGCCGGTTCCAGCAGGATCATCAGCCCCATGCCCGCCATCCAGGTGAAAATGAACACGCCCAGGTGAAACTCTGCGCTGTTATTGTGCCAGACCAGGCAGAGGAAGGCGTCCAGGATCAGGGAATAGATCCAGGAGTCGATCAGGCGTGCAAAATAGCGCTTCCACGGGGCGGTTACTTTCGGCAGTGTATCTGTTTCTAATTCAGCCGGAACGGATCCGGACACAGCTTCCAGTTCATTCAGATAGTGTGCGGCGTCCAGTGTGGCGTACTCTGCGCGGTCGCGGCACATAAGACCGCAGACGTCCCGGCAGCGGTCCAACTCACTTCGGCTGTTTTCAAGTTCTGTCATATGTGTTCCGAGCACATCAGAGAGCCGGCGGTCTCCCCGGATCAGGGCGCGGATGTCGTCAAGGGGGATGTGCAGGCTCCGGAGCAGGCGGATCTTCCGCAGGGTCTCCAGGTCGGCGTCAGAGTAATTGCGGTAGCCGTTCTTATCCCGGGCCGGGATGAGAAGTCCTTCGGATTCATAAAAGCGTATATTGGCGCGTGTCATTCCTGAACGCTGTTCCATTTCTTTGATCGTCATATCAGGTCGTCTCCTTCTGTCTTTTCTGATCCGAGCATAAGCTGTAAAGAGACTTTACAGTCAAGCGTTTTTTCCAATATTCCTTAAAAATCATGATGTTTTACGGAAAGATCGGGATAAAATCCACGCAGCGCATTCATAATGAGTTTAAATGTAAGTTCCGCCATGTGCTGTGGGCTGACGGAAGATCCTTCCGACAGCCAGGCCTTGACCAGGCCGATGCAGCCGGACAGACAGAAGGCATAGTAGTATGTCAGGTCGTCTATCTTCTCCGGAAATGTCTGCTTCAGTGCGTTCAGGCTGTGCTCGGAGAGGAGCGCTTCGATCCGGTGCAGGAAGGAGATGTCGCCGTTGGGCCCGAGCAGGGCGGCGCAGATGTCCCGGTTTTCCGCAAGGATGGAGAAAATATCTTCGATGAAGGGGAAGCTGTCTTCATTGAAGGGGCTTACCGGATGGGTGTGGATCAGATCCTCGATCTCCCCTGTCAGCTCATTTTCGATCTTTTCCATCATGTCATAGATATCCGTATAGTGCAGGTAGAAGGTGGAACGGTTGATATCCACTTTTTCCACCAGTTCTTTGACTGTGATCTCCTTTATGCTTTTTTCTTTCAGAAGCTCAGCCAGTCCCTGACGGAGCTGGGCCCTTGTCTTGCGGACCCGCCGGTCCATATTTTTTGCCATGGTACAGTTCTCCTTTTTTAATTTCTAAAATAAAAATAAATAATAGACACTGCGTCGCTTATTTATCCATTAACAGACAAAACCGTATGACATTAATGGTTGTATCTTTTTTCTGAGTTTACTATAATTCATCACGTCAAGAAAATCAACACAATATCTATTAATAGAATAAATGTTGTGAAACAGAAGGGAGATCTGACAAATGCTGAAACAGGAATGGCGTAAACTGTTCAAAAATAAAATCCTTCTGATCGTCACCGTCGCGGTCATCGCGATCCCGACGATCTATACCACGCTTTTCCTCGGATCCATGTGGGATCCGTACGGAAACATTGATAAACTTCCGGTGGCGGTCATCAACCATGACGTGCCTGTCACCTATGCGGATCAGGAGCTGGACATTGGAAAAAATCTGATGGATGAGTTGAAAGACAATGATGCTCTGGACTTCCGGTTCCCGTCGGAGACGGAGGCGCAGCAGGGACTTAAGGACGGCGCCTACTATATGGTCATCACCATCCCGGAGGACTTCTCGGCCCATGCCGCATCGCTGACGGACGCGAATCCGGAGAAAATGACGCTGGCCTATGAAACGAATCCGGGGACGAACTATATCGCATCCAAGATGAGTGAGACCGCCATGAAGGAACTGGAAAGCTCGGTGCGGGAAGAGGTGACGAAGACCTATACGGAAGTTCTGTTTGACAAGCTTGCCGAGGTGGGTGACGGAATGCAGGAGGCGGCGGACGGCTCGGGTGAACTGAAAGACGGGGCGGATCGGCTGGCCGACGGCAGTCAGACGATCACGGACAATCTGCAGGTGCTCGCGGACAGCGCCCTTGTATTCGCGGACGGCAGCAGAGAACTGGAAGTGGGCCTGGGGCAGTATACGGACGGCGTCAGCGCCGCGGCAGCCGGGGCGGAAGAACTGCAAAGCGGTGTGAATGCACTGGACAGCGGGGTGAATGACGCGCAGAAAGGCGGTTCGGATCTGGCGTCCGGCGCGGCGGATGTGGATGACAACATGACGGCGCTCAATGCCGGACTGTCTGAACTGAATGCAGCGGCGTCCGCGCTGCCGGATGCGGCGGATGCACTCAATGACGGTGCAGCTTCATTAAGTGACGGCGCAGCGCAGCTTTCTGGCGGGATCGCATCCCTGTCTGACGGGGCCGCCGGCCTGAAGGATGGAGCAGATGCGCTTAGTTCCGGTCTTCAGTCCGCCGCTTCCAGGTCCCAGTCGCTGCGCGACGGGGCCGCCGGGCTCAGCCAGGCGCTGTCGGCCCTTGCCGGGGCGGAAGGTATGCCGGAGGAAGTAAAGGCACAGATCGCGGCAGTGCAGCAGCAGGCGGATGCATTTTCGGCAGGAGTATCGGCCTATACCAGCGGCGTCGATGAGGCGGCAGCCGGAAGCGCGCAGCTGGCGTCAAAGATCCCGGAGCTTCAGAACGGGATCTCCGCCGTACAGGACGGGGCGGATTCTCTTGAAAGCGGGATCGGACAGCTTCAGGCCGGAACTTCTGCGCTGGCGGAACAGGCGCCGGCGCTGGCCGGAGGCATCTCCACCGCCGCGTCAGGGGCGGACCGGCTTCAGAAAGAAGGAACATCGGCGCTCCGGAAAGGCGCTGCGGATCTGGACAGCGGCCTGGGAGAACTGGCGCAGGGAAGCGGAAAACTAAAAGACGGAACCGACGCGCTTGTCTCCGGAGCCGGACAGCTCACCTCGAACAGTAAAGCGCTGACGGAGGGCGCGGCGAAGCTTTCGGACGGAGCCGGCCGGATCAGCAGCGGCGCGGGAAAGCTTTCGGAGGGCAGCCGTGAACTGGGCGACGGGATCGGTCAGGTATCGGAGGGTGCGGACACGCTGTCAAAAGAACTGGGAAGCGGCGCGGATCAGATCCGGGAGACGAATACATCGGATCAGGCGGCGGATATGTTTGCCGCGCCGGTGGATACAGAAGAGACGCAGATCACCGAAGTGGCCAATAACGGTCATGCCATGGCACCGTACATGATGTCCGTGGGACTGTGGGTCGGCTGCATCGCATTCAGCCTGATGTATCCGCTGACCAGCTATGCGGGGCAGATGAAATCCGGGTTCCGCTGGTGGATCAGCAAGGCGTCCGTGCTCTACCTGACGGCACTTCTTCAGGCGGTGGTCATGATCGGCGCGCTGCATGTATTTGACGGATTTACGCCGGTGGAGGCCGGCAAGACGGTTCTGGTGGCCTGCGCGGCGTCGCTGGCATTCATGTCGGTGATGTACTTCTTCACCAGCCTGCTGGGGCGTGTGGGCAGCTTCCTGATGCTGATCTTCATGGTGATCCAGCTGGCCGGTTCCGTGGGAACCTATCCGTATGAACTGTCCGGATCATTCGTGCCTTATCTTCATGACTGGGTGCCGTTTACCTATACGGTGGAAGCGTTCCGGAGCACCATAAGCGGCGGGGAGAGCATCCGCGGCTGCCTCATATTCCTGCTGGTTCTGTTCCTTGTCTTTACGGGGCTTACGATCCTGGAGTTCACCGTGCGGGCCCGGAAAGTGCGGGAAGGGAAGAACACATGGATGGTGTGGCTGGAAGAACACGGGCTGGCGTGACAAAAAATGTACGGGTAAAAACGGACAATCTTTCGGAAAACAGAATATTGTCCGGGTATAGACCGACAAAAAGTTTGAAAATCAGAGGGCTCTATGGTAAAGTTGTATATGTGAAAATCAGAAATAAATGAAAGGGGCGTGTCCATTTTTACGGATACGGTTCATTGAGGTTGATGAAAAAGCGGTTGACAAAGACTGCTACACGGCGGAAAGCGGCAGCACCGTCATTACGCTGAAAGCCGGATATCTGGAAACGCTGGCGGCAGACGACGGGGATGAGGACGTCGTTGCACAGACCGGCGATTCCGCGGATATCACACCGTGGATCGCATTGATTCTGGTTTCAGGCATATCTGCTGAGCAAGAAACCGCTGCAGATGGATATCCTCATTATCAAAAAGCTGAAAGACGTCCCGATACGGAAGACAATCGGACGGATATTCAGAAAACACAATATCATTGAATACAAATCGCCCGGCGACAGCCTGAGCATCAATGATTTTTATAAAGTTTACGGCTATGCCTGTATCTATCAATCCAATACGGACCAGATAAAGGAGATTGATCCGCAGGAATTAACGCTTACGTTTGTGTGCAG
>DWUU01000039.1 GCA_019120575.1 Candidatus Mediterraneibacter quadrami
TTTGTGGTCGGAATTGCAGACGGGTATGATGAATGCCTTGCAATTTCGGAATTGATAGCAGACGACGCGTATCAGGCCACCGGGGACGCGGATATCAGAAACTACATTCTGGACCGGCAGATGAAATATGAAAAGGCAGGGCGGTAGCAGATGATACATATTCTTTTATTAATACTGAAAATTATCGGGATCATTCTGCTTGCGCTTCTGGCGGTCATTCTGGCCCTTCTGCTGGTTCTGCTTTTTGTGCCGGTCAGATGCACCGTGGAGGCGGCGATAGACAATACGCCCGAAAGCGCGGAGGGGGTCATCCGGTTCCGCTGGCTCTTTTATCTGCTTGCGGGAGAGGCCGCGTGGAGGGACGGGAAATTTTCATGGAAATTCAGGGCGGCATGGAAGAAATTCTCAGATGAAGATGATCCGGATCCGGCTCCTGACCCGGATCCGGATCAGGTCTCTGTCTCTGCTTCCGCCCCTGTTTCCGCTCCGGCGCCTGCAGAACGCAGCATCAAAAACGAGGATGCTCCGGCTGCCGGAACTGTACGGACAGATGTTTCTTCCGGAAGCGGGGGGAGCCCTTCCGGACATTCAGAAACTGCAGCGGGGAATTCCGATGAGGAGCGGGTGTCCCGGATCAAGAGATTTACGGACCGGATAAAATCGTCTTTCCGGAGAATCAAATATACATTTCAGCATTTATATGATAAGATAAAGGCACTGAATCATAAAAAGGAGTATATTTCGCGGTTCCTTTCGAATGAAATCCATAAGAAGGCGTTTTCCCGTCTGCTGCGGGAGATTCGCGGACTGCTGAGGCGTCTTCGCCCCCGGCGGGCGGCCATTGATATTACCTTTGGCTTTGAAGACCCGTCCACGACAGGATACACGCTGGCAGGGATCAGCCTGATTTATCCGGTGATCGGCGAATACACAAACCTTACTCCGGATTTTGAACACAGGGTTCTGAAAGGAAATCTGTTTATCAGAGAGAAGATCCGTCTTGTTTATTTTCTGATCTTTGCATGGAATATGCTGCTTGACAGAAATGTCCGCACGACATACCGGCACCTGAGAAAATATAAGCTGTAAGCTCAGTGTCATTTTATAAATTATGAAAGTCATATGAGGAGGAAACTATAATGGCTGAAGAAAAGAACAAATTTAGCACAACGCTGGAATCACTTTTCAGGGGAATGGACGGGGTGGTCTCTTCAAAGACGGTTGTCGGTGAAGCGATCCACATTAACGGCACTATCATCCTTCCGCTTGTCGATGTCTCATTCGGAATCGGTGCAGGTGCGTTTTCCGGCGACCACAAGGAAAAGGGCATGGGCGGAATCGGCGGAAAGATGTCTCCGTGCGCGGTCATCGTGATCCAGGGCGGCAAAACCCGTCTTGTGAATATCAAGAATCAGGACACGATTACCAAGATCCTGGACATGGTTCCGGACATTGTTGACCGTTTTTCCTCATCGAAAGATGAGCGCATGACAGAGCAGGATGTGATGGATATTCTGGATTCTGAGGAAGAATCTGAGAACTAAACCGGAATATATCCGTCCCGCCGGGCATAGAATAGATAAAGAGTCTCGCCGGAAGTGGTGGAAGATGAAGAAAGTATGCGGATTTGCACTGTTCTGGACCGCCATCGGTATGTTTATCATGATGCTGCTTCCGAATCTGGTGTGGGGCGTTATTGTTTCGGTTTTATTTCTGCTTCTCGGATACCGTCTGTTCTGCTGCTGACAGAAGATGAAAAGACCCCGGATCGCTGTCTGTGATCCGGGGTCTTCCGTGTCTTCAAATATTTACAGGATTGTCAGCCGACTAGGCGCGCTCTACGCGTCCTGACTTAAGGCAGGATGTACATACATACATTTTTTTGGAACCGCCTTCAGTCTTTACTCTGACAGACTTTACATTTGATTTCCACATCTTCGGTGTTTTTCTATGAGAGTGGCTTACATTGTTTCCAAAATGAGCACCCTTTTCACAAATAGCACATTTAGCCATGACTGCACCTCCTAACAATCTGAACTGGTCATTTAGACTCATAACAATGATATTCTAGCAGAAACGATTTTGCATTGCAAGTATTTTTTAAAAAAATCGAATGTATATTGTAAAATCATACAACTAATAGTATAATAATCATGTTATTTATGGCTTAAATCCATGCAAAATCCAATTAAACCGGAGGTATACATGATGAAGGGAAGTATGAGCACCGATCTCGGGATCATCACGGTTAATCCCGAAGTAATTGCCAAATATGCCGGCTCTGTAGCTGTCGAGTGTTTCGGAATCGTCGGTATGGCGGCGGTGAACATGAAGGACGGACTGGTCCGGCTGCTGAAAAGAGACAGCCTGACGCACGGGATCCAGGTTGAGATTTCCGACGACAATACTCTTACGCTTAATTTTCATGTCATTGTAGCTTATGGCGTGAATATTCTTTCTGTTTCCGACAACCTTATGAGCAACGTCAAATATAAGGTCGAGGAATTCACCGGCATGACGGTAGATAAGATCAACATCTTCGTAGAAGGTGTGAGAGTGATAGATTAAGGAGGATATTGTCGTGGCTGTTAAAACGATAAATACGGATATGCTCCGGAAAATGTTCCTTGCAGGGGCGGCGAATCTGGAAGCTAAAAAGGAATTCATCAATGAACTGAATGTGTTCCCGGTACCGGACGGAGATACAGGAACGAACATGACGCTGACGATCATGTCGGCAGCAAAAGAAGTACAGGCGCTGGACAACCCGGATATGGTATCCATAGCAAAATCTATCTCTTCAGGCTCCCTGCGCGGCGCCAGAGGGAATTCCGGCGTTATCCTTTCCCAGCTGCTCCGCGGATTCACCAAAGAGATCCGTGAACACGATGAGATTGACACGGTTATTCTCGCCAGGGCATGCGACCGGGCAACTGCAACCGCATATAAAGCGGTTATGAAGCCAAAGGAGGGAACCATCCTTACCGTTGCAAAGGGGATTTCCCAGAAAGCGGCTGAACTTGCCGAGACGACCGATGATCTGGAGGTTTTTATCCCGGAAGTGATCAGACGGGCTGAAGAAGTGCTGGCGGAGACGCCGGAGCTTCTGCCGGTGCTGAAGGAAGCGGGCGTTGTGGACTCAGGCGGACAGGGCCTCCTGGAAGTGATCCGGGGCGCCTATGACGCGTTCCTGGGAAAAGAGATCGATTATACCGCCATTGAAGCCGGATCCGGCACAAAGATGGTAAAACCGGGACAGCAGGCCGAAGCGGATATCAAATTCGGATACTGTACGGAATTCATCATCATGACAGAGAAACCGTTTACCGATAAAGACGAGACTGAATTCAAGGCCTATCTGGAGTCGATCGGCGATTCCATCGTCTGTGTTGCGGATGATGACATTGTCAAGATCCATGTACACACTAACGATCCCGGACTTGCGATTCAGAAAGCGCTCACCTACGGACAGCTTTCCCGCATGAAGATTGACAATATGCGCGAAGAACATCAGGAAAAACTGATCCGGGACGCAGAAAAAGTTGCTGCCCAGCAGGCGCAGGCCGCAGAGGCGAAAAAGAAAAAAGAGCCCCGCAAATCCGTCGGCTTCATTGCCGTTTCGATCGGTGAGGGGATGAATGAGATCTTCCGTGAGCTTGGCGTGGATCACATCATTGAAGGCGGACAGACCATGAACCCGAGCACCGACGATATGCTCAATGCCATCGACGAAGTGAATGCGGATCACATTTTTATCCTGCCGAATAATAAGAATATCATCCTTGCCGCAAATCAGGCGCAGAGTCTGACCAAAGATAAAGACATCATCGTCATTCCGACAAAGACTGTACCGCAGGGGATCACCGCTGTGATCAGCTACATGCCGGAAGCCGATGTGGACGCCAATCTTGAGGCGATGCAGGAAGCGATCAAGAATGTAAAGACCGGACAGGTTACTTACGCGGTCCGCGACACGAAGATCGATGACAAAATCATCCACGAGGGAGACATCATGGGCATCGGAGACCAGGGGATCCTTTCCGTCGGCCAGTCTGTCGAAGACACGACAAAGGATATGCTGACCCAGCTTGTGGATGATGATTCCGAGCTGATCAGCCTGTATTACGGTCAGGACATTCCGGAAGAGGACGCTCAGAACTTTGCACAGTCCATTGAGGAGCTCTATCCGGATGTTGATATTGATGTGCACATGGGCGGACAGCCGATCTATTATTATGTGCTGTCAGTAGAATAATCAGATCAGAGAGATCATTGTGAGGACCAGGGCGTTCTTCCAGCAGGGAGAACGCCCTGTTTATGAAAAAAGCCAGAACGAGGATATATATATGAACACCAGATCACGAACAGGCTCCCTGAAAGGAATCGGAGAAAAAACCGAAAAACTCTTTCAGAAAATGGGCATCCATACGGTCGGCGACCTGATCCGGTATTATCCAAGGGGATTTGATATCTATGAGGATCCGGTTCCGATCAGTGAAATTGAAGAAGGGAAGACTGTCACCATCGCAGGCAGTGTATTCGGGCGCATTTCGGTGTCGGGAAGCCGTTCTCTGCAGATAACAACCCTCCATCTGAAAGACCTGACCGGCACGGTCAAGGTGATCTGGTTCCGCATGCCGTTTCTCAGGAATACGCTCGGGAAAGGCGGGATAATCATCCTGCGCGGGCGTGTTGCAAGACGGAGGGACGGTCTTGTAATGGAGCATCCGGAGGTTTTTTATCCGGCCTCAAAATACGAAGAGAAGCGAAGCACCATGCAGCCGGTTTATGCACTTACGGCCGGCCTTACAAACAACGCCGTGATCAAAGCGGTCCGCCAGGCGCTTGATGCCGTTGACCCGTCCGTAGATATTCTGCCGGACAAACTGTCTGTCCGCCACGGTTTTCTCCCGTACGGTGAAGCGGTCCGCATGATGCATTTCCCGGACAGCCGGGAAGATTACATCTGCGCACGCAACCGGTTCGCTTATGAGGAATTTCTTGTCTTTATCCTGTCGCTCAGACTGATGAAAGACAGCGAAGCCCGCGCCGACAACCACTTCATCCTTGAAGACCGGCCGGAGATCAGCCGTTTTCTCTCATCGCTTCCTTATGATCTTACGGATGCACAGAAGAAAGTGTGGCGGGAGATCCGACAGGATATGCAGGGCGGACATACGATGTCGCGCCTGGTGCAGGGAGATGTCGGATCCGGTAAGACAATCGTCGCCTTTCTCAGCCTGCTGCTTGCCGGTCTGAACGGATATCAGGGTGCGCTGATGGCGCCGACCGAGGTTCTGGCCAGACAGCATTATGAGAATATATGCGGTATGCTGGAACAATACGGGCTTCCGCTGAAAGCCGAACTGCTGACCGGATCCATGACGGCGAAGCAGAAGCGGGAGGCTTATGAACGGATCGTTTCCGGCGAATCCGCCATCATCATCGGAACCCATGCACTGATCCAGGAAAAAGTTATATATCATGACCTGGCTCTTGTGGTAACGGACGAGCAGCACCGGTTCGGAGTAAAGCAGCGGGAGGCCCTTGCCGGAAAAGGTTTTATGCCTCATATCCTTGTAATGAGCGCCACACCCATTCCCCGGACACTGGCGATTATCCTTTACGGGGACCTTGATATCTCTGTGATTGATGAAATGCCAAAGAACCGGATTCCGATTAAAAACTGCGTCGTTGATACCGGCTATCGCGAGACTGCATACCGGTTTATGAAAAAACAGGTGTCCGAAGGCCGGCAGTGCTATGTAATCTGTCCGATGGTGGAGGAAAGTGAAAGCCTGGAAGCGGAAAACGTTCAGGATTATTCACGTATGCTTTCTGAAGAAATGGGCAGTCATATCAATGTGGGATGCCTGCATGGAAGAATGAAGCAGCAGGAAAAGGACGGGATTATGGCTGCATTTGCGAAAAATGAGATCCAGATCCTCGTCTCCACAACCGTCATTGAAGTGGGAATTGATGTCCCGAATGCGACGGTTATGATGATTGAGAATGCCGAACGGTTCGGCCTCGCCCAGCTCCACCAGCTGCGTGGCCGTGTGGGCCGTGGCTGTCATCAGTCCTACTGTATTTTCATGACCGCCTCAAAGTCCGGGGAGACGAAAGAACGCCTGGACATCCTCAATCATTCCAATGACGGCTTTTATATTGCAGGGGAAGATCTTCGGCTCCGGGGCCCCGGGGATCTGTTCGGCATCCGGCAGAGCGGAATCCTTGATTTTAAAATCGCCGATGTATTTCAGGATGCGGGGCTGTTGCAGCGCGCGGGCTCGGACGCTGCGGAAATCCTTGCTGAAGATCCGACGCTGTCGAAACCGGAAAACCGGCGGCTTAAAGACCATATCGACCGGAAGATCCGGGAGACCATGCTGGAAACAACGCTTTAAAGATTAAACTGTTACGAATTTCCAGTTTAAAAGATCTGATCCTCCACATACTATGGATGTAACATGAAGTTACAAAAACGGAATGCAAAAGGAGGAAATTGATCATGGCAAGTCGTTCATCTAACAGAGCAGCAGTGCCTGAGGCAAAAGGTGCACTGGACAAATTCAAGTATGAAGTGGCCAGCGAACTGGGGGTACCGTTATCTGACGGTTACAACGGCGACCTTACTTCCAAACAGAACGGATCAGTAGGCGGATATATGGTCAAGAAAATGATCGAACAGCAGGAAAAACAGATGGCAGGCAAATAAGCCGTATATAAAACATCTCGATTTTCTGTATCAGGGGAAAAGCGCCCGGGATTGACCCGGACGCTTTTTTCTGCTAAAATTCAGCATATGAAACGGGGTGAAACAGGATGAGAGTAATTGCAGGAAGCGCAAAAAGCCTTCGATTAAAAACACTGGACGGACTGGATACAAGGCCGACTACAGACCGGATCAAAGAAACACTGTTCAATATCATCGGACCGTCCGTGTACGGTTCTGTTTTCCTTGACCTTTTCAGCGGGAGCGGCGGGATCGGCATCGAGGCGCTCAGCCGCGGTGCGAAAGAAGCGGTTTTTGTCGAAAACAACCCGAAAGCGATGAGATATATTAAGGACAATCTGAAATTCACCCGGCTGGAACATAAAGCATCCACCATGACCGCTGATGTTATGCACGCGCTTTATCAGCTTGAGGGTGAGAAGGTATTTGATATTATATTTATGGACCCGCCTTATGACCGGGGGCTGGAGCGCAGAGTTCTGGATTATCTTTCCGGTTCTGAGCTTGTGTACGATGATACAACGATTATCGCTGAAGCTTCACGGGACACCGATTTTTCTTATGTGGAAGAACTCGGATTTACTGTGATCCGTGAAAAGATCTATAAAACAAACAAACATGTATTTATTGAAAAAGCAGGAGTAGAAGACATATGTTAAGAGCAATCTATCCGGGCAGTTTTGATCCGGTTACATACGGACATATAGACATCATTGAGCGTTCGCATAATCTCGTAAACGAGTTGATTGTGGGCGTATTGTGTAATAAAGCGAAAATGCCGTTGTTTTCTGTAGAAGAACGTGTTAAAATGTTAAAGGAAGTGACGAAAGATCTCAAAAATGTCCGTATTATACCGTTTGACGGCCTTCTGGTTGACTTCGCATCCAGGATGGAGGCGGGGCTGATCATCAGAGGCCTGCGTGCGATTACGGATTTTGAATACGAGTTACAGATGTCACAGACCAATCATAAGCTGGAACCCGATGTCGAGACTATGTTCCTGACAACCAGCATTGAATATTCATATCTGAGTTCCACGACGGTAAAAGAGATCGCTGCTTTTGGGGGAGATCTGTCACAGTTTGTGCCGGAGGCAGTCGCTTCAGAACTCAGGAAGAAGATGAGTACAAAAGGAGAGTGTAACAAATGAGCAGCCGTATTGAGCAGATTATTGATGAGATCGAAGAGTATATCGACCGTGACTGTAAATTCCAGCCGCTGTCCACGACCAAGATCATCGTCAACAAGGAACATCTTGAGGAACTCCTCAGAGAACTTCGTATGAAGACGCCTGATGAGATCAAACGTTATCAGAAGATCATTGCAAACCGTGATGCCATTCTGGCCGATGCCCAGGCGAAAGCCGATGCCATGATTGAAGAGGCGCAGGTGCAGACGACGGAACTTGTCAGCGAGCATGAAATTATGCAGCAGGCATATGCACAGGCAAACGAGATTGTAACCCAGGCTACGGCACAGGCACAGGAGATCGTTGATAACGCCACACGTGATGCGAATGAGATCCGTGTCGGAGCGATCCAGTATACAGACGATCTGCTCGCAAACGCTGAAAGTATTATCGGTCATACGCTTGACAGTTATTCGTCAAAATACGACGGACTGATCAGTTCGCTTCAGCAGTGCTACGATACGGTTCGTACAAACCGTGCCGAACTGGAGATCCCGGATGACGAGGCTGTGAACTGATTTCCTCAGATAATCAGTCAGATACAGTTTATATACAGAAGCCCTGTGAAACTGGCTGCCGCTGCGGCAGTCAGTTTTTGTATGAAGTAAGGGAAAAAAGGGATTCCGCTTCCGCTGAGCATGGATTTTGTCTGCATGGCAGAGCATAGTCCTCCGAAGGATGCCAGACCAAGAATAACCGCATAGCGGATGCCGGGATGCGGTATCATATCCCGGATCATCTGAAGTCCGTTTGTGATCTCCAGAAACGGAAGGAAAACGGATGAAAATGAAATCCCTTTTCCGACATATTCCGCTACAGCGGCAAGCACGGAAAATGCAATAATATAAAGTCCCACTTTCACAACAGCGCAGGCACTGTCCGTGAGACAATTATCAAATACTGAAAAATCAAACACGTTACAGGCATTCCCGCTTTTTTCGCCCGGACCGGAAAATCGCCTGTTCCCTTTCAGATACATGCGTCTGAACGGAAAACTGAGTATGACCGGAATTCCATTCAGGATCACCAGGGTTGGGATCAGGAACTCTTTATTGTCGAGGATATTCAGCACAATATAATTTATAATAAATCCGGGACTCAGATTATTGCAGAAAGACACCAGATAAGCACCCTCTTCCCGGGTGATCTTTTCTGCGCGTACCAGATCCGCCGCCGTCTTCGCACCGGCCGGGTATCCGCACAGAAAGCCGGTCACCACTGCAAAAGAACCGTTTTCCGATGTGGCAAATATAGCAGAAAACAGTCTTCCGAAGAGGGTGGAAATGACAGAAAGTCCGCCTGTGGAGATCATGATCCCTGAGACGGCTATGAAAGGGAATAAGGTCGGGAAAACGGTGCGGAACCAGAGAAGAAGCCCGTCCTGCGCACCCCGGAACACCGCTTCCGGCGCGGCAAGCATTGCAAAAAACAGACAGACCGGGAGTATCCTTTTCATCACTATACCTTCATTCAGAGACAGGACCGTTATCCCTAATATATGAACCCCTGATCCGCTTTATGTACAGCGGGGTTCCGGCCGGTCTGAAAACATGGTACAATATCCACTATGGAGGAAATAAAATGAATCTGCCAGCAGCATTTGAAGATAAAATGATAAAGCTACTCGGTGAAGAAGAGTACAGGCGCTATCTGGACTGTTTTAACGAGCCGCGTCATTACGGGCTACGGGTCAATACGGCAAAGATCCCGGTGGAAGATTTCGTAAAGATTGCGCCTTGGCCGCTGAAGCCGGTACCTTGGATCCGCAACGGGTTCTACTATGACGGGGAACAGGTTCAGCCAGCCAAGCACCCTTATTATTACGCCGGACTTTACTATCTGCAGGAGCCAAGCGCCATGACGCCGGCAGACCGTCTCCCGGTTGAACCGGGAGACCGGGTGCTGGATGTATGCGCGGCCCCCGGCGGAAAAGCGACCGAACTGGGGGCAAAACTGAACGGCAGCGGAATGCTGGCGGCCAATGATCTGAGCAATTCCCGCGCAAAAGGCCTGCTTAAGAACATTGAACTGATGGGCATCGGAAACGTCCTCGTACTGAGTGAAGAACCGGGGAAACTGATCCCGTATTTCACAGAATACTTTGACAAGATCCTGATCGACGCCCCCTGCTCCGGTGAAGGCATGTTCCGCAAAGACCGGAAGATGATCCGCGCCTGGGAAGAACACGGGCCGGCCTTTTTCGCAAAGATCCAGCGCAGCATCATCACACAGGCCGCGCAGATGCTGAAACCGGGCGGTATGATCCTGTATTCGACCTGTACATTTTCCCCGGAAGAGAATGAGCAGACGATCGAATACCTGCTGCAGGAGTATCCGGAATTCGAGCTCTGTGAGATCGAAGGCTACGAAGGCTTTTCCAACGGGATCCCGGAAGCATCGGTTTCCGGAGATGAGCGTCTGCGCCGTACGGTCCGGATCTTCCCGCACCGGATGGAAGGGGAGGGGCATTTTCTTGCGCTCCTGAAAAAGGGCGGTAAAGCACCCGCCGGAGTGGATGTCGGAAAGGCAGACCGGCAGCCGGTTCCGTCAAGAAAGAGAGCGCTTCCCGATGAACTGTGCGAATTTCTTTCCGGCGTGGACCGGGAATTTGATGCTGCCCGTTTCGATATAAGGAGCGACAAAGTCTATTATATGCCGGAAGGGCTGCCCGCCTTAAACGGCGTGCGCTTCCTACGCACCGGCCTGTTCATCGGCGAGCTGAAGAAACGGCGTTTTGAACCGAGCCAGGCCTTTGCCATGAACCTGAAAAAGGAGGAATACCGTGCATGCATCGACCTCTCTGCATCCGATGCGCGCGTTGTCAGATACCTGAAAGGAGAGACGCTGGATGTATCGGACCTGGTCTCTGCAAAAGAGAAGGGCTGGCATCTGGTCTGTGTGGACGGATATCCTCTTGGATTCGGCAAACTGGCCGGCCAGACACTGAAAAACAAATATCTTCCGGGATGGCGGTGGCAGTCATCATGATGATCAGACTGGACAAATACCTGGCGGACATGGGCGCCGGCACAAGAAGCGAGATCAGGAAATCCATCCGGGCGGGCAGAGCCGCTGTAAACGGCGCGGTCACGAAACGTCCGGAGATAAAAATAGACACTGAGAAAGACACGGTTGAACTGAACGGGCAGAACGTCTCCTATGAAGCATACGAATACTTTATGCTGAATAAACCGTCCGGCACCGTCTCCGCCGTAACAGACCGGCAGGAGACGACTGTGGTAAACCTGATCCGGGACCGGAAGCGGGATGACCTCTTCCCGGTCGGCCGACTTGACAAGGATACGGAAGGGCTGCTCCTCATTACCAATGACGGAGCCCTTGCCCACCGGCTGCTTTCACCGGCAAAGCATGTGGACAAGATCTACTTTGCCAGAATCCGCGGGGCTGTGACGGAAGAAGATAAGAAACTCTTTGCCCGGGGGCTGGACATCGGTGATGAGAAGCCCACCATGCCGGCAGATCTTACGATCTGCGTATCCGGAGAAATATCAGAGATCACCCTCACGATCCGGGAAGGCCGTTTCCATCAGGTGAAACGCATGTTTCAGGCCGTCGGCAAGGAAGTGATCTACCTGAAGAGGCTCGGGATGGGGCCCCTTATACTGGATGAACATTTAAAGCCGGGAGAGTACCGCCGGCTTACAGATAAAGAGGTAACAGAACTATGCTCACTGGAAAGAAAGCAGTAATTTTTGATATGGACGGCTCCCTGGTGGATTCCATGTGGATCTGGCCGGAAGTCGACCGGATTTTTATGAAGAAATATGAACTGACGCCGCCGGACTCTTTCCACAGGGACATTGAAGGGATGAGCTATACCGAGACAGCCCGGTATTTTGTCGATACCTTCCGGATGTCCCGCACCGTCGAACAGGTCATGCAGGAGTGGCGTGACATGACGATCCGCCTCTATTCCGAAAAGGTTTATCCGAAGCCCGGCGCCGTCCGGTTTCTGGATGCCATGAGGCAGAAGGGCGTTGCCCTCGGGATCGCAACAAGCAATGACCGCCGGATCGCCGACGCGGCTCTTACGGCCCGGGGACTTGCACCGTACTTTGATTCGGTCCGCACATCCTGCGAAGTGTCAGCCGGGAAACCGGCGCCGGACGTCTACCTGAAAGTGGCGGAAGATCTGTCGGTGGATCCTTCCGCGTGCCTGGTATTCGAAGATGTTCCGAAAGGTATTCTGGCGGGGAAAAACGCCGGCATGGAAGTCTGCGCGGTGGATGATGAGTTTTCCCGTCCGTTGGAAGCGGAAAAGAAACAGCTGGCTGATTATTTTATCCATGACTACAATGAGATTTTCACACACAGCTATGAAAGGTGCGATTAAGAAAAGTGACACGCAGTGATTTTTTACCCGTAAACAGAGAGGATATGCTGGACCGCGGATGGGACCGGGTGGATTTTGCCTATGTAACCGGCGACGCCTACGTAGACCATCCCTCCTTCGGGACCGCCATAATAAGCCGGGTGCTGGAATCCCGCGGCTACCGTGTGGGAATCATATCCCAGCCGGACTGGCGGGATCCGGGAAGCGTCCGTGTCTTTGGCGAGCCCCGGCTCGGCTTCCTCGTGTCTGCCGGCAATATGGACTCTATGGTGAATCACTACAGCGTATCAAAAAAGCACCGGAAGACCGATGCCTATACGCCGGGCGGCGAGATGGGGAAACGTCCGGACTATGCCTGCGTGGTCTACGGCAACCTGATCCGGCAGACCTATAAGAAAACCCCCGTCATCCTGGGCGGGATCGAGGCCAGCCTCCGTCGTCTGGCCCACTATGATTACTGGTCCGACCGCATGAAGCGTTCGATCCTTCTGGATTCAGGCGCCGACCTTATATCCTACGGGATGGGGGAGCGCTCCATCGTTGAGATCGCAGACGCCCTTGACGCTGGGATCCCGGTCAGTGAACTGACCTATCTCGACGGCACGGTAGTGAAGATCAAGGACCGGGACCGCATCTATGATGCGGAGTTTCTCCCGGATTTCGAAGAACTTCGGTCAGACCGGCTGAATTATGCACGCAGTTTTTACACCCAGTACTGCAACACCGATGCGTTCAACGGCCGCCGTCTGGCCGAGGGCTATTCCGGCCATCTCTATGTGGTCCAGAACCCGCCCTCAAAACCGCTCAGCACGGAGGAAATGGACGATATCTATGATCTGCCCTATACGAGGACATGGCATCCGGACTACGATGAAAAAGGCGGCGTGCCGGCTTTCTCTGAAGTCCGTTTCAGCCTGATCAGCAACCGGGGCTGTTTCGGCGGATGCAGTTTCTGTGCGCTGACCTTTCACCAGGGACGGATCGTCCAGGTGCGAAGCCATGATTCGCTTATAAAGGAAGCCCGGAAGATCACACAGGAAAAAGACTTCAAGGGGTATATCCACGATGTGGGCGGCCCCACCGCCAATTTCAGGCACCCCTCCTGTGCGAAGCAGATGGAGCAGGGCGTATGCAGGAACCGGCAGTGCCTTTTCCCGACGCCGTGCAGGAATCTCAATGCGGATCACAGTGATTATGTCAGCCTGCTGAAAAAGCTCCGTGACATTCCCGGTGTAAAGAAGGTATTTATCCGTTCCGGCATCCGGTTTGATTATCTGCTGGCCGACCGGAAGCGGGAATTTCTCAGTGAACTCTGCCGGTACCATGTCAGCGGCCAGCTGAAAGTGGCCCCGGAGCACGTAGCCGCCCCGGTACTCGCCCTCATGGGCAAACCGCAGCACAGCGTCTATGAAGCATTTACAGAAGAATTCCGGAAAATGAACCGGAAGATCGGGAAAGAGCAGTACCTGGTCCCATATCTGATGTCCTCCCACCCCGGATGCTCCATGAAGGAGGCGGTGGAACTGGCCGAATACTGCAGGGATCTGGGCTATATGCCGGAGCAGGTCCAGGATTTCTATCCCACGCCGTCCACCCTTTCCACCTGTATGTATTACACCGGCGTGGATCCGCGGACCATGGAGAATGTATATGTCCCGAAAAATCCCCATGAAAAAGCCATGCAGCGGGCCCTGATCCAGTACCGGAATCCGGAATTGTACAGGCTGGTCGAAGAAGCCCTGAAAAAAGCCGGCCGCACCGATCTGATCGGGTACGGGCCGAAATGCCTGATCCGGCCGAAGTCCTCCGGAAAGTCCGTGAACGTGAACAGGAAAACGAGCGGCGCCGCCGGCAATACAGGGAACAAAAGGAAAACGACAAAGAAGAAAACCATACGGAATATCCATAAAAAGAAAGGCGGCAGAAACGTTGGTTGAACACGAGATCCGAAGCAATGAAGCCGGACAGCGGCTCGATAAATTTCTCGGCAAATATATGCCCCTGGCGCCGAAGAGCTTCTTTTATAAGATGCTCCGGAAAAAGAATATCACACTGAACGGCAAAAAAGCCGCCGGACAGGAAAAGCTTGCAGAAGGCGACCGGATCCGCTTTTTTCTGTCGGACGAGACGGTCTCAAAATTTACCGGCCCTGCACGGACAACTGAAAAGCCGGAGCGTAAGAGGCCGGTCGTGCCGCCTGTGGAACTGGATATCCTTTACGAAGACAGGCATACCCTTTTTATAAACAAGCCGGCAGGCATGCTTTCACAGAAAGCCGCGGCAGAGGATGTCTCCCTTGTAGAATATGTGACCGGATATCTCCTGAAGTCCGGGCAGATCACAGACGAGGAACTGCGCACCTTCCACCCGGCGGTGTGCAACCGGCTGGACCGCAACACGAGCGGCATCGTCGCCGCAGGAAAAACGCTTGCGGCCCTGCAGGAATTAAGCGCCATGTTCCGGGACCGCACCCTCTGGAAATATTATCTGTGCCTTGTGGCCGGATCCGTACAAGAAGGTGCACACATCGACGGATATCTTGTGAAAGATCCGAAAACGAACCGGGTTTCTTTCTCGAAAGCCGAAACCGCCGGGTCCGTCCGGATCGAGACAGAATACCGTCCGCTCTGCGAAGGAGAGGGCGCATCGCTTCTTGAAGTCCATCTGATTACCGGGAAGACCCACCAGATCCGTGCGCACATGGCCGTCCAGGGACATCCCATCATCGGCGACTACAAATACGGAAACCGTAAGATCAATGACCGGTACCGCAGCACATACGGGCTTACGTTCCAGCTTCTGCACGCCGCGCGGCTTTGCATCCCGCAGCAGGACGGCGTGCTCGCCGGGCTGTCCGGGAAAACGGTCTCTGCACCGCTTCCGGAGCTGTTTCGCCGTATCTGCCTGGACAGACATATAGGAAAGGAATATCTTACATGGCCACATGGAATTCAAGAGGACTCCGGGGATCCACGCTGGAGGAATTCATAAACCACACGAATGAACGTTATACCGAACTGGGGCTTGCCCTGATGCAGAAGATCCCGACCCCCATCACGCCGGTAAAGATCGATCAGGAAAACCGCCACATCACCCTGGCCTATTTTGACAAAATCAGTACGGTGGACTATATCGGGGCCGTCCAGGGCATCCCGGTATGCTTTGACGCAAAGGAATGTAAAGCAGATACATTTCCGCTCCAGAATATTCATGACCACCAGATGGATTTCATGGGGAAATTCGAAAAACAGGGCGGTATCGCATTTCTCCTGATCTACTTCAGCACAAGAGAAGAGCTTTACTATATGCGCTACGGACAGATTCTGAAATTCTGGGAGCGGGGCTTAAAAGGCGGCCGCAAAAGCTTCCGGTACGACGAGCTGGAACCCGGCTGGTTTATGGAACTGAAGCAGGGATATTTTGTCCCCTATCTGGAGTGCATCCAGAAAGACCTGGACTGTCGGGATGAATAGAGCTTTTGTTTTCGGGACAGGGGATTGACAGATTCAGAGAAAGTCCGTATAATTACATAGGAATTTAACGTATTAGCACATTAAAGTGAAAGAGGAAAGCATATGGAACAGAAACTTCATACTCCGGAAGGAGTCCGTGATATCTACAACAGAGAATGCGAAACCAAACTTGCACTTCAGAAAAACCTGAGCACCGTACTCCATCTGTACGGCTATCAGGACATACAGACTCCGACATTTGAATATTATGATGTTTTCCGCGAGGAGATCGGTTCCACCTCCACCCGGGAGCTTTACAAATTCTTCGACCGGGACGGCAATATCCTGGCGCTCAGGCCGGATATCACGCCATCGGTCGCGCGGGCCGCGGCAACCCTGTTTGAGCAGGAGGATTTTCCCATCCGTCTCTGTTATGCAGGAAACACGTTTATCAATCATTCCAGCTATCAGGGCCGTCTGAAAGAAAACACCCAGCTCGGTGCGGAGCTGATCGGGCTTGATTCGGTCGAAGCCGACGCCGAGATGATCGCCATGGTTGTGGACGGACTTAAGAAAACCGGGCTGAATGAATTCCAGGTCAGCATCGGGCACGCCGATTTCATCCGGAGCCTTATGACTGCGGCCGATCTTGACGAAGAAGAAAGCCGGGAGATCCGTTCGCTGATCACGAACCGCAATTACTTCGGCGTGGAAGAGATTCTGGATGGACGACCGGTAAAAAATTCTGTCCGCCAGGCTTTCCACATCCTTCCCGAACTGGTCGGCGGTCCGGAGATTCTCGACCAGGCGCTCCGATGTGCGCCGGATGAGGCTGCCCGTTCGGGCGTGAAGCGTCTGCAGGACATTTTCCGCCTGCTGGAGCTTTACGGAGCGGAAGACCATATTACATTTGACCTGAGCATGAGCGGGAACTACGGTTATTATACTGGGGTCATTTTCCGCGCCTATACATACGGGACCGGCGATGCCATCGTCCGGGGCGGACGCTATGATCATCTCCTGGAGAAATTCGGGAAGAGCACGCCGTCCATCGGATTTGCGATCATTGTGGATGAACTGATGAGCGCCCTTTCCAGGCAGAAGATCCCGACAGACACCGTACACCGCAACCTGATCGTATACACGCAAGCAGCGGAAGAGAAGGCTATCACCCTGGCCCGGGCTTTCCGCGCCAAAGGGCGCAATATCGAACTTATGAAAAATATCCCGGGAACGGACCGCGCCGTATATGAAGCGCATGCACGCCGAAGCGGGACAACGGTCCTTCTGTTTTTAAATGACGACATGAAGATTGAAATGATCAATCTTGAAACCGGGGAGAAACGGTCAACAGATCTTATAATCCCGGAATAAAGGAGCACAATCTATGAAATACCTGACATTTGCGCTGACGAAAGGCCGGCTCGCCAGCAAAACGCTGGATATGCTGGAGAAACTGGGGATCACCTGTGATGAAATGAAAGATAAAGATTCCCGGAAGCTGATCTTTACAAATGAGGAACTGAAACTGAAATTCTTTCTCGCAAAAGGGCCGGATGTCCCGACCTACGTGGAATACGGCGCAGCCGATATCGGCGTCGTGGGAAAAGACACGATCATTGAAGAAGGCCGGAAAGTTCATGAAGTACTGGATCTGGGGTTCGGCAGATGCCGCATGTGCGTCTGCGGGCATGAGGAGGCCTCGGAGCTTCTGAAGCACCATGAACTGATCCGGGTTGCCACAAAATATCCGAAGATCGCCAAAGATTATTTTTACAATAAGAAGCACCAGACCGTTGAGATCATCAAAATGAACGGCTCCATCGAGCTGGCGCCCATTGTCGGGCTGTCCGAAGTGATTGTGGACATCGTGGAGACCGGCTCAACCCTGAAAGAGAACGGCCTGGTCGTCCTTGAAGAAGTCTGCCCGCTCTCCGCACGCATGATCGTCAATCCGGTCAGCATGCGGATGGAAAACGAACGGATCAAGGATCTGATCACAAAACTGCGTGCGCTCATTCGGGAAGACCGGGAGCAGTAGACAAAAGGAGGCAGACCATGCGAATCGAAAAACTGGATCAGAATACAAAAAAAGATCTGCTGGAGAAGCTCCTGAAACGGAGCCCCACCAGCTACGGATCATATGAACAGAGCGTCCGTGAGATCCTGGATGACGTCAGGAACCGGCGTGACCAGGCGCTCTTTGAATATACGGAGAAGTTCGACGGCGCCCGGATCAGCGCCGACAATATCCTTGTCACAGAAGAGGAGATCCGGGAAGCCTACCGGGAAGTGGATCCGGAACTGGTGGAGATCATCCGCCGCTCCCTTCACAATATCCGCACCTACCATGAGAAGCAGCGTCAGTACAGTTGGTTCGACAGCAGGCCGGACGGCACGATCCTGGGGCAGAAGGTGACTCCGCTCGCCCGGGTCGGCGTCTATGTCCCCGGCGGGAAAGCGGCTTATCCCTCCTCCGTGCTGATGAATATCGCACCGGCAAAAGTGGCCGGCGTGGACGAGATCATTATGACGACCCCGCCCGGAAAAGACGGGAAAGTCACGGCGACCACACTGGTGGCTGCCAACGAAGCGGGCGCGGACCGCATTTATAAAGCCGGCGGGGCCCAGGCCATCGCGGCCCTTGCATTCGGCACCGAGAGCATTCCGAAAGTGGATAAGATCGTCGGCCCCGGCAACATTTACGTGGCCCTGGCAAAAAAATCCGTATACGGGCACGTAAGCATTGACTCCGTCGCAGGCCCGAGCGAGATCCTGGTCCTGGCGGACGAAACGGCAAACCCGCGCTATGTGGCGGCGGACCTGCTCTCCCAGGCAGAACACGACGAGCTGGCGAGCGCCATCCTGGTGACCACAAGTGAAGCCCTTGCAAAGGAAGTCTCCGACTGGACCGACCGCTTTATCCTGGAGCTTTCCCGCGGTGAGATCATCCGGAAATCACTGGACAACTACGGACACATTCTGTTGGCGGACACCCTGGAAGACGCCATCGACGCGGCAAATGCGATCGCCTCAGAACACATGGAGATCGTGACCGCGGATCCCTTTGAAGTTATGACAAAGATCCGGAACGCCGGCGCAATCTTTATCGGAGAGTACTCAAGCGAACCGCTGGGCGACTATTTCGCCGGACCGAACCACGTACTTCCGACCAACGGGACAGCGAAATTTTTCTCACCTCTGTCTGTTGACGACTTTATCAAAAAATCAAGCATCATCTCTTACTCCCGGGATGCGCTGGAGAAAGTCCACACGGATATCGAAAAATTTGCAGAGGCGGAACATCTGACCGCTCATGCCAATTCCATCAAAGTCCGCTTTGACGGAAAGGACTGAAGGAGAATATTATGGAAAAGAGAATCGCATCCATTACAAGAAAAACAAAAGAGACCGACATCACCCTGACGTTTAATCCGGATGGAACGGGACAGACCCGGATCGACACCGGCATCCCGTTTTTTGACCATATGCTGGACGGCTTTGCGCGTCACGGCCTTTTTGATCTGGACGTAAAAGTGACCGGCGATCTGGATGTGGACAGCCACCATACCATCGAAGATACCGGAATTGTTCTGGGGCAGGCGATCCGGCAGGCGCTCGGCGAAAAAGCCGGGATCCGCAGGTACGGGTATTTTATCCTGCCCATGGATGAGGTACTGGCCCTGTCCGCCATTGACCTGTGCGGACGTCCGTATCTCCGGTACAGCGCAGAATTCACTGTACCCCGCCTGGGAACTATGGATACGGAAATGATCCGGGAATTCTTCTATGCGGTTTCCTATGGCGCCGCAATGAACCTGCACCTGAAAATTCTGGAATCCGGCAATAACCACCACATGGCGGAGGCCCTGTTCAAAGCATTCGGAAAAGCGCTTGACATGGCGGTATCCGAAGAGCCCCGCATTAAGGATGTCTGGTCCACAAAGGGCACACTTTAAGACTGAAAAGGAGACTGACATACATGAGCTATAAAAGACTGACCCCCTGTATCTTTATTGATCACGGAAAGGCCGTAAAATGGTTTGACAATGATACCGTGCTCTCCGAAGATGTGGTCACGCTGGCAAAACAGTACTGTGACCGGGGCGCGGACGAACTGATCGTTTTCGACCTGTCTGTATCCGATGAAGAACATGATGAAGCAATTGACCTGATCAAGCGGATCAACCGGGTGATCAGCATTCCCATGATCGCCGGCGGCAATATCCGGAGAGCGGAGGATGTGAAGAAGATTCTGTACGCCGGAGCCAAGCGTGCGATCCTGAATTTTTCAAAGGCGCTTTCCATTGACCTGATCCGGGAGGTGTCCCTGCGTTTCGGCAAAGAGCGGATCGCAGTATCCCTCAATGATTTTGACACGCTGTTCAAACAGCAGCATCTGATCGAAGAATTCAGCACGGAGATCGTGTTCATGCACCGGCTTGACCTCAACTCAGTCATGAACATCACCGAACTGCCCTGCGTCGTACTTACAGATACAATGGAGCAGAGCGAGATCCTGCGCATCCTGAAATGTGACAGCATCAAGGGTGTTTCCGGACTGTTTGTGAGCGACCTGAATATGGATTTTAACGAGTTCAAAGATGTCTGCGCCGACGCCGGGATCCAGATGACTTCCTTCGAGAGCATCCTGGATTTCAGCGAATTCAAACTGAATTCCGACGGGTTGATCCCGGTGATCGTTCAGGACTATAAGACAAATGAAGTGCTTATGATGGCCTATATGAATGAAGAGGCATTTGACAACACCGTGAAGACCGGGCGCATGACCTATTATAGCCGGAGCCGCCAGTGCCAGTGGGTAAAGGGGGAGACTTCCGGGCATTTTCAGTATGTGAAGTCCCTGGCTGTGGACTGCGACAAAGACACCCTCCTTGCCAAGGTGGAGCAGATCGGAGCGGCCTGCCATACCGGCAACCGTTCATGCTTCTACACGACCATCGTGGGCGCCGACTATGACGCAAAGAATCCGCTCCAGATATTCGAGTCTGTATACAATACGATCATGGACCGGAAAGAAAATCCGAAAGAGGGATCCTACACCAACTACCTCTTTGAAAAGGGGATCGACAAGATCCTGAAGAAAGTGGGAGAGGAGGCGACCGAGATTGTGATCGCCGCCAAGAATCCCAATCCCGAGGAGATCAAATACGAGATCTCGGATTTCCTGTACCACGCCATGGTGCTCATGGTGGAGCGGGGCGTGACCTGGGAAGACATCACAAACGAACTGGCGGACCGGTAAAAAAGTGATCCGTGTTCTAAGGAAATATTCAGAGGCATAATCTGAATAAAGAACTTATGAAGCGGAGGCTGTTTATGAACGAATCCGAACTCCGCCGCCGGGAACTGCTCCGGCAGACCAGAAAGCTTTACAACGACCACAACGAACTCCCCGCCGTCCATCCCCGGTACGGCAGGATCTGTAGCAGCCTGTATGGCGACGGGCAGACGGACAGACAGCCTGAGACAGCCCCGGCGAGCAGTTTCCCGATCCGGCTGGTGATCGGAATCCTCTGTTTCGCATTTTATGTCTGGCTTGACCAGAGCGGAACGGAGGTCGCGCAGGTCAGCAGCTCCGTGATCGCGGAACAGATCGGGCAGGATATGGATGCGGAGGCCCTGATTGAAACACTGGCATCTCCTTGAATATGTTTATGAAAATTTAACAAATTTCATAAATTGTTTTTGTTTACTATTTTTATAGACATTTTTCCGGCTTTTTGTTATTATATCTGTGGTTAAAAAATGAAAAAGCGGAAAGGCTTGTTACTGAAATAGTTTTATCGTCAGGCAAGACCTATAGTCTGAGTGGATACAGTCAGATTATAGGTCTTTTTATATTTCCGGGGAGACACGAAAAATGCGGGTGAGCAAGATCCTGAACAACAATCTGGTACTGTCCAGAAATGAAAACAATGAAGAGATCATCGTAAAAGGACGGGGAATCGGTTTCCACGCCAGAAAGGGCGACCGGATCGACGAGTCCATGATCGAAAAGATCTTCTATCCGGAAAACCATCAGAACAGCGTACAGATCCAGGAATATCTGTTGTCCATCCCGGAAGAATATTTTGATTTTACCCAGCGATTTGTCGACCAGATCAAAGAAGAGAATCCGGGTCTTCAACTTAACAACAGCATTTACCTGTCGCTGAGCGACCATATTATGGGGACGTTCAATCGTCTGCGCGATGGGATCAGCCTGAAAAATGTACTTCTGCTTGATATCCGGCAGCTGTATAAAAAAGAATACGGGTTCGGCGAGCGTCTTGTAAAGGAACTGAACGAAGCGTTTCAGATCGATCTGCCACTGGACGAAGCCGGATTTATGGCGCTTCATTTCGTGAATGCAGAAGACGGACAGCAAAATGACGACAGCTACCGGATCGCTCTGATCGTCAACCAGGTGCAGGAGATCGTCAAAAGCTATTTTTCTGATGTTGCATTTGATGAGACAAGCCTGTATTACCAGCGCTTCCTGACTCATCTGAAATATTTCGCACAGCGGTATCTCCACAAGGAGCTGCAGTACGACGAAGACGAGAAGCTGTTCCGGATCATCCAGGAGCAGTGCCGTGAGGCATACGGCTGCGTCAAACTCATTTATCTGATGATGGAAGAGAAGTATCACTATGAACTCAGCAAAGAGGAGATGATGTATCTCTCGATCCACATCCAGACCAATGTAGACAAATCCCGCGCCGCCGCAAAAAAGGCGGAATAGATCACGTTTGGAATGGTTTGTAACTGCTCTGTACGGCCGGCAGGCGCAGGCAAGACCTTTCTATATATTACATTTATATAAAGGAGAACCAGAACCATGAAAAAAGACTATGGCAGTTCAGCAAAGCAGCTGGTGCAGGCGATGGGCGGAAAAGATAATATCACCCGCGTCTTCCACTGCATGACAAGGCTCCGCTTCTATGTGAAGGACCGGAGTAAAATCGATGAGGCAGCAATCAAAAAGCTGTCTGAGATCTCCGGCGTAAACTGGCATCAGGATCAGTTCCAGGTAATCGCCGGAAACGAAGTAAACGAAATGTATGCGGAGCTCGTTAAAATGGGCATCCCGAACGACGATACCGATTCATCCGTACAGGCTTCCGCAGAAAAGAAGAGCGTTGCCTCCGCGATCGTCGACTCCATCACCGGATGTATGACGCCGATGATCCCGGCGCTTACTGCAGCCGGTATGATCAAGGTGGTCATGACCCTTCTCACCACCTTCAACCTTGTAACCGATACATCCAGCACCTACCAGGTGATTAACTTCATCGGCGACGCGGCATTCTATTTTATGCCGTTTCTGATCGCTGCAAACGCTGCGAAAGTATTTAATGTGAATCAGTCCCTTGCGCTGATCATCGCCGGCGTGTTCCTGCATCCGAACTTTACGGCAATGATCGCTTCCGGCGACCCGATCACATTTTTCTCCATCCCGGTTACGCCGACGACTTACAGCTATTCCGTAATCCCGGTCATCCTGATGGTATGGATCATGTCCTACATTGTAAAACTTGTAGACAGGATCACTCCGCGCATCGTGAAGCTGATCCTTCACCCGACCCTGGTCATCCTGATCAGTGCGCCGATCGCCATCATCGTTGTGGGACCGCTTGGCGGCATCATCGGTGACGGACTTGCGGTAGCCATCGACTTCCTGTCCGCGAAACTCGGCTTCATCATCGTCGGCATCCTGGGCGCAGCTTTCCCGTTCATCGTTATGACCGGTATGCACCATGCCCTTACGCCGATCGGCCTGAACGCCGTAGCTACAGGCGGAGATACGCTGATCTTCGTATCCCAGGTATGCTCCAACGTGGCACAGAGCGGCGCCTCCTTCGCGGTAGCCGTGCGCTCTAAAGACCCGAACATGAAACAGCTGGCCAGCGCTTCCGGCGTATCCGCCATCATGGGCATCACAGAGCCGGCGCTCTACGGTGTAACCCTGAAGCTGAAGCGTCCGGTTGTTGCGGCGGCCATTGCAGCCGGCATCGGCGGCATCGTAGGCGGACTGCTCCAGGTAACACTCTATATCGCACAGAACTGCATCCTGGCACTTCCGGCGTTCATCGGCGAAAAAGGAATTTCCAACTTCCTCTATGGCGTCATCATGATCCTTGTATCCTTTGTGGGCGCGTTTGTGCTGACCCTGATCTTCGGGTTCAAAGATGAGATCGGAGAAGAGAGCACGTCATCCGAAGCTCCGGCTGCAGCGGAGGCATCCGAAGCAAAACCGCTGGTTGAAAAGATCCAGATCCTTTCCCCGGCGGACGGCACCGTAAAAGACATCACTGAAGTTCCGGATCCGACCTTTGCCGACAAAGTCCTTGGAGATGGCGCAGCCGTGATCCCCGCTGACGGGAAGATCTACGCACCGGCGGACGGCACCGTTGTAAATATCATGGATACCAGACACGGGATCATGTTCCAGACCGCACAGGGCGTGGAGCTTCTGATCCACATCGGCCTGGAGACTGTAAACCTGAAAGGGAAATACTTCACGGCTCACACAGAAAACGGAGCACAGGTTAAAGCCGGCGACCTGCTGGTGGAATTTGAT
>DWUU01000040.1 GCA_019120575.1 Candidatus Mediterraneibacter quadrami
TTTCATGGAATAGTCATACAGCGTCAGAGCAGTAAAATAGCTTATCAAAATAGGGAAAAGGATTAAAATCTGAAGTTTCCAGTGAAATTTCAGATTCAAAAACCAGTCCCGCACGGCAGCAGCGGCAAAACGGGCATACCGGATTATTTTTCGTATAAGTATTCGTAAATGATTCAATTCTGTTCCTCCCGGAGATAATCACGTCTTCTTATTAAAGTATTATAGGCATATACAGGAAATCTGAAAAGGAAAAGAAAAGAGGAATTTGTGTAAAATTCAGAGTTTCCGGGAGAAAAATCAGAGGCGATTTGGCCGGGAACTTCAATCTGTTACCGGAGAAAGATATAATGTTTCAAAACAATCTCAGTAAAAGGAGGAGACAAAACATGAAAGTATGCTTTTACGGAAACACAGGACATTTTTGTACGGCTTTTTTAGCGAAGGACAAAGTAGAAGATATAGATTTTACAGCATATTGTCCAAGTTATTCCGGTGAAGATATGGGGCAGGTCCTTCTTTTTGCCGGACAGTCAGAGGGGGAATATCCGGACGGCTGGGAAGATCATGCGCGCAGCCAGGGAGAGAAAAAAAGCCTTCCGATGAAACGCTATGAGGATCTGGGAGACATGCTGGATCAGGAGAAACCGGATATACTTGTGGTAGATAATCGTTTCGCAGAACGATACAGTGCGGAGTATATGGCTGCCGGGAGAGGAATCCACGTATATGCCGATAAACCGATCGCGGTAAATGAGGAAGAACTGAAATCACTGTACCGGTGCGTCAAAGAAAATAATGTTACGTTGTGGGCGATGGATACGGTAAGATATGACCCCTGGTATTATACGGCGTGGCAGCTGATCCGTGAAGGGAAGATCGGAAAAGTCAGAATGGTCAACTGTCAGAAATCATACCGGCTCGGAAAAAGGCTTGATTTTTACCGGGAAAGAAAATATTACGGCGGAACCATACCGTGGGTGACAATACATGGCATCGATATGGTGCGCATGGTTACCGGAAAAGAATTCCTGTCGGTATATTCACAGCAGTCAACGGCGGAAAATAAAGGGTACGGAGAGATGGAAATTATAACAACTTCCTGTTTCCGCATGGAAGACGATATTCTGGCTACGATTACAACAGATTACTACCGTCCGGAAAATACCCATTCACATGATGACGACAGAATGCGGGTTGTCGGAACAGAAGGAATTGTAGAAGTCATGCGCCGGGACGGAGACCATGAAGTTCGTCTGATCAATAAAGATCATAATGGAACGATACCCGTTGAACAGAAAAATCCGCCGTTTATTTTTGAGGATTTTGTTAATACAATCCGGGGGAATGGGGAAGAATTACTGGATGTAAAAGAATCGTTCCGGAATGCGTATGCTGCGGTCTGCGCGCAGCGTTCGGCAGATGAAAACCGGATTGTCAGAATGGAAAATGCAAAGCAGCTGTTTGATTAGACCTCCGTTTTTTGCACAAGTATATCTGGTTTTAACATTTTAACGGTTTTCCGGGACTGTTATACTGAAATCAAACATAAGCAAGTTCCTGGACATGGCGCCATAATCGGGAAATGACTGTTTGTTGCACGTAAATTTCAATTAAGATTCAGATCAGAAAGGAAGGGAAAAATATGAAAAAAGCAGTGGCAATTTTATTAACGGGAATTTTGCTTACCGGCGTATGCATGACAGGATGTTCGGGATCGGGAGAAACAGAGCCGGAGAACACGGAACAGACGGATCAGAGCGGCGGAGAAAATGAACCTGTAACAATCCGCTTTTCATGGTGGGGCTCCCAGGCCCGAAATGATCAGACCCAGGAAGTGGTAGATCTTTTCGAGGAGGAGTATCCATGGATTACCGTAGAATGCGAGTTCGTTGACTGGGATCAGTATTTTAATAATCTGTCAACGCAGATAGCGGCCGGGGATATGCCTGATATTCTTCAGCATGATTACCGTTATCTTGAAACATATGTAAACAATGACCTGCTGATGCCGCTGGATCAGTTCGTCGGGGATGAAATAGATCTGTCAGATGTGGATGACAGTTATCTGAGCGGCGGTATCGTAAATGATGAAATGTATGGCATCTCTCTTGGAATGAATACATTTGCAGTAGAATATGACGAGACAACATTTGAAAAATACGGAATAGAAGTTCCGGACCGGGACTGGACATATGATGATTTTGTAGATGTATGCCGTCAGTTTAAGGAGAACGGAATTTACGGATGTGATCTGACAAACTTTGAGGACTGGGCTTTATACTGGATCAGAACGAAGGGCGCTACACTCTATTCTCAGGAGGGCAAAGGCCTTGGATATGAGGATGATTCTATCATGGAAGAACTGTTCCAGATGAGACTGGACCTTGTTAAGGAAGGGCTCCTTCCGACTCCGGATGTGGCAAATCAGGCGTCCGGCACAGAGGACAGTCTGATTGTACGCGGGGATGCGGCAATGGTTACTTACTGGAGCAACGCAACAGCGGCCGTAGCCAATGCGACAGACGACACGATCAAGGTGCTGCCGATGTTCGGGCCGGATGCAGATAAAGGAAGTTACATCAAACCTTCCATGTTCCTTTCAATTTCAGCTCAGACAGAGCATCCGGAAGAATGCGCACTGCTTATTGATTTCTTTACAAATAATGTAGAGGCAAATCAGGTTATGATGGGCGAACGCGGCGTTCCGATTTCTTCAGCGATCAGGGAGGCGCTTAAGCCTGATCTGGATACAACGAGCCAGGCGATTTTCGACCTGCTTGATTATTCAAAGGAGCATTCCAGTCCGATCGATAATCCTGATCCGGAAGGCGCAGGCGAAGTTGTGACATTACTTCAGGAACTGGAGGAAAAAGTATTGTATGAGGAGATTACTCCGGCAGAGGCTGCTGCGCAGTTCCGCACAGAAGCAACGGCAATACTTGAAGGAAAATAAAGAGTGATAAATGCGGGACTGCTGCGCATACAGACATACGAGTGACAACAGAAGCAGCGGTCCTGTTTTTTTATACTCAGAAGGAGGATAAGGATGCATGTAAAACTCAAAAATAATCTGACGGGCTACTTTTTTATCGGTCCGTGGCTGATCTGTTTCTTAGTCTTTACGTTGTTTCCTGTCGGAATGTCTCTTTACTATTCGTTTACAGATTTTGACATTCTGTCTGCACCGAATTTTGTCGGACTCGAAAATTACAGATATCTGTTATTTGAAGACCGGAAATTCTGGCAGTCAGTAAAGGTGACCTTACTCTATGCTTTTGTTTCCATTCCGCTCCGGCTTATATTTGCCTTCTTCGTGGCAAATCTGCTGGCAAAAAAGCATAAAGGACAGGGAATATACCGGACGTTGTTTTATCTGCCGTCCATCGTGGGAGAAAGCGTTGCGGTTGCTATTGTCTGGAGAACAATATTCGGGAAAAACGGAGCATTTGAAGCGCTTCTCGGATTGTTCGGGATCACGACGGAATATTCGGTGCTTGGCGATCCGAATACAGCGATCTGGTCGCTGATTCTTATGTCCATATGGCAGTTCGGTTCGCCCATGCTGATTTTCCTGGCAGGACTGAAAGATATACCGGATACATATTATGAGGCTGCAAGCATAGACGGAGCAAGCTCTTTCCAGAGATTCTGGAAAATTACGGTGCCGCTGATCACGCCGATCTTCCTGTTTAATCTGGTTATGCAGATGATCACGGGATTCATGGTGTTTACGCAGGGATACATTATTACAGAAGGCGGTCCGCTGAACAGCACACTCTTCTATGTAGTTTATCTGTACCAGACAACATTTGAAAACTTTGAAGCCGGACGGGGATCCGCTATGGCATGGATGCTTCTGCTGTTTATCGGAATACTGACCGCAATTCTGTTTTCAACATCCAAATACTGGGTGTTTGAAGAAAACGGGAAGGAGGGATAGGCATGCGGAGAAGACATAAGAGGCTGCATTCCTGTATTTATCATATCTGCTGCGCGGCGCTGGCCCTCGTTATGATTTACCCGATTCTGTGGCTTGCCTTTTCTGCATTTAAAGAAAAATCCGATATTTTTGAAGATGCAGGGAAACTATGGCCGTCGCAGTGGTTTTTTGAAAATTTCGCAAACGGCTGGAAAGGTTTTGCCGGGGTAGGATTCGATACCTTTTTTATTAACTCATTTATCGTGACGATAGGGGCCACAGCGCTCTCAGTATTCTTTTCGATATTTGTAGCATACGGATTCGCAAGGATCCGGTTTAAAGGACGGGGATTTCTCTTCGCCTGCATGATGATGACGCTGATGCTGCCGGTTCAGGTGCTGATGGTGCCGCAGTATATGCTCTTCAGCAAATTCGGGTGGATCAATACATTTCTTCCTCTGATTGTGCCGTATTTCGGCGGATATGCGTTTTTCATTTTTCTGTGCGTGCAGTTTATCAAGGGAATACCGACTGAGCTGGATGAAGCGGCGAGGATCGACGGGTGCGGACGCATCGGTATATTTTTCAACCTGATCCTGCCGCTGTCAAAATCCGCAATGGTGACTTCTGCGATATTCTCATTCTACTGGAGATGGGCGGATTTTATCGGGCCGATGCTTTATCTGAAAAAACCGAAACTATATACCGTTTCCGTCGCGCTGAAGCTTTTTGCAGACCCGAATTCGGTTACCGACTGGGGCGCAATGTTTGCGATGTCGCTGCTGTCGCTGATACCGGTTATTTTAATCTTTTTATTCCTTCAGAAGTATATCGTGGAGGGCATCAGTACAACGGGACTGAAAGGATGAGTGGTGAGGAATGGAATCTGACTTATCAGAAAGGATTATCAGGGAAGGGCATAAAGCCGGGATTGACCTGATCGGAATCACGAATGCAGATGATATTGAATGTGAGCCGTGGACCTATCCGGAGAAGCCGGATCATTATTTCCCGTGCCGCCGTTCGCAGACCGGGATTCATACATACAGTCCGCGAAAAATCATGGCGGATGCCAGATCGGTTATCGTTACCGCAATGTATATGTACGGGTTTGACAGACTGGAGAAGAGCACGAAAGGATTCCCGAGAGCAGATATAGGCCCCTGGACACGCGGTTACGTTGAGGCGAGAGATTATGCGGCGGACTGGGTAACAGATTATTTAGAAAAGGAGGGATGGGCGGCTGAAGCATCGAATGAGATCCCATACCGGACGCTTGCGGTAAAAGCAGGACTGGGTAAAATCGGGAAAAACGGATTCCTGTATCATGAGGGGATGGGATCGTATCTCAACCTGTGCTGTATTCTTACGGATGCACCTTTAAAATGTGTGGATTATGGTACGGTTTCGGAAGAAAATGACTGCGGGAAGTGCAGAAAGTGCAGCGCAATGTGCCCGACGGGGGCGCTGGCCGGAGACGGCAGCTATCATGCGGAAAGGTGTCTTCATCTGTGGCAGCAGGGTCAGGGAATGTACGGCGGTCATATTCCGCGGGAAGAAAGACATAAATGTCTGAATTATCTGATGCGGACCGGCAGATGCATGGAAGTGTGTCCGAAAAATGCAAAACTGAAGCCAAGAGAGTACTTTCCGTTTTCGAGTGAAGACAAAGCGGATTCACCTCTTCTGGAACCGCTGATATTGGCATCGGATGAAGAGTACAGAAAAATTCTCCCATATCATGTGTATAAATATGGCATAGACGCGATAAGAAGAGATGTGATCATTGCATCCGGAAACAGTAAAGACGAAGCACTGGCAGAGACGCTGGGCAAAGGACTGAGAGATCTGGATGAAACCTGCAGAGGATTGTGTGCCTGGGCTCTTGGAGAAATCGGGGGAAGGCAGGCCGGAATGCTTCTTGGTGCAGCGTATGAGACAGAAGAGCGGGAATCCGTGAGACAGGAAATAGAATATGCAAGGGAAAATATAAAAAAGAAAGAGGATGAATACAGATGAGTACAGCGAAACTGGCAGTTATAGGCCTGAATTTTGGGAAAAAGCATGCAGCTTATATTGCAGAAGGCAATGTAAGAGGAACTCTGGCCGCTGTGGCGGATCTTGATCCGAAGTATGAGGAACTGGCGCAGAAACTGGGGACGGTATTTTATACGGATTATAAAAAAATGCTTGAGGAAATCCGCCCGGACGGTGTTATCATTGCCGTTCCGCCAAAGCTTCATACACCATTTGCGATTGAATGTATGAAGAATGGCGCAGATGTTATGGTAGAAAAACCGATCGCCCTTACATCGGAAGAGGCAGATCAGATGATCCGGGCGTCAGCTCAGTATGGAAAGCAGATCCTGGTGGGACAGCATCACAGATTTGATCCGTCGGTCCGGAAAGCAAAAGAGAGACTGGAATCGGGAGAACTGGGAAAGGTAATCGGCTTTCATGTGTACGGAACTCTTCCGAAACCGGAATGGTATTTTGCACAGGATTATAAAAAACTCCGCTCAGCCGGCGGCGGAACTGTGGCAAACAACGGAATTCATGATGCGGACAGGATCCGGTATATCTTCGGGGATGTAGAGTCTGTATATGCGATGAAAGGAAACCGGTGCAGAGGATTCGAGGTGGAGGATACAGCGGCGGTGGCAATACGTTGTAAAAACGGTGTTGTAGGGACGTATTATATTTCCGACTGCAGTCATCCGCTTTCTGAATATTCCGACTGCTATTTTGCGGAGAAAGGCAGCATCCGGTTATGTTCGTCATCATTCTATGCACAGAAGAGCTTCCATACATATCAGGAAGGCAGTCTTGGAGAAGGGTTTGATTACTGGCAGAGGGAACACATAATAAAGACCGAAAAAATCCAGCTTCAGGACAATCATGGAAAAGAAGTGGAGCATTTCTGTGATGTGATTCTGGATGGTGCAGAACCTGTGACAACAGCGGAAGAAGGAAAAAAATCAATGGAATTCATGAATGCAATCATAGAATCCATGGATACAGGAAAAGTAATTTATTTATAAGGAGGAAAGAAAGATGTACAGAGTGGCATTTCTGGAGGCAGAACACTGGCATGTATTAGGACATATGGCGGCAATAAAGACATTTGACAATGTGGAAGTGGTTGCAATGTCGGGAAACGGACAGTTTACAAAGAATCTGAGCAGTGAGATGGGAATCCCGCTGTATGGGAATTATATGGAACTTCTGGACAATGAAAAGGATCTGGATTTTGTCTATATCTTCGGCATTTATAAAGAGGCGCCTTCAATTATGATGGAATGTATTAAGAGGGGGATTCCCTTCATGGCGGACAAACCGTGCTGCGAGCGCGCAGAGCAGCTTCCGCCGGTGATCGGGGCGTTAAAGGAGTCAGGGGTTAAGCACTGTATCGCGCTTCAGAGACGTTATGCCCTTCCGGTTGAAATGTACAAAGATTATATCCGGGAGAAAGCATCGGAAGGTGGCGTACACATTGTGCTGCGGTATATTACGGGCACGCCGCAGAGATATGAAGACATGGGCTTCCCGTGGGCAAACAAAAAAGAGATCGCGGGCGGCGGCGCGCTGCTGAATCTGGGTGTACACTATATCGACCTTGTAAGTTATCTTACCGGAGACGAAGTGGTGGAAGCAAAAGGGTTTATTAATGAGAATGTGTGGAAGCTGGGGCTTGATGATTACGCAAATATTATTCTCAGGACAAAATCCGGGCATACAGCAACCGTTGAAGTCGGATATACAAAATCCGGATATCCGCAGGAAGACTTTATCATTTCCGGAAAGAATTTCTATCTTACGGCGACAGCTGCGGAAGATATTCGGCTGTACGGCCTGAAAGAAGGCGGGGACAAAAAGGGTGAATTGCTGGAAAAACATGATTTCCCGGACATTCAGTGGTTTGACAAATGTCTTAACAGCATGATCGAAACGCTGGAGGGAAGAGGTGAACCGGCTGCAACGCTTGAGGACGTTTATCATGCGCTGCGTTTTGTGACACAGGTCTATGAGGATAATCATTTCTATGACTGATCTGCGGAAATATGAGGAAGGTGGTGCAGAAATATGATTCGTGAATGGACGGAAGAGGCTTTGGATCACAGAAATGCGCTTTTATATGCGATGGGTGTTACAGAGGAAGAAGCGTCACGGCCGGTTATTGGCATCATAAATGCATGGAACGAAATGAATCCGGGACATTATGATCTGAAGGAAGCGGCAGAAATCATAAAGCGTCAGATCAGCGAAAGCGGAGGACTCCCCAGGGAACTTCCGATCAGCGGTGTGTGTGACGGAATCTGTTCCAATACTTCCGGTGACCGCTACACGCTTCCGTCAAGGGATCTTGTGTCTTCAGAGGTGGAGACCGTTGCGGAGCTGAACCGGCTGGACGGGATGGTGCTGCTGGCAAGCTGCGATAAAGTTGTGCCGGGAATGATCATGGGGATCCTGCGGGTAAATATCCCTTCGGTTATGCTGACGGGAGGCTATATGCCTCCCGGATGCCTGGAGGATAAAATGCTGACGCTGACCCATACAAAACAGGCATATGCGGCATGGATATCCGGACAGATCGACAGAGATACTTATAAAAGAATTGTAAGAAATGCCTGTCCGGCTCCGGGCGTCTGCCCGTTTATGGGAACTGCAAATACGATGTGTGCGATGGCGGAAATCCTCGGATTTACTCCGGACGGAAATGCCACGGTAAGGGCGCAGAGCGATGAATGGCGAAAGATGGCCGAAGAGGCTGGCCGGAGAATCGTAACGCTTGTGAAAGATGAAGTGCGTCCGCGGGATGTCGTTACGCTGGAGAGTTTTAAAAACGTGATCCGTTATGTTATGGCAACCGGCGGCTCTACAAATTCACTGCTGCATATTCCGGCTTCTGCGGCGCAGATGGGATATACGATAACGCCGGATCTGTTTGATGAGATTTCACGGGAAGTCCCGCTTATCAGCACAATCTACCCGAATCATCCGACATATACAATGGAAGATTTTTCCCGGGCGGGCGGGGTATCCGCGGTATTGAAAGAACTCGATGCGGCGGGGAAAATTGACAGAGATACCCGGGGAATGTTTGATACGATGTCAGAAAAACTGGAAAAAGCCGAAAACCGGGATCCCGGTCAGATCCATCCGGCAGACGATCCGATCATGCAACAGGGCGGCCTTGCGGTACTGCACGGGAATATCGGGACGCAAAGCGCGATTCTGAAATTTTCAGCGGTGGATTCCAGTGTACACTGTTTCGAAGGAAATGCGAGAGTCTTTAATTCGCAGGATGAAGGCTGGGAGGCGATGCTGCAGGATAAGATTCATGAGGGGGATGTGGTTGTCATCCGCTATGAAGGACCGAAAGGCGCGCCGGGAATGCCTCACCTGGAAACATTTATGGCGGCCGTGCTGGGAAAAGGAATGGGAACAAAAATTGCGCTTGTGACAGACGGCAGATTCTCAGGGGCTACCGGCGGAATTGCGATAGGGCATGTGTCGCCGGAAGCGTATGACGGCGGGAATATTGCGCTGATCGAGGACGGCGACAGAATACGCATTGATATTGAAAAACGGAGTCTGATTCTGGATGTTTCGGAGGATGAACTGGAAAAGCGGAGACAAAAGTTCCGGGCGGTTGAAAAACCTGCTTCAGGATATCTGGATCTGTTCAGAAAGAATGTAAATACATCTCATGAGGGGGCGACGATCTATGGAAAAACAACGGGTATTTCACAATAAAATAGCGCGCGTATATGAGAAAGGGAAAATTGATTACATACAGGAAGAACTGTGCATGCCGGAAAAGGATGAAGTTCTGATCGGGATCAGAGCCAGTCTGATCTGCGGAAGCGATCTTCATATATTCAGAGATCTGCATCCTGCGGTTCAGCTTCCGGTTACGGTCGGACATGAATTTACCGGTGTGGTTATCAAAACCGGACCTGATGTGACAAAATATAAAGAAGGAGACAGGGTGACGGTGGAACCCGCAGTGACATGCGGGATATGCGATGCGTGCAGGCGCGGTGAATACGGATATTGTGAACATATTTCATTCAATTACAGGGAAGGACACGGGGCGCTGGCGTACTATTTTATGGCAAAAGAAGATAAAGTATACCGCCTTCCCGATTCGGTCAGTTATGAAAAGGGAGCGCTGGCAGAACCTCTTGCTGTTGCAGTACATGCAGTAAAACGTGCCGGCGTATCGCTTGGGGACCGGATTGTTATAGCCGGGGCCGGTGCGGTAGGTATTATGATTGCAGCGGTATGCAAACGGCTCGGAGCGAAAACGGTGGTGATCTCGGATTACTCCGCTGAAAGACTTTCCATGGCAGAGGAACTGGGCGCAGATATTACAGTAAATGCAGCGAAGGAAGATCTTGTAAAAACTGTAAAAAAACTGTCTGACGGACGGGGATTTGATAAAGCATTTGAGTGTGTCGGAAAAGAAAGTACATTCTGTCAGCTGCTGGAATGTGTAAAAATGAACGGGTTGATTACAGACGTCGGTATTTTTGAACACCCGCAGATCCAGATGGATGTTTCGCTTCTTGTAAAGCGTGAACTCAGACTGCAGGGCTCTCAGGGATATTGCCGGGACTTTGATGACGCACTCCAGATCCTGGAAGAACTGCCACTTGAAAAACTGATTACACATCATTTTTCACCCGAAGATGTTCAGGCAGCGTTTGAAGCGGCCGGGAATCCGGCAAGCGGCGCTGTAAAGGTATGTATTCTTACCGGAAAAGACGGACCGGAAGACGATTGAAAAAGTAGCAGGAGGTGTGACAATGTCGGAATTCGAGAAATTTCGTTTTAATTCGTTAGAGGAGTTTAAAAACAGGGTTCAGGAACTGAATGTGAATATTCCCGTATCAGAAGATGTTTCCGTGCTGGCGGAGCCTGTGCAGGTCGGTGCCGGAAATGCTGCGAATTCAATCGCAATACTTCCGATGGAGGGATGCGACGGAGAAAAAGACGGCAGCCCGTCGGAACTTACCATGCGCAGATACAGAAGATTTTCAGGCGGCGGGGCCGGCCTGATCTGGTGTGAAGCATGCGCTGTGACAGTAGAAGGAAGGGCAAATCCAAGACAACTGTTTCTTCACAAAGATAATGTGGAGAAATTCAGGGAATTAACCGCAATGTGCGTCCGCGAGGCAGAGGAAAAACGGGGGATCCGTCCGCTGATGATCCTTCAGCTGACCCATTCGGGCAGATATTCCAGACCGTTTGATAATGCGGCGCCGGTAATCGCGCAGCATGATCCGCTGTTGGATCCGAAAGTAGGGATTACCGATCATTATCCGGTTGTTACTGATGAATATCTGGACGAACTTCAGGAAAAATATGTCCGGTCTGCGCTTCTTGCAAAGGAAGCGGGATTTGACGGCGTGGATATTAAGGCATGTCACAGATATCTCGTATCGGAATTGCTGGCGTCACATACGCGCAGGGGAAAATATGGCGGTTCTTTTGAGAACAGGAGCCGGTTTCTTCTCGAAGTGATCAGAAAAGTCAGAGAGGCAGCAGGGAATGATTTTATCGTTGCCTGCAGATTCAATGTTTTTGATGCTCATCCATACCCTTACGGATTTGGAGTATCGAGGGAAAAAGAGTGGATTCCGGATCTTACGGAGCCGCTTGAACTGGTGAAAGCGCTGGTGAAGGAAAAGGTCGATCTGCTCAGCAATTCGGCCGGTAATCCATATTACCGCTTCCCGCAGGTGACAAGGCCGTTTGATCAGCCGACGTTAAGCGGAGAGATTCCGGCAGAACATCCACTGGAGAGTGTGGCGCGGCTTCTGGAATTCACAAGAAAGATCCAGGAGACGGCCGGAGATATCCCGGTAGTCGGCAATGGATACAGCTGGCTGAGGCAGTATCTTCCATATGTCGGAGCGGCAAATAAATCTGCAGGGGGCTGTACGTTTGTGGGGATCGGGCGTGAGGCCTTTGCCTATCCGGATGCGCCTGCGGATATTCTTTCGGACGGGAAAATGAAAGCGGAGAAATGCTGCATCGCGTGCAGTAAATGCACGCAGATCATGCGCGATCACGGAAAGACCGGATGCGTGGTAAGAGACAGCGAAGTTTATCTGCCGCTTTATAAAGAGGCGCGCGCACAGGCACAGCAGGGGAGCAATTAATATGAAGAAGACAGCAATTGTAACCGGCGCCGGAAGAGGCATAGGATTTGCTATAGCAAAACGACTGGCAGAGGCGGGATTTCAGCTGGCTCTGGTCGCGTCCAGTCCGGAAGAAAAATATAAGGATAATCTGGAGATTTTAAAAGCGGCTCAGGCGGATTTCTGTTATATTCAGGCAGATCTGTCCAAAAATGAGGACAGGATCCGCTGTGTGGAGACTGTGATCGGAAAATACGGGCGCATGGATGTTCTTGTAAACAACGCCGGAGTTGCACCGAAAGAGCGGAGAGATCTGCTGGATATGACGGAAGAAAGTTTTGACCGCCTTATAGCTGTCAATACAAAAAGCGTCATGTTTTTGTCACAGCTGGCGGCAAAGCAGATGCTGATGCAGGATAAGAGGGATGGCGTAAGAGGAATTATCGTAAATATATCTTCTATGTCGGCAAATGTTACATCCGTAAACAGGGGGGAATACTGCGTGTCAAAAGCGGGCGTGTCCATGCTGACAAAATTATATGCCGACCGGCTTGCAGGAGATCAGATTTATGTATATGAGATCCGTCCGGGCATTATAGAGACAGATATGACGGAAACAGTCCATGAAAAATATTCAAAGTTATTCCGGGAAGGCGGCTGCCCTATTGCCCGCTGGGGAAAACCGGAAGATGTGGCAGATGCTGCGGAAATTTTATGTTCCGGCAGGCTGAAATATACAACCGGACAGATCCTGAATGTGGATGGCGGTTTTCAGATTCAGCGGCTTTAGTTATGAGAAGTGCAGGCATGAATGAATTTACAATAGAAACAATACACGCCCGGGTAATCGTTGTGGGAAGCGGAGCGGCCGGCTTTGCAGCGGCAAATGCGCTTTATGACCGCGGAGTCCGGGATGTGGTTATTGTAACAGAACATATCAATTGCGGGACTTCCAGAAATACAGGATCAGATAAGCAGACGTATTATAAATTGAGTCTGTGCGGAGATGATGCCGACAGTGTCCGTAAGATGGCAGAGACCTTATATGACGGAGGATGCATGGACGGAGATCTTGCACTCGCAGAAGCAGCGGGATCGGCAGAATGCTTTTTTGATCTCGTCAGACTGGGCGTGCCGTTTCCGCGGAACAGATATGGAGAATATGCAGGATATAAGACCGATCATGATCCGGCACAGCGAGCCTCGTCTGCAGGGCCGCTGACATCAAAAATGATGACCGAAGCCCTGCAGAGAGAGACGGAACAGAAAAACATTCCGGTTTATTCCGGCTGGCTGGTTGTCCGTATTCTCCAGTGTAACAACAGAGTACAGGGAATCCTGTGCCTGGGAACAGAAGAAGGCCCGGAAAAAGATCCGGTATTCCGGATCTTCCGGGCGCCGGCTATCATCTGGGCTACAGGAGGCCCTGCAGGAATTTATTATGACAGTGTTTACCCTCATGGCCATCACGGCGCGTCCGGAATTGCTTTTCTGGCAGGCGCAAAAGGACGCAGTCTTACCGAATGGCAGTACGGGCTTGCGTCAGTCAGACCGCGCTGGAATGTATCGGGAACATATATGCAGGTTCTGCCGAGAATGATATCGACAGAAGAAGACGGCAGTGATGAACGGGAGTTCCTTTTATCGTATTTTTCGTCGGAAGAAGAGGCGCTTAACCGTCTTTTCCTGAAAGGGTATCAGTGGCCTTTTGATGTCCGGAAATGCAACGGAGGATCATCAGACATAGACCTGGCTGTATATCAGGAGACAGTCCGGAAAAAGCGACGTGTTTTTCTTGATTTCCGGTCCAACCCGTGGAACAGAACCTGCGAATCATGGCATCTGTCACAGGAGGCGGAAAGGTATTTAAAAGCTGCGGACGCATGGTTCGGAACACCGGTTGAGCGGCTGAAGCATATGAATGAACCGGCGGTGGATTTCTACCGCAGCAGGGGAATTGATCTGGAAAAGGAACCGCTCGAGATTGCTTTGTGTGCACAGCACAATAACGGGGGGATCGCCGTGGATCTCTGGTGGCGTACAAGTGTGGAAGGCCTGTTTGCAGTCGGAGAAGCGGCGGGAACTCACGGAATTTACCGACCGGGCGGAGCGGCGCTTAATTCCGGACAGGTTGGAGCCAGACGGGCGGCGGCATATATTGCCGCACATCAAAATGAATATACAAGGATGCCCCTTGCGGAACAATGTACACAACAGGCCGAAGAAGTTGTGAAAATGACTGCAGAGATCCGGAATTCATCCGGTGAGAATACAGCCGAATACTGGATTGCGTTTTTTCAGAAGAAGATGAGTGCGTCGGCAGGACCTTTCAGGTTCTGTGACGAGATTTTCAGCCTCAGAGATGAAACAGAAGCTTTTCTCTGTGACTTTAAAACGAAAGTGAGAGTCGGGACCACCGGTATAAAAGGCGTGTTTCTTCTGGAAGAAGTGCTGCTGTCGCAGAAAATGTATTTAAGTGCTATGGCGGACTACATAGAAAAGGGTGCCGGAAACCGTGGCTCTGCAATATATCTTCCGGAGCAGGAAGCAAATCCGGAGATGAAGGAACGAATTCAGGAAGTCCGGATGGATGGATCCGGCCAGGTGGTATCTGCATGGCGGCAGCCTCATCCGCTTCCGGAGAGCTCCGGTGCATTTGAGGAAGTATGGAGAAGATATCGAAAAGACCAGAATATATATTAAAAAGGCAGGGTGAAGAAAATGGATGTATGTCTTTCACACGTTGGTATTAATGCCGGAAGCGAAGAGGAGGCACAAAGTATAGCGGCTCTGTTTCATCTGCTTTTCGGGATGGAAACGCGGAATCGCAAAAATCAGATTTTTATGGATTCATGCATTGAGATCATGAAAACCCCGGGCCCCGGAGAAAAGGGGCATCTGGCATTTAAAGTCCATGATCTGGAGGCTGCGGTTGCGGATATGAAGGCGGCAGGGATAGAATTTGCAGAAGAAAACTTTAAATATGATGAGAAAGGCGGGCTGAGCGCAGCGTATCTCCGGGATGAGATTGCCGGATTTGCAATACATCTGATATAGGTTATTTGCAATATACGGATGAGAATGTATAATGAAATAAAAATGAAAGGAACTCATCAGGATGCGACCAGGTGCTGTGATCGCCGCCGCAGGAATACCCGGCGGTTTCCGGGCTTACGAAAAACTGAAAAATACAGACCGCAATGCCATGCTCCGCAGAATGATCCGGACGTTCCAGCGCGCAGGGGTGGAGGATATCGTAATTGTGACAGGATACCGCGCGCAGGAGACGGAGAAAGGGCTTGCAAAGATGGGCGCGGCGTTTCTCCGGTGTGAGGATTATGAGACGGCACAGATGCTTGATTTTGCCGTGCGCGGATTCCGTTACCTGAAGAACTGTGACCGGATCTTTTTCTGTCCGGCGGACGTGCCTCTATTTACAGATGATTCGATCAAGTCGATGCTCAGATGCGCAAAGGATCAGAATGTTCCGGTGGTGATCCCGGTCTGCGGCGGGCGGAAAGGTCATCCGGTCCTGATCGATGCAGCGCTTGTGGGGCAGATCGAAGCCTACCGGGGAGACCGGGGGCTGAAAGGGGCCCTCGATGCAACAAAAGCGGCGGCCGGTTACGCGGAGGTCGAGGATGAAGGCATATTTCTCCGGGCGCGCCGGGAAGATCATTTTGAGGAACTGGCGGAGTCGGAGAAGCAGGCGGATATCTACCCGAAAGTGAAAGTGCAGCTGACGCGGAACACGCCTTTTTTCGGTCCGGGGATGATGGTGCTCTTAAAGCAGATTGATGTGCTCGGAAATGTGCGTGAAGCCTGTGAGAAAGCGGGCATGTCCTACAGCAAGGGATGGACGCTGATCCGCACGGCGGAACAGGAACTGGGCGAGGTGATCGTGGTGCGTCAGCCCGGCGGAAAGAGCGGGGGACAGGCGCAGATCAGTCCGGCCGGCTATGACCTGATGGAGCGTTATGAACGGCTGGAGCGTGAAGTGGCGGAGTACGCACAGGAGCAATACTGTAAAATATTCTTATCACATTGAAGTCGGGCGGGAATTTCCGGATCAGAAATGAATCAGAAATTCCCGCTTTTTTGCGGCAGGCGATTGTTTTTTAAAAAATAATCGGATATACTTAAATACAGATGACGGAATGAAACAACAGACTTAAAAAAGGAGACGGATCATGAGAAGAAGGATACTGGCCGGAGTGCTGGCAGGGTTGATGATGCTTACAATGGCAGGATGCTCAGGCGGCGCGGACGGAACCGCGGAAAGCGGAAAGGCATCGGATGAAGACGCAGCGGCAGAAAAGACGGAGATCCAGGTGTTCATTGCAGCCAGCCTGAATACGGTGATGACGGAACTGGCGGATCTGTACAATGAGGACCATCCGGAGGTGAAGATCATCTATAATGCGGACAGTTCCGGTACGCTTCTGACCCAGATCCGAGAAGGTTATGAATGTGATATTTTTTTCTCTGCCGCACAGAAGCAGATGGACGATCTGGAGGCGGACGGCCTGATGGTGGAGGGCACCCGTGCAGACGTGGTGAACAATCAGGTGGTTGTCGTGACATTGAAAGACAGCGGGACGAAGGTGACCGGCCTGGAGGATCTGGATAAGGCGGAGAGCATCGCCCTTGCCGGAGGCAGTGTGCCGGTGGGAAAATATACGAGGCAGGCGCTCATGAATCTGGGCATCCTGCCGGATACCGCCGAGCCGGACGGGATCACTACAGAGGAAGTATCCGAAGCGCTTGGCGGTGTGGAGATCAGTGAACAGGATAATGTAAGCAAGGTGCTGACAGCAGTGGCGGAAGGATCCTGTGAGGTCGGAACGACTTATTATTCGGATACATACGGGTATGAGGATGATCTGGATATCCTGCAGACGGTAAGTTATGACCTGACCGGCGACGTGATCTACCCGGTGGCACGGGTGGTCAATGAAGAGGCGGATGAAGCGCAGACGGCTGCGGCGGAGGATTTTCTGGAATTCATCCTGTCTGATGAGGCGAAAACGGTGTTTGAGTCTTACTATTTTGATACGGACGTATAGGTGAACTATGGAAGAGATCGTTAAGATACTGAAAGAACTGGACTGGAGCCCCCTTTTTATCTCGCTGAAAACGGGGATAGCGGCAACCGTTATTTCCTTTTTTCTGGGGATATTTGCGGCGCGCAAGGCGGTGAAAGCGTCGCCGCGGAAGAAGGCGGTCATTGACGGCATCCTGACGCTGCCGATGGTCCTGCCGCCGACAGCGGCGGGCTTCTTCCTGCTGCTTTTATTCAGCAGAAGAAGGCCGCTCGGGTCATTCCTGTTTGAACAGTTTGACTTTAAAGTGGTGCAGACCTGGCTGGGCTGCGTGATCGCAGCCACGGTCATCGCTTTTCCGCTCATGTACCGGAATGCGAGGGCGGCCATGGAACAGATCGACATGAACCTGGTCTATGCAGGACGGACGCTTGGGATGTCGGACCTTAAGATCTTCTGGACGGTGATCATGCCGACCGCCGGGCCGGGCATTGCGTCCGGCACGGTTCTGACCTTTGCCCGGGCGCTTGGCGAGTACGGGGCCACGTCCATGCTGGCGGGGAATATCCCGGGCCGAACCGGCACCATCTCCCAGAAGATCGCCATGGTCATCCAGGACGGGGATTACCTGACTGCCGGGATCTGGGTGGGGATCGTGATGATCATAGCCTTCCTGATCATTTTCCTGATGAATCTGATCTCCGGGAAGAAAATGAAACATATCGGGAGGTGGTAGGCCGTGGCGGTAAATGTGGACATTCAGAAGCGGCTCGGGGATTTCCGGCTGGACATCCGTTTTAAAAGCAGCGCCCGGCGCATCGGCATCCTGGGGGCTTCCGGGAGCGGGAAGAGCATGACCTTGAAGAGCATCGCCGGGATCGAACAGCCCGACAGGGGGATCATAGAGGCGGACGGCAGGACATTTTATGACAGGGACCGGAAGATCAGCCTGAAACCGCAGGAGCGAAATGTCGGGTACTTGTTCCAGAATTACGCTCTGTTCCCAACGATGACGGTGGAGAAAAATATTGCCGCCGGGCTGAAAGGCGGCAGGCGGGAAAAAGAAGCGCGTGTCCGGGAAATGATCCGGAAGTTCCGCCTGGAGGGGCTGGAGAAGCGTCTGCCGGGGCAGCTCTCGGGCGGGCAGCAGCAGCGGACGGCGCTGGCGCGGATCATGGCCTGCGAACCGGGCATGATCCTGCTGGACGAACCCTTCTCGGCGCTGGATATGTATATGAAAGACCAGCTCCAGCGGGAGCTTTCCGGGATGCTGGAGGGGTATCCGGGAACGGTGATTCTTGTATCCCACAACCGGGATGAAGTGTACCGGTTCAGTGAAGAACTGCTCGTCATCGATCAGGGAAGCATTGTGGCAGCCGGGGAGACGAAGGCGCTTTTCCGTGATCCGGTAAGCCGGCATGCGGCGGGCCTCACGGGATGCAAGAACTTCTCCAGAATCCGCAGGATTGACGCCCATACCGTCGAGGCGGCGGACTGGGGCGTGATCCTGGAGGCGGACCGGGAGATCCCGGAATATGCGCAGTGGATCGGCTACCGGGCCCATGATTTTATCCCGGCGTGGGACGCGGACGGGAACGGCCGGATGCTACCCTTTACGCTGGAGAGCATCGCAGAGCTTCCTTTTGAGAAGAACTACTACATAAAGACAGGATCAGGCGCAACCGTCTGCTGGTTCGTCCAGCGGGAGCAGGAGCTCATTCTGGAGGAGAAAGGAATGCCCTCCTTCCTTGCGTTTAATGAAGACAAAATCCTCTTTCTGAAATAAAAGAAAAAACCGTATTTACAAAGGCCCTTTTCTGTTATATAATCCGGTCTTGGATTTTGTAACAGAAGGGGTAATTTTTATGAAGACAGTACAGCATGACATGACATCGGGAAGTCCGGTGAAAATGATCCTCAGCTTTACATTTCCGATCTTTATCGGCAATGTATTTCAGCAGTTTTACAATATGGCGGACGCCGTGATCGTCGGAAAATTCGTGGGAACACAAGCCCTTGCCGCTGTGGGGAGCACCGGTACGATCATGTTTCTGATCTACGGGTTCGTGGTCGGGATGACGGCCGGATTTACGGTCCTGACCGCGCAGAAATTCGGGGCCGGCGACATGAAAGCCATGCGGCAGACGGTGGCCGGGGCGTCCATCCTGTCCCTGATCGTCGGGCTGATCCTGACGGCGGCCTTCATGATTCTGATGAAGCCATGGCTTATGGCCATGAATACGCCGGCGGATATATTTGCGGATGCGTACGCCTATATCATGATCGTGAGCGCCGGAATCCTGGCGCAGATGCTGTACAACCTGCTGGCAAGTGTCCTGCGGGCGCTGGGCAACAGCAAAGTGCCGCTTTACTTCCTGATCCTGTCGGCGCTTCTCAATATCGTGCTGGATCTGGTGCTGATCATCGTGTTCCATATGGGCGCGGCGGGCGCAGCCGTGGCAACGGTTGTCTCACAGGGCGTTTCCGGACTTCTGTGCCTGATTTACATTGTGAAATGCGTTCCCGTGCTCCGGATGTCCCGCGATGACTGGCGGCCGTCCGGGTATCTGTTAAAGACACAGATGCGGATCGGCATTCCCATGGCGCTGCAGTATTCCATCACAGCCATCGGCACGATGATGGTCCAGTCTTCTCTCAATATACTGGGATCCACGCTGGTTGCGGCCTATACGGCGGCGGGCAAGATCGAACAGGTCGTATCCCAGGCCTATGTTGCGCTGGGGACCACGCTTGCCACATACAGCGCCCAGAACATCGGCGCAGGGGATGTACCTCGCATCCGGCAGGGATTCCGGGCGACCACATGGATCGGCGTCATCTATTCATTTGCGGCGGCGGCCCTGGTGATGACGGTTGGGAAATATATGACGTATCTTTTTGTGTCGGAAGATGTGGAACTGATCATGGATTCCGTGGATCTTTATCTGAAATGCGTGGGAAGCCTGTTCATCCCGCTGGCGATCGTCAATATCTACCGGAACGGGATCCAGGGGCTCGGATACGGCCTGCTTCCCATGATGGCCGGCGTTGCCGAGCTGGTCGGAAGAGGCGTGATGTCCGTGATCGCGGCGCAGCAGAAGAGCTACCTCGGCGTTTGCCTCGCCAGCCCGGCTGCGTGGGTGCTCGCGGCACTGCTCCTGATCGCGATGTATTGCTATGTGATCAGGATTGATCTCAAAAAAATATTCCCGGGACAAAAGTCCGGGAATGATCTATCATAAAACCCTCGTCGGGTGAATTTCTGGGCGAAGACCAATGGCCATGCGAACAGCTGTCAGCACAGCCATTGGCTTCTTTTTTTTACATGTTTAAGGATAACAGGTAAATATGACCTCATTGTGTCAATATATGGAAATATTTTTAAAGATTCTAAAAATAAAATAAACTTATCTGCCTGTCCGGACGAGGGTGTGCATCATGTCCTGCAGGGAGCGGTTCCATCGTTTTTTCTCCGCCTCATAGCGCTCGTTCAGCCAGGCCACCGCCTGATCCATCCCTTCCTCCGAAAGCGGGAAGACGGCGCTTTCTTTTTCCTCATCCGGCGTCTGTTCAAAGCACCAGGGCTCCGGGTATATCCAGACGGTGAAAGTTGTGCTGTTTTTCCCGTCGTCACCGTTCATCAGGTAGCGCATGCCGTGGTGGCTGCCGGAGAAGGCCTCTTTCTTCAGTCCCCCGTACGGGACCAGTCTTTTATCGATCATGTGAAATAATTCCTTTCTGAGATTTTCCGCAGAGACGCTGCGTCTGTACAGCTTCTGCTTTACAGAGGCAGGACACAACTGCCCCGCCTCATTATATCACTGTGCGGCAACCGCTGCAAACTGTGTTGTCACCAGATCATCATAGGGCACACGTTCCGGCAGTTCGCCGGCGCTCTCAAGGATATCCTGGAGCAGGTCAAAGCTGCTTTCCTCAAAGATCAGGTTGCTCTTCCATGTATCCTGATCGTAGTAGCGGGTTACGATGGTCGTGATCGTCTCCAGATCCGTTTCCGTGAACTGCGGTTCGATCACCGACGCGATCTCATCCGGGGTGTGCGCCTGCACATAATCCATGCCTTTCTGCAGGGCATTGGTGAAGCCCTGGATGACATCCGGGTGCTCCTCTATATAACTCTGCTTCGCGCTGAACGCCGTGTATGGCACATAGCCGCTGTCCTCGCCAAGGGAAGCGACGACATAGCCTTTCCCCTCGGATTCCAGCGTGGTGGCGCCGGGTTCGAATTCAACCGATAGACTTTATTTTCCACACCCACAAGACAAAAATTCAATATGGTCGATTTTATGCGTTTCTTTACTCAGTACAATCTCTTTAATCACCTTTTTCCAGAAGGCGTTCTTGTGTTCCGGATCTAATGCCAGATAGATGTCCAGCCAGTTACCGGAAAGTGTTTTCGCAATGTGCAGGTAATCCTCTTCAGATTCAGATCGTTCCTGCTCTGCTTTCTTCAGGTTTTTCTCTAATACTTCATATTGCCTGTCGTATTCCGCTTCTGACATGCGCCCCTTCATGTAGATGTTGTTCAGGCGGTCCATTTCTGCCCGAATACGCGGCACCTGATCCGTTTTGATTATTTTCGGAATGCCGGTTTTGATCTCGAAGATCTTTCTGCTAAGTTCGCTGTTCACGTGGTTGATCATGTAATCTTCAATAACGGATTCAGTGATACAAATCCCGATTTCGTGACGGTCAAATTTGCGGCTGCAGCGGTAGCGCTTGTATCGCGAGATTGTGCCATCACTGCATTTGTGCTTTTTCACAAATCCGGTCATTGTTGCCCCACAATACGGACATTTCATGAGCTGCCCGAATATGTACCGCTCATTTGTTGAGTGATATGTCCGGGAAGAACACGTTTCCTGAATAAACCGGAACTGTTCCGGCGAAATATATGGTTCGCAGTAGTGCAGATCAGTTCCCCGGCGGCCGCAGTAGATCTCGTTTCGGGTAAACCGGTCCATCGCCTGAGGGGATGGTGCGCGGTCTCCATAAGTAATTTGAACATACTCGATCGCCTTACGCTTAGACATGGTTCCGAAGTACTGATTAAAAAAATCTTCAACGATCGCGCGCTTGTCGGGATCTTTTCGCAGTTTCTTGTTGACGATCATATATCCGAACGGCGGGCGTCCGTTGACATGTTCTCCAAGACGCCGTTTATGCTCAAACACAATCTTGATCCTTTCGCTTGTCCGGTCGGATTCATTCTGTGCTACAGCCAGCATGATATTGATCTTTAGCTGCCCGTCTGCGGTTGAAGTATCGTAGTCCTCCAGGATCGTCTTCCAGTTGCAGTGATGCTCTTCGAGGATAGCCTGGGTGTTATGATAATCCCGGACATTCCGGAACCACCGATCCAGCTTGGTAACCAGAATCAGATCAACCTTATCCTGCCGGACATCATTCAGAAGCCGCTGGAAATCTTTTCGATTTTGCAGCTTCTTTCTGGCCGTTATTCCCTCATCGGCATAATAATCAACAATTTCATAACCGTGCGACGTGGCATAATCCGTAAGCAGCTCTTTCTGTGTATCGAGGGACAGGCCGTTTTCGACCTGGATCTCGGTTGACACACGATCATAGATGGCGCATCGTATTCTTTTTGCCATGTCATCATCTCCTTATTCATTTGTATGTGTTACATAAGTACAAAAATAACAGCCTGACAATGAACGAATGTTCTGGATTGTGCCGGCTGTCCGAAGATGATACAATATTCTCGGAACGTACTGTAGTATCTTCGGAGCTATGGTCTATTGCCGCTCCGGTGTTGCCGCACCGGGGCGGTTGACTTTTTAAGTACATTTGCTATAATGTACTTAACAGGACAGCCGGAAGGTGAGTGCAGGTCACCCGACCCGGCGAAAGTAAATACTAAGCTATCAGAGATAGCCGTTCCTAAACTTTGACGAGAGCAGGACGGCTATTTCTTATGCGTAAAATTCAGAATTGCTACTATCAGTAAGGCGGTGCTCACGATCAAGCTTAGTTCCTCATATGTACTCATAATAATCACCACCTTCCGCAAGGACTCGGAATCGGGTGAGAGCACGTCCCCCGGCTGCCCGGGTAAATACATTATTCTGTTTGGGTGCCCCGACATCGGATGTCGGGGCGGGGTTCTTATTATCTGAGTATGTATGCGCTGATCATCTGTCCTATCTGAATGATATTGCTCTGCCCAGTAAATTCAAACTTCACTTTTCCAACTCCACTGAAGTACAGTTCCAGTTCGCTATCCATATCAAGAGTTCCGGCGGTCTCAACGGAGTAAGCGCTGACTTTTGAGTAAGGAAGTGAAGTAAAATCTTTTTTCTTCCCTGTCACGCCTTGCACATTCACGGAGATCACACGTTTGTTTGTGAATACGCAATAATCCCTCATTGCTTTATACGCACTAAGCACCCGTTCTCCATTTATAAGCAGTGGCTGAATATCAGACATTAACATACCCGGATTTACCTGCTTCATTTTTACAAATGCGCTGTTGTTGAAATCAATCATATTTTTTCCCTCTCTTTCCTCTGTTCCTTTGTACGCCACTTATATAAACGCTGTAGCGCTTATACCTTTTCCATGATTGCCAGATTCGGGATGAAGTAAATTACATAATTATCTACTGCTGTATATTCCCCGTATTTATCCCGATAGCAGTCAATGCATTCCTGTAAGTATTCTTCCGTCACATCCAACAGCTCCGCCATCTCATGCCTGCTCTGGCATCCGGCACGAAATGCGTTAATGATGCCGGTCAGCCCGATCAGTTTGTTGTATCCCCAAAGA
>DWUU01000001.1 GCA_019120575.1 Candidatus Mediterraneibacter quadrami
AACTCCGGCGGCGGGATACGGATCACTTTTGTTCCGTACAGGTTTGCATTCCGCGTCATCCTTGAATACAGCTTTGCGATGTAGATCAGGAAACGTAAAGGCAGGTTCGGGTTGTAAGTAGACTGGTGCTCGTACAGGGAGAGCCGTCCGTCGATCAGGAAAGAAATATCATTCTTTACTGTCATGTAGATCGCGTTCTCCAGAGTGTTGATCTCCAGGATTCCCGGATCAGTATAATGTTTTCCGCTTATAGCATTGTACAGTTCCAACAGGTTGTTCTTATCCTGGAACAGCATGATGAACAGGGTGGACTTATACGTCCGGTTGACTGGTATCGCGGTCGATGCGGATGGTACGTTTTGTACCTGTTTTGCACCTGAATTGTCTGTTACAGCCGCTTTTGCTTCTTTTGTCATGTTTCAGCCTCCTTATGAAAATGTGGTGCAAAGAGACTGATGCTGTCAAAATATCAGGCGGCGCTTGTTGCTCCGCTGTCATGCTCCTGCATCCAAGGTCTCTCTGCTGTTAATAGGGAATTAAAAGCATTGAGATTTTCCTGGATGTAATAGAACTTTTGATGCGGACAGCGCTGCCGCTTAAGAATAGAACATGCTGGAAATATAATGCTTTTGTCTATGATAACACAGAACGAAAAAAAGTACCAGAAAAAATCCGCTGCATTTTGCAAGCCGCATTTTGCAAGTTGAACAGAACATGCACAGAGCACGCCAGAATACTGCACAGAATACAGTCCTGTCTGCTGTCGGACTCGGTTGAAGCTGAAATAGCAATAGAGAAGTATGATAAAATCATGGTATCGGGTTTTATCAGATGTGATATATGGTTTTGCCTGTATTGCGTGTGCTGCGGGAGCGATCGTGGTGCGGCAGAAACTGGCGCATTATAAGAAGAATGCTCCGGCATGGTATATTGGCTTTATTGTAGTATCACTGACAATTGGCCAGATAAGCTCAGTGGCTGACTATCTGGCGGTCACCTTTGCATCGGAAGGCTATTTGGAGATAAAACTGGCGGAGCTGCTGCGTAATGTGGTGTTCGTGGTTGCCGGAATATGTTTTCTTGTTCCTTTGAATTATATTTACTTCAGAAAGAGAAAAGACTTGTTCGTAAACTAGATTTACTCCTTTTCGGAAATGTGATAAAATAGCCCTGTTGAGCACATACAGTCATCTTACATTGCACGCTCATATCGCATGAGGTATACGATTCAAGAAGGAGGATTACATGATCAGATTATATGACAACGGCGTCTATCTTTTAAACGGCGCCGAGATAGTGGAAGATACAGGAAATGTACAGGTTCCCCTTTCAAAGGAAGAGGCCGCGAAGAACACGATGGCCTACGGCATTTTAAATGCGCATAATACATCCGGCAATATGGAGAACCTTCAGATAAAATTCGATAAGCTGACGTCACACGACATTACATTTGTCGGAATTATCCAGACAGCGCGCGCGTCAGGTCTTCAGAAGTTCCCGATCCCCTATGTGCTGACAAACTGCCACAACAGCCTCTGCGCGGTGGGCGGTACGATCAATGAGGATGATCACATGTTCGGACTGACCTGCGCGAAGAAGTACGGCGGCGTCTATGTACCGCCGCATCAGGCGGTCATCCATCAGTACGCCCGCGAGATGCTGGCCGGCGGCGGCAAAATGATCCTTGGATCGGACAGCCACACCCGCTACGGCGCGCTCGGAACCATGGCTATGGGTGAGGGCGGACCGGAGCTTGTGAAACAGCTTCTTAATAAGACGTATGATATTAAGATGCCGGGCGTGATCGCCATCTACCTGGACGGCGAGCCGATGAAAGGCGTGGGTCCGCAGGATGTTGCACTTGCGATCATCGGCGCGGTATTTAAAAACGGCTATGTAAACAATAAAGTGATGGAATTCGTCGGACCGGGCGTGAAGAAGCTGAGCGCGGACTTCCGCATCGGCGTGGATGTTATGACCACGGAGACGACCTGCCTGTCCTCCATCTGGACGACGGATGAGAAGATCGAGGAGTTCTACGAGATCCACGGAAGAAAGGACGACTACAGAGAACTGAACCCGGGCGCATGTACATACTACGACGGATGCGTATATGTGAACTTAAGCGAGATCCGGCCAATGATCGCCATGCCGTTCCATCCGAGCAATGTGTACACCATCGACGAGCTGAACGCGAACCTGAAGGACATTCTCCACGATGTAGAGCAGAAGGCGCTTGTCAGCCTGGACGGCGCGGTGGACTATTCTCTCCAGGATAAGATCCGCGACGGAAAGCTCTACGTAGAGCAGGGCATCATCGCAGGATGCGCGGGCGGCGGATTTGAAAATATCTGCGCGGCGGCCGACATTATCAAAGGACACAATATCGGCTCCGATGCATTTACATTCAGCGTATACCCGGCAAGTATGCCGGTCTACATGGAACTGGTGAAGAACGGCGCGGTGGCTGACCTTATGGAGGCCGGAACGGTTGTGAAGACGGCGTTCTGCGGTCCGTGCTTCGGCGCGGGCGACACCCCGGCGAACAACGCCCTGTCTATCCGCCATACAACAAGAAACTTCCCGAACCGCGAGGGCAGCAAGCTTCAGAGCGGACAGATCTCTTCCGTGGCGCTTATGGATGCGCGTTCCATTGCGGCAACGGCGGCGAACAAAGGATTCCTCACCCCGGCGACGGATCTGGATGTGGAATACAAAGGACAGAAATATCATTTCGACAGCAATATTTACGCGAACCGCGTATTTGACAGCCACGGCGTGGCGGATCCGGATGTGGAGATCCAGTTCGGACCGAATATCAAAGACTGGCCGGAAATGTCGGCCCTGCCGGAGAACCTGATCGTGAAAGTCGTATCCGAGATCCACGATCCGGTCACGACAACCGACGAGCTCATCCCGTCAGGCGAGACTTCCTCCTACCGCTCCAACCCGCTTGGGCTGGCGGAGTTCGCGCTTTCCAGAAAAGATCCGGCCTATGTTGGACGGGCAAAAGAGGTTCAGAAAGCGCAGAAAGCCATCGAGGCAGACACATGTCCGCTTGATGTCCTTGAAGAGCTGAAACCGGTCATGGCGACGATCCAGAAGACATATCCGGAAGTCGGCAGAGGAAACATCGGCGTGGGCAGCACGATTTTTGCCGTGAAGCCGGGCGACGGCTCCGCCCGCGAGCAGGCCGCATCCTGCCAGAAGGTACTAGGCGGCTGGGCGAATATCGCCGTGGAATACGCCACAAAGCGCTACCGCTCCAACCTCATCAACTGGGGCATGCTTCCGTTCCTCACCAATGAGGATCACGAGCATCTCTCATTTAAGAACGGAGATTACATCTTTGTGCCGGATGTGAGAAAAGCGGTGGAAGAAAAAGCGGATGTGATCAAAGCATATGTAGTCGGAGACGAACTGAAAGAAATCAGCTTCCGTCTCGGCGACCTGACCGATGCAGAACGGCAGATCATCCTGGACGGATGCCTCATCAATTACTATAAGGCGGAGAGGTAATTTCATTCAGGTGAATTTAAGAAATTGGCCTGGAAATCAGATTTTGATTTCCAGGCCGTTTTTTTGACTGTTATGCGCACTTTAGCCAGAACATGCATCTCAATTCGGCCTGGAGGGAGGGGTGTTCGGCTCAGGAAGCAGAAAAGTCAATTCAGGCCGAACAGAGCCCCAGGAATGTTCGGCTCAGGAAGCCGAAAAGGTGATCCGGGCCGAACAGAGCCCCAGAAATGTTCGGCTTGGAAAGCAGAATAGGTGATTCAGGCCGAACAGAGCCCCAGGAATGTTCGGCTCAGGAAGCAGAAAAAGTGATCCGGGCCGAACAGAGCCCCAGGAATGTTCGGCTTGGAAAGCAGAAAAGCCAATTCAGGCCGAACAGAGCCTCAGGAATGTTCGGCTCGGGAAGCAGAAAAGTCAATTTAGGCCGAACCCAAATGTGAAAAGCCGCGGAAAGAGACCGGAAAGGCGTGAAAAGCCGCGGAAGGAGACCGGAAAGCCGCGGAAGGGAACAGGGCTGCCGGATCAAAGATCCGGCAGCCCCGCCGCTCATTATGAGTAATTTTGAATCTGCTGTTTTACAGGGTGTCGCCGCGTTTTACATAGCCCGGTTTTTCCGTAGCTGCGATGATCCTCTTGCCGCGGATCGCTTTCGCATGTTTGTCGACTACCATGTTTTCGATATGTACGCCTTTTCCGATCACAACGTCTGCGGAGATCACACAGTTCTTTACGATGGCGCCCGGTTTGATGGTGCATCCTCTTCCGATGATGGAGTTCTCAACTTTGCCGTCAATGAGACAGCCGTTGGAAACGACGGAAGAGATTACTTCGCTGTCGTCGAAGTACTGGGTCGGGCAGGAGTCGTTCGTACGTGTGTAGATCGGCCAGTCGGAACTGAAGAGGTTGGATGCGTTCTTCAGGTCAATGAGTGACATGTTCGCATCGTAGTAGCTCTTGAAGTCCGTAACTGCCGCAAAGTATCCTCTGTGCGGAATGGCGCGGATATCCAGGTCTTCGCACAGCTCGTTCAGGATATCGGCGAAGGTGTACATGGATGACGTCTTGTGCGCTTTCTTCACGAGATCGAGGAAGAGCTCCTTGGACATTACATATGTATCCATGGAGATGTTCCGGTTCTTTGCGTTGCCGCGGTTCGGCTCGATGGAGAGCACGCCCTTCTGCTTGTTGATATTCAGCGTGTCGCATGCAAGGAATGCTTCCTTCGCATTGTCAACGGAATGATACATCATGGAAATGTCCGCTCCGGACTCTACATGTTCGGCGAGGAATTCGCTGTAGTCTGCGGTGTAGATCATGTAGCTCGGTGCGATCACAACGTAAGGCTGCGGCAGACGCTCGATGCAGTCCAGGTTCTCCATGTAGGCTTCCACGTCTGTGCTGTAGATATCGCCGACCTGCGCGGACTCGGTGTACATAATGTTCAGCTTGCCGCGCTTGGAGTTGATGTTGTAGTGGCGTCCGGTTCCGAGATGCTCGGTCAGAGAACGCGGTTTCTGGCGGACATAGACCTGGATGTTGTCAATGCCGCTGTTGCTCATATTCGAGATCGGGAAATCAATGATGCGGTAACGTCCGAGGAATGAGCACGCGCCTACGGGGCGGTATTCCTGCAGACCGTCTACCCTGATGTGATTTCCGGCAAAGTTCACAATACCAAATGCCTTATACATATTATTCGTCCCCCTTTACACGTTTTGCGACCAGTTCAATGTTCGGGCTGTCAGCGCTGCCGACTACGGCGTTCTTTCCGATCCTGATGCCGTCGGCTACAAGCGCGCGGGTCACAACAGCGCCTTCCTCAACTTCCGCGCCCGGCATCAGCACGCTGTCGATGACTTTCGCGCCGGCTGCGACTTTCGCGTTCGTAAAGAGGACAGAATTGCGGACTTCACCGTCGATCACGCAGCCCTGTGTGATAAAGGCCTTGTTCACAACCGCGTCCGCGCCGATGTACTGCGGAAGAGCGGTTACATCTTCGGTATAGATCTTCCAGGTCGGGTCGTTCAGATCCAGCTCATTGTTCTTGCTGAGCAGATCCATATTTGCCTCCCAGAGAGAATCGATCGTTCCCACATCTTTCCAGTAGCCTTTGAACTTGTAGGCGTAAACATTTTTCCCTTCATTCAGAAGCGTCGGGATGATGTCCTTGCCGAAGTCGTGTGAAGAATCCGGATCCTTCATATCCGCCTGAAGCATCCTGCGCAGGGTCTTCCAGTTGAAAATGTAGATGCCCATAGACGCCAGGTTGCTCTTCGGATGCTCCGGTTTCTCCTCGAACTCAACGATCCGTCCGGTCTCATTCGTGTTCATAATGCCGAAGCGGCTCGCTTCCTTCATCGGAACCTCGATCACGGCGATGGTTGCGTCGGACTGGGTCTCCTTGTGGTATGCCAGCATTTTTGCGTAATTCATCTTGTAAATGTGGTCGCCGGAGAGGATGAGAAGATACTCCGGTGAATAGGAATCGATAAAATCGATATTCTGTGAGATCGCGTCAGCGGTACCGCGGTAAACGTTCAGGTCCGCGTCTGATTTCTCACGGGGCGGGAGCACGAAAACTCCGCTGTCCTTTGCGTCCAGACCCCAGCGGCGTCCGGCTGCGACATAGCTGTTCAGGAGAACAGATTCGTACTGCGTCAAAACACCGACCACGTCAATGCCGCTGTTCGCACAGTTGCTGAGCGGAAAATCAATGATACGGTATTTCCCGCCATATGATACAGCCGGTTTCGCGACCTTTTTGGTCAGATCATGCAGACGAGATCCGCGGCCGCCGGCTAAGATCATAGCTAACATGTTATTCTGTTTCATAATGAGCCCTCTCTTTCATTCTTACTATTCTCTAATTATACATTTCATCGAAAAAAAATTCTACAATTTTGTTTAAAAATTTTGAAAACAAAAGGAAAAATATAGGAAAAACAACTAAAAGAATAAACCCGCTGAATATCGCGCATTCTTCATAATGTACAATATGGAAAACGAAGGTCATACAGGTGATAAAAGGAGGCAGGATCGCTATGAAATCTACTGGAATCAATAATGCATTTTTTAACCCGGACAGGCTGCAATTGTTCGAACAATCCCTCCGCGCCGGAGAGCGGGCGGAGGCGACCGTGCGGAAATATATCACGGATGTGCGGACCTTTGCTACATATTTATATGAGCGGATGGAGGCCGGCTGCAGCCGGGTGGATAAAGACATCCTTCTGTCCTATAAGAAATGGCTGAAGGAGAATTATGCGGTGAGCAGCGCGAACTCCATGCTCGCTGCGCTGAATCAGTACCTGGACTATCTCGGCGCGCCGGAACTGAAGGTAAAGCCGTACCGGATGCAGCGGAGTCTTTTCCTGCAGGAGGAAAAAGAGCTGACCAGAAATGAATTCACGCGTCTCGTCCGCGCGGCCGACCGGGACGGGAAAGAATGGCTGGCGCTCTGCATGGAGACGATCGCCGCAACCGGCATCCGGATCAGCGAGCTGAGCGCGTTCACGGTGGATGCGGTGAAGCGCGGGCGGATTGAGATCTATAATAAAGGAAAATACAGGCGCATTTTCCTCCCGTCGAAGATCCGGCAGAAACTGACCGCGTACTGTCGCCGGCACAGGATCCGCGTCGGCGTGATCTTCCGCAACCGGAGAGGAGAGGCGCTGGACCGGAGCAGGATCTGGCGCGAGATGAAGAGCCTAAAAGACCGGACCGGCATCGATCCGGCGAAAATATTTCCACACAATCTGCGGCACCTCTTTGCCCGCGTGTACTATCAGTGCACGAGGGACCTGTTCGGCCTGGCGGATCTGCTGGGCCACAGCAATGTCAACGTGACGCGCATCTATACGCAGAACACCGGGAAAATCTATCAGAAGCAGCTGGATAAAATGCAGATACTGCGGATATAACACATAATCTCAATTATGTGACGGTTCCGCCGTCTCAGAGGCCGTGAGACCCGACAAAAAAGGAATTTATATATGTTGACTTTCATTCCCTGCCGTTATATTATTATCTTTGACTATATTGCATAAAGGTGGATTTATACAGAGATCTATCTTTTGCGGTATGTATATTATTCTTATGTCACATAATTGAGATTATGTGACGGCTGCAGGAGAGGTGAAAAATGTTTAAGAAACGTGGACGCATTTTCGCCGGGATACTGGCGGTGATGCTTGCATTTTCATCCGGAGGAATATCAGCGCTTGCAGATGAACCGGGACAGGCGGAGGAACAGTCCGCGCAGACGCCGGAAGAAAATGAACAGACGGAAGAGGTTAAAGAGACCGAAGACATTAAAGAGACCGAAGAAATCAAAGAAGTTGAAGAAACCGAAGAGATCGAAGAGACTACCACCCGGACAGAGACTGACGAAGAAGATAATCTTCAGGAAACAGACAATGTCCGGGATCTTGTTGTGTCCGAAACAGAGAATACAGAAACAGAGAATACAGAAACAGACAGCATAGAGACTTACAGCGCCAGCCCTGAGAATCTGGAAAATGCGAAAGTGCAGGGGGAGGCGCCCCAGGGCACGACCATCAATCTCTTTGATTACTGGCAGGATACGCAGAATGCCTCCGATGTTGAGGACAGTCAGGATCCGACAAGTCTGACCAGCGGGATTAATGCAGACGCGGCATTAAAATTCGGAAAAGGCATGAATACCAAAACAGATCTGTCACCAGAGTACCTGAATGCGTGGACAGGAAGCGAGGCCGTACGGCAGGGGATCGTTAAACGGGTGCTGACAGACGGGTACCCGGAGCTGACGAGTGAAGCGAGTTCGAGCGAAACCGGAAAAGATCTTTCCTATCTGTTCAGCCCGTCAGTCGAGCACGAGGGAAAGGAATCCTATCCCGGCGCGGAGGGCCTGCTCCAGATGGACGAAGATGGCTACTACTATTATGACAGCAAGCAGACCTTTGCCGAGTACGATAAAGGCACCGGGAAATTCAACCTGTATGAAGGAAGTTATTGGAGTAATAAAAACGATGCAAATGTGGGCGGCGCCGTGCTCGCAGCCGGTTCCAGTCCGGACGGACAGTTCTTTCCCTTCAATAAGGCGGAAACGGTTTATACGAACGGCAGCGATGACGGCGTCAAACTGGATAGTTCGATTAATTCAGTCAATGCATCAATCAACCACTATTTCGGAATGACCATGTCCACCCGGTTCTTCCAGCAGAATGAAGGAAAGACAACGGACGGCACGCCGATCACCTATGAGTTCGCCGGCGACGACGACGTGTGGGTATTCATCGATGACGTGCTCGTGGCGGATCTGGGCGGCATTCACGACCGGGCAACGCTGAAGATCGATTTCTCCACCGGGAAGATTGTTATCAATGATGGAAATCGTCAAGGAGAAAGTTCTACTTTGAAAGAGCAGTTTGAGGCAGCGGGAAAAAACGTGTCCGGCAGTGAATGGAGAGACGATACGTTTGCGGACGGAACATACCATACCCTCAGCTTCTTCTATCTGGAGCGGGGCAATACGGACTCGAACCTGTACCTCAAGTTCAACCTTGTGACAATCCTGGAAAGCGGCGTGATCAAGGTAGATCAGGCCGGCAAAAAAATTCCCGGGGCCGAATTCGCCCTCTATAAGGCCACGGATGACAGCTATACATATGATGATAAAGCAGATCTGATCTGCAGCGGAACGACAGATCCTGCGGGCGAGCTGATCTTCCGCAATCCGGAGGATGGCAGACCAATCAGTCTGAGTGACATATATGATGACGGCAAGGTTACGAATCTGATTCTGAAAGAAACGACGGTCCCGGATGGATACCGGTCGGCCGGGGACATGAAGCTTAAATTCATGGAGACGCGTAATAAAGAAGTATTTCTCCTGTCGGATAATCACTGGGATACCGGCGCATACGCGATGGCCAAGGTGACGGCGACTACCGATAGTGCAGAGATTCAATTATTGAACTCGGAGCAAAATGTGATAAAACTTGATGAAGCAGAGGGCACGCTGTTTGCAGTCGTGATGCAGCGTCAGGATATGAAGGTAGACGTAACAGATAAAGATAACTGGCGGCCCGTTTACGGGGATCCGCTGGACGGCTGGCATGTGGTTCAGGAAGAGAACGGAGGTGTGATGGAGGCTGTCCTCGAGGCGGCCCGGGCAAACCCGTATATATTCAAACACCCACAGAAAAACTCGGAACTGTATACAGCGGATATTGAAAACCTGCCGGGCGATATTAGAAAGTATTATTATGTCCTTAATGAGGCTGACCGGGAAAAAGCAGAGTACACGGTCGGGTACTACTATACAGAGGCGGCAACGCTGGACAAAGCCACGTCGGCAAATACATGCCGGGTGGACAGTACGAAGTTTGGCCGGAATTTCTCCGCCAATCTGTATGTGCCCAATGTCCAGAACAACCTGTTCGTCCAGAAACTGGACGATGACGGCGTTCCGGTAAGCGCGGGAGCGGACAAGAGCGGATCGGCGGAGTTTACCCTGTATCCTCAGAATAATGTGGACATTGGGAATGACGGGACATATACCGTAATAAATACGAAAGGCAATCTGACAGCAAACACATCGGATATGAAGACGCCCCTTCCGCTGACCGGCGGGGCCATATTCGAGCGCATCCCGAACGGGAATTATTATCTGATCGAGACGGAAGCTCCGGATGGATATCAAAAGAGTACGGATATCGTTAAGGTTGTTGTAGATAATACCGGGATTTATGCGGACGCCGGCGATGAAAATGACGACATCACCGTGGAGCGCGGTGTGGGGTCCATCGTACACAGTATGATCCAGTTCGCTGCGGATGATGATGTGGACAAGACTTTGCACGATATCAAAACAAAACTGTATACGGCGGATGGGACAACGGATCCTCCGGAGTACAATGCTGATTCATGGGTGCAAGATAAAAAAGAGATTCACTTTCAGTTCCAGGGCGATGATACGCTGAATTACCGGACGCAGGAAAGTGGAGGAGAGGATTACGGCTACTACACCATTGACGCCGGCTGGTCGAAGCTGAAGGTTCTGCAGTGTATAGAGCATGCGTCCACAGACCGGAAGCAGATTCTTGGAGAGCAGGATCTGACCCAGCTTTTTTCCAGGACGGTGATCGTCCAGGTGAAAAACGAGAGCATCGGGCAGCTGACGATCCACAAAGAAGTCGTCAATAATACCGGCGTTAATGTGTCAGAACCGGACGGCGGTTTCAGTTTTACTCTGACGGGAACGAAAGAAGATAACTCGGAGCTTGGGGGAACGCTCAACGCGGTCCGGACGTCGGGCGGATCGACACAAACACTCACATCAACGAATGAAAAGATCACCTTCACGAACGGGAAGGCGAGGGTCAGCCTGAAGGATGATGAGAGCCTGACGCTGAAAGGGCTGCCGGCAGGGGCCAGGATGTATGTGAAAGAGGACACCTATAGCGACTATAAGACGACGTATAAGGTCGGGACAGACTCCGGACAGCCGGGGCAGACTGAAGAGACCGAGGATCCGCCGTCCGTTATGATTCAGGAGAATACCCCACATACGGTTGAAGTGACCAATACCTGTCATCTGGAAGGAGACTTCACCTTCACGAAGATCGAGCGGACCGGTGAAGGGGAACAGGCCGAAGATAAGCCTCTTTCCGACGCCGTGTTCGCCGTGTATAAGCTGGAATGCATGCCGCCCGGAAGCCCGTCCGGAGATGCGGGGCATGATCACAAAGATAAATTGATTGAGATCGAAAATCCCGCTACCGGAGCATTGGCGGAGGGCGAAACCTGCTGGGAATTAGTCGGTTCTCCGGTTACATCCGGTACAGACGGCACGGTTGTTATAAAGGACATCCCGGTGCTTGCGGCGATTCAGGAGTACCGTCTGGTGGAACTGAAAGCGCCGCCGGGATTCACCCGGCCCCAGGGCCAATGGAAGCTGGAGTACGATGCTGACGGTAAAAAATTCATACCGGTGACAGGGACGACAGGTGATCCGAACTCGGCCAGCGTCGGCAATCCGCCGGCGATTGAGGAGGCGTCAGAAGACGGGACGACTACTACCTATAAAATAAGGAATTACCGGCCCGGCGAGCTTCCGTTTTCCGGAAATACCGGCATCCGAATGTTCCTGCTCCTCGGCGGAGGACTGATGCTCCTCGGCGCGGCGGGCGGCTGCGGATGGTATGTTCACAGACGGCGCCGGACCGTGAGACGAAGACGG
>DWUU01000041.1 GCA_019120575.1 Candidatus Mediterraneibacter quadrami
ATCAACAGCTGTGCTAACGTTTAAAATCTAAACACCGTCATATTTTTAAAAACTTGAATCTGGTCCGTATGAAATGTATTAGTAATACGGACCAGATTGGCAAAATATGGATTTGATCCGTACGCCAGACATATTTTTTCGGTTCATTTATCTAAAATGGATATTTAGACCGTATAACAACTCGTAAAAATACGGACGAAATACAGGAATCGTAAAATGGGTCCGTATTCACTTGCTAAATCATACCGACGGAATAGTTGATTTCTTTATATTAACCGTACAGATATTCAAAAAATACGGATTAAATATGTAAATGCTATTTTTAAACCGTAAATCCTTTAAGTGGTTACCATTAATGAATAAGGCTGTCCGGAAAACAAAAGATTTCCATTAAAGAAAGGTATTGCAGAAGAAAAGTGTATTTTTATAACCGGTTACGGTCAGAATGAGACTTTGTCTTGCTTGATTGATTATAATCTGCAGAGATCAGGGGGCGTCAAGGCCTTGCCCTTTGGGTGCTTCGCAGCCTTGACGCGCCCTGATCCTGCAGATATGATACAGATAAGCAGGCAAAGCCTCTCTGCGGCTCAAATTCCGCCCTTTCCCGACACATTCTTTGGTTATTGTTTGTCGAACCGATCCGGGTAATCCCAGCACAGAATCTCAGAAGAATTTCCGATTGGATGCAACTTTCACGGAATAAGGGATAAAGCCGGACCGGAGACGGGAAGGTTTTCTCCCTTATTCCGTGAATCCGCATTCTAATTGAATTTCTATACCAGCTCCGCATTTTTGTGGATGGTATCGCTGATCACTTTTTCTACATATTCCCCGATATGTCTTTTTGTATCTTTATCCAGCTGATCCGGATAGATCGGCTTTCCGTATTCGATCACGACGTGGGTCTTCCGGATCTTCGGAAGATGATTCTCGAAGATTTCCGCAGTATTGTTCATGGAGACCGGGACGATGGCGCATCCGCTCTTGGTCGCGATCTTCAGGGCGCCGTCGCGGAACGGCAGCATGCTCAGTTCTTCACCGGGATTCCGGGTCCCTTCAGGGAAGATGCAGATGGAGATTCCGTTTTTGACATAGTCGATGGCCTGCAGGATCATCTTTAATCCTTCTTTCGGGTCTTTCCGGTCAAGAAAGAGGCAGTGCAGGCGGCGCATCCAGGAAGACAGTCCAGGATATTTTTCCATTTCTTTTTTGGCCACATAGCCGGTCGGGCGTCTGCATCTGCTGTAGGTGAGCAGGATGTCGAAGTAGCTCCGGTGGTTGCCGATAAAGAGGACCGGCTCATCGGGAACATTTTCTTCCCCGATCACGGTTGTCCTGACGCCGGTGATCCGGAGGATCAGTTTAAATGCCCACTGGACGATGCGCAGGGAGCAGATGTCGCTGGTCTGCGGGGATGATTTGTGAAGAAGCCACATGACCAGGCGGACCGGCGCTGTTATGATCAGGAACAGCACGACGAATATTACGATACATATGAAACGGATCATGTTTTACTCCTCATTCTCTCTTGTATTACTGCACAGTATGCCGGATGACGGAAGTGCGCTACTGATAATTATACTCTGTGAAAATCGAAAAAACAAGCATGAAGAACGCGCGGGATTCATATGTTTATAGAGAACTCTGGATGTAGCGGGAGTCTGGAATGAAATGCTTTGCGGCGGGGATTCTGATCCTGGTCGTGCTGTCCGTCCTTCCGGGATGTGTGACGCAGTATGACGGTGTAAAGAAGATCCGGGATCTTGATTTTACCGTGACAGATGAGGAGGACGCCCCGGAAGAGCTGCGGACGATGATCGACGGGGCCCGGGAGGAGCCGTACCGGCTCATTTTTGCGGAGCAGGGGCTCCTCTGGATTGCGGAAGGCTACGGAAGAAAGGAAACGACGGGGTACAGTGTGGAAGTCAGGGAGCTGTACGAAACGGAGGACGCCGTGCATATCCGGACCCGGCTGCTCGGGCCGGGGGCGCGGGAGGAGATCCGCGGAGTCCCGACGTATCCGTGTGTGATCGTACAGACGGAATCTATTGAAAAAGATGTGTTGTTTGACTGAGCAGGGAGTGAGGAGGAGCAGGATGGAACTGATCAGAAAACCGATCCATTACACGCAGGCGGGGAAGAATATCTTCCACCAGTTTTATCATGATGAGGACTATAATGTACCGGAGCAGAAAGAGGATGCGGGGCGGATCATCTGCGGCAACGCAGGGCTGCGGGCATCGGATATCCGGCCGGTGGAAAACGGGATCCGGATCGCGGGGACGCTGGATTTCCATATTCTTTATATGACTTCTTCAGGAGATCCGAAACCGGCGGCGCTGGATGGAAAGATCCCGTTCGAGGAGACGGTGTATACGGAGACGGACGGGAACGAGACATTTTACCTGTGTAATGCGCGGGTGGAGTTTACGCCGGTGCTGATCAACGGGAGAAAACTGATGCTGAAATTCATGGCGGAAATGGAGCTTGGCCGGGAATGGATCCGGGACGCGGATCTGACGGAGAATGTGGAGTCAGATGTGCCGCTGTGCAGGAAAATGCGGAAGATGAATCTGCTGAAGCTGGCGGTTTCAAAGAAGGATACATACCGGATTCGGGAGGAGGCCGCGCTTCCGGGAACGAAGGAGAGCATCGGGCAGATCCTGGTCACCGACGTCAGCCTCCGGAGGCTGGACATCCGTCCGGGGCAGGATGAGATCAGTCTGCGGGGCGAGCTGCAGATTTTCTGTATGTATCTGTCCGCGGGAGAGAAGGCGGACTGGATCGAACAGAGCGTGCCTTTTGAGGGGCGGGTACTGTGCGACGGCGTCACGGAAAATATGTACTGCCATATCCGGCATGAACTGACGGATGTTCTGACGGATATCCGGCCGGACGAGGACGGGGAGCTGCGGCTGATCGGCATCGAGGGGATGCTGACGCTGGAAATGCATATCTTTGAGGAGGAGGAAACCGAGATCCTGGAGGATCTGTATTCGCTGGAACAGGTGTGCACGTATAAAACCGTCGGGACGGATCTGGAGGAGCTGCTCATGCAGAACCGGTCCGGCTGCCGGGTGGCGGAACGGCTGGCCCTGCCGGAGCTTAAGGACGACGTTCTGCAGATTCTGCACAGTACGGGGGCGATCCAGGTGGAGCGCAAAGCGTATGTGCCGGAAGGCATCCGGATCGAAGGGGTTCTTCATCTGTCCTTCCTCTATCTGAAAAGCAGTGATGAGGAACCGTACGGAAACTGGCAGGGCATGGTTCCGTTCAGCTATCTGGTGGAATACCCGGATCTGCCGGAAAATGTATCCGACAGCATGGTATGCCATGTGGAACAGCTTTCGGTCGGTCTTGCAGGCAGCGGGACCGTGGAAGTCAAAGCGGTCCTGTCTTTCGATGTATTTCTGCGGAGAATGATCCCGGTGCAGGTGATCACGGAAGTCTCGCTTGCCCCGCAGGATATGGAGCAGGCGGCGGCAGCGCCCGGAATCGTCGGACATATCGTGCAGGACAGCGAGGATCTGTGGGGACTGGCCCGAAAATATATGACGACGGTGGAAGGAATCATGGAGATCAACGGCCTGAGTGGAGAAAAAGTTTCACCCGGGGATAAATTGTTGATTTTTAAAGAGAATGTGAGTATACTATAAGCACACTGTATACAAGATACAGAACACAGGAGGACAAATGATGAATCAGCTGGAACTGAAAGCGCTGGCCAAGATCAATCTGGGTCTTGACGTGCTTGGAAAGAGAGAAAACGGATATCACGACGTCCGGATGATCATGCAGTCGATTTATCTGTATGATACGATCCGGATCGAAAAGACGGGCGCGGATGAGGGGATCAGCCTCTGTTCCAACCTCAGCTATCTTCCGTCGGACGGAAGCAATATTGCATATAAGGCGGCGGAACTTCTGAAAGAGGAGTTCGGGATCCGGGAAGGGGTGCGGATCACGCTGGATAAGCACATCCCGGTGGCGGCAGGCCTGGCGGGCGGAAGCTCCAACGCGGCGGCCGTGCTGTTCGGCATGAACCGGATGTTCCGGCTGGGACTTTCACAGAAGGAACTGATGGACCGGGGCGTGAAGCTGGGGGCGGACGTACCCTACTGCATTATGCGGGGAACCGTACTGGCGGAGGGGATCGGCGAAGAGCTGACCCGGCTCCCGGCGATGCCAAAATGCACGGTGCTGATCGCAAAACCGCCGGTCAGCGTATCGACGAAGATGGTCTATGAGGCGCTGGATGCGGAAGAGATCCCGAAGCATCCGGATATTGACGGCATTATAAAAGGGCTGGAAGAAGGAGACTTAAGACAGATCGCCCGCAGTATGGGAAATGTGCTGGAAGATGTGACGATCCCGATGCATCCGGTGATCGCGCAGATCAAACAGGAGATGCTGGAGGCGGGCGCCATCGGCGCCATGATGAGCGGCAGCGGACCGACGGTCTTCGGCCTGTTCGAGAACCGGGCGGCGGCGCGGGCCGCGCAGAAAAACATCCGGGAGAAAGCGCTGGCCAGACAGGTCTATGTGACGAATATACACAGCGTGAGGAGGGACTGAGATGTCCATGGATTTTGAAGTGACAATGAATGAATACCTGCCCCTGAGGGATGTGGTGTTTAATACGCTCCGGCGGGCGATCCTTCGCGGGGAGCTGAAGCCCGGCGAGCGGCTGATGGAGATCCAGCTGGCCAACAAGCTGGGCGTGAGCCGTACGCCGATCCGTGAAGCGATCCGGAAGCTGGAGTTGGAGGGCCTTGTCCTGATGGTCCCGCGAAAAGGCGCGGAAGTGGCGGAGATCACAGAGAAGAATCTGAGGGATGTGCTGGAGGTGCGCTGTGCGCTGGAGGAACTGGCTGTGCAGCTCGCCTGCGACCGGATCGATCCGGAGCGGATGCAGCAGCTGCTTGACGCCGCGGCTCATTTCCGGGATATCCTCGGGACGGCAGATATTACGGAACTCGGGGAGGCGGATGAAGCGTTCCATGACGTGATCTTCCAGGCGACGGACAACCGGCGCCTTATCCAGCTTCTTAATAATCTGCGGGAGCAGATGTACCGGTACCGCATTGAGTACCTGAAGAAGAAAGAATGCTATCCACAGCTCCTGGAAGAGCATGCGGCGATCATCCAGGCGATCCGGGAGCATGACAAGGTGAAGGCGACAGAGATCACGGTGCAGCACATCAACAATCAGGTTGACACGGTGGTGGATACGCTGCGACACCGGTAGGCTGTATATTATCACCGGAAACGGCAATACTCCCTGTATCAGTTCAGATACAGGGAGGAATTACATATGTATAAAAACCGGAAATTCAATATAAACGGCAGACGGAAATGGCGTCTGGCGGCTTTTGAAAAGTATGCGCCCGGGATCTGCATTGCGCTGGCCCTTATTCTGGCAGCGCTGGTCACCGGACGGGTGTGCAGCAGGGCGGAAATGATCTCCCGCGCAGAGCTTCAGGCGCATCTGGCGGAGGAGGTGCTCCGCTTTCATGTGCTGGCCAACAGCGACAGCGAGGCAGACCAGAATCAGAAGCTGGCGGTCCGGGATGCGGTGCTGGATTATCTGGAGGCGGAGATGCCGCAGGATCCGGATGAAGAAGAAACCGAGCGGTGGATCCGGGGGCATGTGGAGGAGATCCGGGCGGTGAGCCGGGATGCGGCTGCAGCTTCAGGAACGGATTACCCGGTGAGCGCGGCGGTGACGACCTGCTGGTTCCCGGACAAGACATACGGGGACCTGACATTTCCGGCAGGAAATTACAGGGCGCTGCGGATCGAGATCGGCGAGGCGGAAGGGCATAACTGGTGGTGTGTGCTCTACCCGGCGCTTTGTTTTATGGATTCAACCAATGCTGTCGTGCCTGAAGAAGGACGGCAGAAACTGAAGAATATATTGACGGAAGAGGAGTATTCCAGAATAACGGCGGACACGAAGTTCAGGATCCGCTGGTTCTTCTGGTAGAGACAGAATTATGACAGAATTTCTGATACGGCATTTTATCAAAGATTATAAAGATGTAGAGAAGATATCCGTGCGGACCGCATACGGAGTGCTGGCCAGCATTGTGGGTATCTTTTGCAACGTGTTCCTGTTCGCGGCGAAATTCGTGATCGGACTGGTCCTGCACAGTGTGTCCGTTACGGCGGATGCGTTCAATAACCTGTCCGATGCGGGCTCGTCCATCATCAGTTTCGTGGGGGTGAAGATGGCGGAGAAGCCGGCGGATAAAGATCACCCGTTCGGTCACGGGCGGATTGAATATATCGCGGCACTGGTGGTCTCCTTCCTGGTGCTGGAAGTGGGATTTACCTTTCTCAAGGATTCCATCGGCCGGATCCGGACGCCGGAGGCGCTGAACTTTCAGGCGGTATCCGTGGCGGTGCTGATCCTGTCCGTGGCAGTGAAGCTGTGGCTCGGGCTTTTTAACCGGAAACTGGGCGAGAAGATCGACTCGAAGGTGATGATGGCGGTGTTCACAGACTCCATGGGGGATGTGATCACCACATCCGCGACCATTCTGTCCCTTCTTTTCTTTGCTGCGACCGGGATCAATATCGACGGATTCGTGGGCGCGGGCGTGGCCCTCGTCGTCATGTGGGCCGGCGTGGGCATTGCCAGGGATACGCTGGAGCCGCTGATCGGGCAGGCCATTGACCCGGAAGTCTATGAGGGGATCAAACGTTTTGTGGAGAACTATGACGGGATCGAGGGAACCCACGACCTGATTGTACATAATTACGGGCCGGGGCGGAGTATGGCGTCGATCCACGCAGAAGTACCCAATGATGTGGATATCGAGCAGTCCCACGAGATCATTGACCGGATCGAGCGGGAGGCGGCGAAAGAGCTGGGGATATTTCTTGTGATCCATATGGATCCGGTGGAGATGAAGGATGAGAATGTGCTGGCGGCCCGGGAGAACGCCGTGGAATTCCTGAAGGAGCTGGATCCGGCCTGTACCCTGCATGATTTCCGCGTCGTGCACGGAGAGAGGCAGATCAACCTGATCTTTGATATGGTGGTGCCCATTGATTATGATGAGGAGAAGAAGGAAGAACTGAAAAATAAGCTGGCAGAGAGACTTAAGGAGAAAGACGCCAGATATGAGTGCGCGATCACGGTGGAGTCGGACTACGTGGCGCGCGCGGATGAAGAGACAAAACAGGAGTGACGGAAAATGAATGAGAACAGCAGAAAAAACGGATTTGAATTCGACGGCAGAGTACGGTACAGCGAGATCGACCACCGGGGAACCATGACGCTCCCGGCGCTGATCAATTATTTTCAGGACTGTACGACATTCCACTCGGAGTCGGTCGGACTTGGGATGGAACGGCTGAAAGGGGAGAAGAAAGCCTGGGTGCTCTCTTACTGGCAGGTGATCGTGGAGCGTTACCCGAAGCTCAATGAGAAGGTCACCATCGGCACATTTCCCACAGAGTTCAAAGGACTGTTCGGGAACCGGAACATGTATATGCTGGATGAGGCGGGAAAACGGATCGCCTGCGCCAACTCCATCTGGGTGTTTATGGATCTGGAGAAGGGGCGCCCGGCGCGGCCCGGCGCGGAACATATTGAACCGTATGGCATCGGGGAGCCGCTGGACATGTCTTATGAGGACCGGAAGATCGAGCCGCCGGCGCAGAGCAGGGATGGGGAAGCGTTCCCGGTGCGGCGGTATCATATCGATACGAACGAGCATGTGAACAACTGCCAGTATGTGCAGATGGCTATGGAAATGCTGCCCGGCGATATCAGCGTGCACCAGCTCCGGGTGGATTATAAGAAGTCCGCGGTGCTGGGCGATATGATCTTCCCGAAAGTCTCGGAAGAGGCGGAGCGGACCGTGGTGGAACTGTGCGATGAGGCGGGGAAGCCGTATGCGGTTGTGGAGATGAGGTAAAAAAGATTTTTAAAGCAGTTTTTGGATCAAAGACCAAAGGCTGCTTTTCATTTTATATTCGGTTGACAGAGTTGAAGTTTTTCTGCATAATTAAAGAAAAACGTCGCATATAATATAATATATGAATAGAAAAACGTCGCAAATAAATTGAAATAGTGAGAAAAAACGTCGCAAAAATAGAAAGGAGATTTCTGTGAAAAGAAAAATATGGGATTCCATGATAAAGTGGAAACAGAGTACTGACAAGAAAGCTCTTATGGTTACCGGAGCAAGACAGATCGGGAAAACATATATTATCCGGCAGTTCGCCAGAGAACAATATGAGAGTTTCGTGGAAATCAATTTTGTTGAAGATGGAAATGCAGCCAGTATTTTTTCGGAAGTGTCAAATGTTAATGCGATTATTACGAATCTGACGGCGTATACGAAACAGACACTGGTACCGGGGAAAACCCTGATCTTTTTTGATGAGATCCAGGAGTGTCCTGCCGCACGTACTGCAATTAAATTTCTGGTGGAAGACGGTCGGTTTGATTATGCTGAATCAGGCTCTCTCCTCGGTGTCAGTTATAAAGAAGTCAGGTCATATCCGGTAGGATTCGAAGAGACGATCCATATGTTTCCCATGGATTTTGAAGAATTCCTGTATGCGAACGGGATAAAAAAAGAAACCGTGGAATACCTCAGAAACTGTTTTATAGAGCAGAGTCAGGTCAGTGACAGTGTGCACAGAACGGTCTGTCAGCTGTTCCGGTATTATGTGATCACAGGGGGGATGCCGGCTGCAGTACAGTGTTTTATAGACACACATGATATAAGCCGCGTTGAGAAAATCCAAAAGGATATCCTGGAATTATACCGGCAGGATATAACAAGATACTCGAGAGAAGACAAAGCGAAGATCAGGGATATATTCGACAGGATCCCGTCAGAACTCAGTGAAAAAAATAAAAGATTTATTCTTGCAAATGTGAAAAAAACAGCAAGGATGGAGCGCTATGAAAGCGCTTTTCTGTGGTTGTGCGATGCGGGAGTTGCCCTGCCCTGTTATAACATTACAGAACCGAAAGCGCCGCTCAGTCTGAATGAAAAAAGAAATCTGATGAAATTGTATCTGGCGGATACCGGACTGCTGTGCGCCGCAAGCCTTGGTAATATTCAGTTTGAAATACTGCAGAATCATATGGATGTAAATATGAGCGGAATCCTTGAGAATGTTTTTGCACAGATGTTTACTTCAAATGGATTCGGACTGCATTACTTTGACAGAAAGAATAAGGGGGAAGTGGACTTTGTACTCCAGAAAGGGCAGACGGTCATCCCTGTGGAAATCAAGTCCGGAAGTTCATACAGACTGCATCCGGCACTGGATGCGTTGATGAATGTCTCCGACTGGAACCTGGAAAAAGCGTATGTTTTCTGCCAGGGGAATATAGAACAAAGAGGGGAAATTCTTTATCTCCCATGGTATATGGCCATGTTTCTGCAACAGGAAAAACTCATAGAAAATCTTATTGTAGATGTAGATTTGAGCGGTCTTGGGTATTAGATGGTTTATTTCTGTATTTATTAGTATAAGGCTGAAAAAGAAGAAAGGATGTATATTTTATGAAATACGATTTTAAAAGCATCATGGACAGACACGGAATGGATGCAATCGCCGTGGACGGCATCGGTGGAGAAAACGGATATGCCGCGGCGCCGAAGCCGGGATTTGATATTATCCCTATGTGGGTGGCGGATATGAACTTCCCGACTGTCCCGACCATCCCGGAAGCGATTATAAACCGGGCAAAACACCCGGCCTATGGGTATTTTGATATGCGCGATGAATATTACGATTCGATCATCCGATGGCAGGAAAAGAGAAACGGCGTGAAAGATCTCGGGCGTGCATGCATCGGATATGAAAACGGTGTGCTGGGCGGGGTGATCAGTGCCCTGAACGTATTCTGCTCGAAGGGGGACAAGGTGCTCCTGCATACCCCGACTTATATCGGATTTACGGGTGCACTGGGGAATAATGGCTACGAGATGGTGCTCAGTCCGCTGAAAAAGGATCCGGATAATATATGGCGCATGGATTTTGAGGATATGGAGGAGAAGATCAGAAAAGAAAAGATCCATGCAGCAGTGTTCTGTTCCCCGCATAATCCGTGCGGACGCGTGTGGGAACGATGGGAGCTGGAGAAGGCGATGGAACTGTTCCGGAAGTACGATGTGTATGTAGTTTCGGATGAGATCTGGTCAGATATCATCCTTGCCGGGCATCATCATATCCCGACGCAGTCGGTCAGCGAAGAGGCAAGGATGAGAACAGTGGCCATGTATGCGCCGAGCAAGACATTTAATCTGGCCGGACTGGTCGGCAGCTATCACATTATTTATAATCCGTGGATAAGGGACCGGGTTATGAAGGAATCCTCCCTCTGTCATTATAATGATGCGAACGTGCTCAGCATGCATGCGCTGATGGGTGCGTACCGGCAGGAAGGGGAAGAGTGGGTCGATGAGCTGTGCGCTGTGATCACGGAAAACGTGGAGTATGCCTGCGATCATATTGAAAAGCATTATCCGGGTGTAACCGTGTCGAGACCGCAGGGAACCTACATGCTGTTCCTGGATTGTGAGGAGTGGTGCAGATCTCATGATATGACACTGGAAGAACTGGAGAAGGCAGGATGGGATGTGGGAGTGATCTGGCAGGACGGCAAAATGTTCCATGGGGAGTATTCAATCCGGATGAACCTTGCCCTGCCGCTTTCAAGGGTCAAAGAAGCGTTCCGAAGGCTGGATGAGTACGTATTTCTAAAGTAAAGCAGGATATATCAGATGAGGAAGGACTCTCTTCTGGAATTTTGTTCCGGAAGAGAGTTCTTTTATGCTTAGGTGAAAATAATTAGACGATTTTACAGTTTTTGAAATGCTTTTGTCTATATCTTTTATCCCCTGTAAAGTACGATAAAACCGGATCAGGAAAGATCCTGTGCCACATGGAATAGCTTCCGGTATTTTTTCGCGGGATATCCGGCGGATTTTTTGAAAACGCGGCAGAAATAGTTATAGTCGTCAAATCCGACATCCGCGGCAATCTCAGTGATGCTTTTATCGGTATCGCGCAGCAGTTCTTTGGCTCTGTCTATGCGCAGCTGCCGGATATATTCGGCGATTCCGGTCCCAAGATATTTGCTGCACTCGATATAGAGCTTGCTCCGGCTGATCCCGAGAGCAGCGGCTACCGTATCGACATCGAGCGGATCGGACAGATGGGAGAGCAGATATCCGCGCAGCTTTTCCGTGAAGTTCTGGCTGCGGAACGCTACGGTTTCGTTGGACAGGGTATAGGATGTAAAAGCCTGCATGATCGTGCCGGCGGCCCGGATCTGGCGGATCGCTTTGAGCGGAATATCATTTATGGATGAGGGAAGCGTTACATCGTACTGCTTTACGTACCGCTGCAGTCTGGATCTGAGTTCAGGATGCGAGTCAGCCACACCGATCTGTCCGAACATCAGATAGCCAATGATGATATGGTTCGAGATCAGTGGAACGGCAGCCTCGATCAGACCTGCATGGCACTGATACAGGATCAGCTTTTTCTGGCTGTCGCATTCATGGAAAGAGTGAAGATCGCTTTCCGTACATTTCCGGCAGAGTTCCGGATGCTGTTTGATCGCGGAACAGAAGGCGCAGTCGTTTTCCGGCCATGAAAGGAGCTGGCGGTACTCATCGTCATAGAGGACGACCCGGATGCCGGTCAGTATGTAAAAGTCTTTCATAAGTTTTAACAGCTGATCATAATTGAACTCCAGCTTCATATTAATGATCCCTCCACATGGTTGAAACAGATTGGAGCTATATAGAAAAAGAGTAACATATATAGATAGGATCTGCGATGTGATCGAAAATACCGGTGACAGGGAAGAAGGGATAGAAATCCTGTACCACATGAATATGGGATATCCGCTTCTGGACGAGGACAGTGTGATCGATATTCCGTCTTCGGAAGTCAAACCCCGCGACGATCATGCGGCGGAGGATATTGCGAACTGGAATCAGATCATCAGGCCGGAGGCGGGATATGTGGAGCGGTGCTATTATCACAGGTTCCCGGACCGGAAGGGAAGGGCGGCGATCTGGCAGCCCAAGCTGGGACAGGGGCTTGAGATCACCTTTGACGCAGGAGAACTGGATGGATTCGTGGAGTGGAAGATGATGGGAGTCCGCGACTATGTACTGGGACTGGAGTGCGGCAACTGCTACCCGGACGGGCGCGATGTAATGCGCCGGACGGGAATGTTGAAACAGCTGGCTCCGGGAGCGAAAAAGGAGTATTGCATGACTGTAAGAATGCTGGATTCCTGGAAATGATCCGGCTGTTTCAGAAGAACAGGAGGAAGAAAAGATGTTAGTGACACTGAGGCAGATCTTAAATCTGTGTGAAGCAAAAAAATGTGCGGTCGGTTCGTTTAATACGCCCAATCTTGAGGCTGTGATGGCAGTTATCGGGGCAGCCGAGGAACTGGACGTGCCGGTGATCATCCAGCACGCCCAGGCGCATGAGGAGATCATGCCGCTTGACGTGATCGGACCGATTATGCTGGAGATGGCGAAAAAAGCAAAAGTACCGGTATGCGTGCACCTGGATCATGGTGAGACGCTGGAATATGTATGCAGAGCCCTGGATCTCGGGTTTACATCCGTAATGTATGACGGTTCTGTACTTCCGTTTGAGGAGAATCTTGCCAATACGCAGATGGTCGTGTCTTTTGCAAAGCAGACCGGGGCATCCGTGGAGGCAGAGATCGGATGTATGGGAAAACGCGAGACAGGAAGCGGTTCGGCCGGAGCGGGCGCGGATCCGGAGAAGATTTATACTGATCCGGATCAGGCGAAAATATTCGTGGATGCAACGGGCATTGATGCACTGGCATGCTCTTTCGGCACGACCCACGGAGTATACTTAAGCGCACCGAAGCTTGATTTTACCGTGGTGGAAAGAGTGCGGCAGAAAGCGGATATCCCGGTCGTTATGCATGGCGGTTCCGGCGTGAGCGATGCGGATTTCCGCAAGGCGATCCGAAGCGGAGTGCGCAAGGTCAATTACTATACCTATATGGCTATGGCGGGCGGCGAGGAGATCGCCAGCCAGTTCCAGATGGGATGCATTCCGGTAGAGCGGGAAGGAAAAAGATATAAATACTGCTATTCCCTTATAGAAAGCGATAAAGATACACCGATCATGTATCACGATATCGTACAATGGGGAACAAAAGCCATGAAAGAGAACTGTAAGAAAGCGATGAAAGTGTTTGCGATGAAGTGATAGGCTCCGCAGACTTGCGCCTCCTTTCCGGACGTAGTAAAATGAAACTACATCTGGGAGGGAGGCATTTTATATTTTGAATAAACCTGTACAGGCGCTTCTGCAGGTTCTTTCCTACGGCGGCATTGACGTGGAGTCAGCCCGCTGGATCGCGGATCTGAAGAAGCTGGATCCCATGCGGATCTTCTGGAAAAAACTGGATACAGAAGTATACAATCAGGACCATCAGGTTCCGGTCCGGCTGTATTTTCCTGATGAGGCCTCCATGGAGGCGGGCAACGAAAATGTTCCGGTCATCCTGTTCTTCCACGGCGGCGGCTGGACAACTGAGAGCGTGGAGACTTATGACCGGGTGTGTGCACGGATGGCGCAGTCCATCGGCCGGCTGGTCGTGTCGGTGGAGTACAGGCTGGCGCCGGAATACCGTTTCCCTGTGGGATTCGAGGACTGCTATGCGGCGGCAAAGGCCCTCTACGGCGGGGAACTTCTGCCGGGCGTTGATGCAGAGCAGATCACCATCATGGGAGACAGCGCCGGAGGCAATCTGGCGGCAGCTGTCTGCATGCGCGCGAGAGATACGGGAGACTTCGCACCAAAATGCCAGATCCTGATCTATCCGGCGCTGAACAACTGTTATACAGAAGAGTCGCCATATGAGTCTGTGAGGACCAATGGAACGGGATATCTGCTGACCAGCGAGAAGATGGAGGATTATCTGAAGCTGTATGAGCGTACTTCGGAAGACCGGCGGGATCCGTATTTTTCTCCGCTCTGTGCGGAAGATTATTCCCGGCTTCCGGATACACTGATCCTGACGGCGGAGTTTGATCCCCTGAGAGATGAGGGGGAAGAATATGGAAGAAGGATGCGCAAGGCCGGCTGCAGGGTGCATACGGAGCGGATCAGCGGAGCGCTGCACGGGTATTTTGCCCTTGGGATCGGCCATCTGTATGTACAGGAAAGCTTCCGCCATATCAACCGGTTCCTGGCAGTTGAACAGGCGCTGTCAGCGGAGACAGGAAAAGAGGGGGAGGAATGATGAAAGAGCGGAAGAAAAAGCGGCCGGGCCGCTGGAGGAAACTGGATAACGCAGCACAGGCATTCCCGGCAGCGACAGGGAAGAAAGACTCCCGGGTATTCCGTTTCTACTGTATGCTGCGGGAAGAGATCGACAGGGACAGACTGCAGCGGGCGCTTGATGAAACGCTGGAGAAATATCCGCTTTTCCGTTCGGTGCTGAGAAAAGGACTGTTCTGGTTTTATATGGAGCCAAGGCAGATCCCGGCAGAGGTAAAACCGGAAGACCGGCCGCCGTGCAGCCGGATCTATGAACCGGATCGGAAGAGTCTGCTCTTTCAGGTATCCTGTTATAAGAACAGGATCAATCTGGAGGTTTTCCACGGACTGACAGACGGGACCGGAGCCATGCAGTTCCTGAAGGAACTGGTGCAGAATTACCTGGCGCTTACGTACCCGGACCGGGAATTTTCGGAACCGGACGGCGGAGCGAAGCTTACGGAGAGCGACTATGAGGAAGACAGTTTCTCGCAATATTATACAGGAAAGAAAAGCCGCGGACAGAAGAGCCGCAGAGCGTTTCAGCTGAAAGGAGAACGGCTGGAGCAGTCGGAGATGGAGATCACGGAGCTGATCCTTTCCGCATCGGAAGTCCACCGGAAAGCGCGGGAATACGGAGTGTCGGTGACGGCTTATCTGGCGGCGGTGTTTCTTTATTCTATCTATGAGGAAATGCCCAAAAGCGGGCTGAAGAAGCCGGCGTCCCTTATGATCCCGGTGAACCTGAGGAGCTTCTTTCCGTCCGGATCCATGACGAATTTCTGGAGCTGGATCGAGACGGCTTATGATTTCAGAGAGGATACGACGCTGGAAGACGTTCTTGCGCAGATGAAGAAAGAGTTTGCAAAAGACGCGCTCCGGGAGGAAATATCCGGTCGGATGAACGACCTGGTCCGTCTGGAGAAAAATATATTCCTGCGGGCGGTGCCCCTGGAGATCAAGAACCTGTTCCTGCTGGCGGGAACAACGCTGGGCGGACGGAGCGTCACCGCTGTGTATTCGAATATCGGACGGATCCAGATGCCGCCGGAATATGAGGACTGTATTGAGCGCTTCGGATTTTTCGCCAGTACAGACAAGATGCAGATGTGTTCCAGTTCTTACGGGGATACGCTGGTCCTGGGGCTGACTTCAAAGATCATCGATCCGAATATATGCCGGAATTTCATCCGGATCCTGGAATCGGAGGGGATCACATGCCGGGTTGAGGAAAATGATTTTCCGGGATATCATGAAGAACCGTCCCGGACGGCGCTGACGGGACTTAAGATCTTTTCTTTTACCTGTACGGCGGCTGTAGTGATCTGCTGGATGCTCAATTATATCCTGTCGTTCGGGACCTGGTGGGCGGGTTATGTGACGGCCGGAGTATTCTGCACCTGGCTGCTGGTCATGGTGGGATACCGCAAACGGAAAAATCCGCTGAAGAATGGAATGTGGCAGCTGGTCATTGTTTCGGTCGGGGCGGTGCTCTGGGATGTGTTTACCGGCTGGAAAGGCTGGTCTGTGGATTATGTGTTCCCGCTGGCATCTATTGTCAACACCCTGTCCATGGTGATCATTGCTGCGGCGGGGAAGATGGAAACGGCGGAATACCTTTTTTATCTTGTGCAGGCGGGAGCCTGCGGGCTGATCCCGTTCATCCTGCTTCTTGCAGGCGTGGCGGTGCTGCCGTATCCGTCGGTGATCTGTTCGGGATTAAGCCTTCTGTTCCTGATCGGCCTGGTGCTTTTTAAGTGGAAAGATTTTATACGCGAACTGCAGAAAAAATTCCGTGTCTGACTTCAGAGCCAGATACGGAATTTTTTTGTCGTCTGTCTGTGTGCGGCGGATATCAGTCCAGTCCTGCCAGAACATCCTCCAGCACTTCCTCCACGGAATCCGTCACATATTTCGCATGTCCGGCGATGCCCGGCGCGGCGTTTGACATGGCGTAGCCGTATCCGGCCAGTTCCAGCATCTCGATGTCATTGTACTGGTCGCCGAAGGCCATGCATTCTTCCGGCTTCACGCCGAAGAGGTCGAGGAAAGCCTGGAGGCCGGTGCCTTTATTGTAGCCGGGAACGATGAAGTCGATCCAGATATTTCCGGAGGTGACGACCTTGAGTTGATCGGAATATTTTCCCTGCAGTTCTTTAAGATAGCTGTGGACGTCGTGTGATTTCATGTTGGCAACGGCGATCTTGAGGAAAGGTCCTTTGATCTTTGTGATGTCCTCGACGATCTCGGTCGTGTTTTTCATGACATTTACGATATGGTTTACAAATTCCGGACAGCGGTCCTCGATCAGGCAGGTGTCCTCCCTGGAGACGACGATCTCGTAGTCCGGGTTTTTCTTGATGTCGCGCATGATCCGGTAGGCAAGGTCATCCGGGATGATCCCCCGGGAAATGACTTCGCCCCGGTGGATGCACAGGGAGCCGTTCTCCGCGATATAGGAGATCTCATCCTTAATGGGGGCGAAGAGCCGCCGCTCATTGTCGTACTGTCTTCCGCTGGCCGCGATGAAATGCACTCCTTTCAGGGTGAGCGCGTGGATCAGTTCGATGGTGCGCGGCGTCAGCTGCTGTGCGCCGTTGTGGAGAAGCGTACCGTCCAGGTCGCTTGCGATCAGTCTGATCATATTCTTGGTCCTCTCTTTATCTGTATTGTTATTTCGTATTATCTGTTTTAAACCAGAACAAGCGTCAGTGTGCAAGGGGCAACACGCTCCAAACCGCGTAATTTCGTTGATTTTCTGCGTTATCCTCAATCGGCGTACGTCCAGTACGCCTCTATCGTCTGCCTTGAAAATTAACGAAATTCCTGCGGTTGGAGTCTTTGAGTCGTGAAGGTGATGATTTGGGCTCCTTCAAGGCACTTGATCGACGCGTACAGAGATGTACGCGGAGGGAAAGTAACACAGAAGGAGTCCAAATCAACCCTTCAACGACCGTATTGTCCCCTTGTACACTGACGCTAGTATAACGGAAAACGGTCTGTGCGTAAAGTGACGCAATTACTAAAATTTGTGTAACAAAAAAGAAATACTTGTAACTCTTTCGTAATAGTAATATAATGGTAGCGTGTTGGAATGGGGAGTATTTTCATTGTTTCACACATAACTATTTTAATAGAAGAATATGAAAAGAACAGGAAGGGATACAGCTATGGGAAAATATTTCGGAACTGACGGCTTCCGCGGCGAAGCGAATGTTGTACTTACTGTTGAGCATGCATTTAAAGTAGGACGCTACCTGGGCTGGTATTTCGGGCAGGATCACAAGGCGAGAGTCGTGATCGGCAAGGATACGAGACGGAGCAGTTATATGTTTGAGTATGCCCTGGCGGCAGGGATCACGGCATCCGGAGCGGACGCATACCTGCTCCATGTTACGACCACGCCCAGCGTTTCCTATGTCGTAAGATCCGATGATTTTGACTGCGGGATCATGATCTCCGCCAGCCACAACCCGTTCTATGACAACGGGATCAAGGTAATCAACAGCGCGGGACACAAAATGGAGGCTGAGGTTGAGGAGAAGATCGAGGCATACATTGACGGCGAGATCGGAGAACTTCCGCTGGCGACGAAAGAGAATATCGGACGCACCATCGATTATTCCGCCGGAAGGAACCGTTATATCGGCAGCCTGATCTCTGTGGCGACAAGGTCGTTCAAAGACATGCGGATCGGTCTGGACTGTGCGAACGGAAGTTCATTTGCCATTGCAAAGAGCGTGTTTGACGCCCTCGGCGCGAAGACCTATGTGATCAATAACGAGCCGGACGGACTCAATATCAATACAGACTGCGGTTCCACGCACATCCATGTGCTGCAGGAGATTGTGAAAGAGAAGAAGCTGGATGTGGGATTCGCATATGACGGCGACGCGGACAGATGTATCGCCGTGGATGAGAACGGCAATGTGGTGGACGGCGACCTGATCCTCTATGTATGCGGAAAATACCTGATGGAGCAGGGACGTCTGGAAGGCAATACGATCGTTACAACGGTTATGTCCAATCTCGGTCTCTATAAGGCGTGCGACAAGATCGGCATGAAGTACGAGCAGACGGCTGTCGGCGATAAATATGTATACGAGAATATGATGAAGAACGGCTTCGTCCTCGGCGGCGAGCAGTCCGGACACATCATCTTCAGCAAACACGCAAGGACGGGAGACGGCATCCTGACTTCCCTGATGATCATGGAAGTGATCCTCGAAAAGAAGCAGACCTTAAGCAAGCTGGCCGGCGAAGTGAAGATCTATCCGCAGCTTCTGAAGAATGTCCGCGTGACAGACAAGAAGACGGCGCGGGAGAATCCGGCGGTTGTCGAGGCGGTGCAGAAGGCTGCAGACGAGCTCGGAAGCGACGGACGCATCCTTGTGCGTGAGAGCGGAACAGAGCCGGTGATCCGTGTGATGGTCGAGGCCACAACAGATGAGATCTGTGCGAAATACGTGGACGGCGTGATCAAAGTCATGGAAGCACAGGGCCTGACTGTTTAATCTTTTGAAAATATAAGAATGATGCAGAAATGAAGCGGGATCAGTACCCCTGTCCTGCCGCAAAGGGGCGGCGCGGCAGGGGCAGTCCTGCTTCTTTTATAATTACACATGGAAAGGAAATGACAAAAATGCCGAAATTAAATGAAAATTATCTCAATGTACAGGACAGTTATCTCTTCGCGGAGATCGCGAGAAGGGTGAGCGCTTATGAGGAGAGCCATCCGGACAAGGCGGGCGATATCATCCGTCTGGGAATCGGGGATGTGACCCGCCCGCTTACAAAGCGCGCCATTGAAGGGCTCCACAGAGCTGTTGACGAGCAGACCGCAGCAGAGACATTTAAGGGATACGGCCCGGAGCAGGGGTATGCGTTCGTGCGTGAAGCGGTTGCAGATTATTATAGAAGAAACGGCGTGGAAGTGGATGCGGATGACGTGTTTATTTCCGACGGTGCGAAGAGCGATACGGGGAATATTACGGAACTTTTTGCCCGGGACAATGTGATCCTGGTCCCGGATCCGGTCTACCCGGTCTATGTGGATACGAATACGATGGATGGAAAGAAAATCATTTATATGAACGGAACAGAAGAAAATGATTTCCTGCCGATGCCGGACGACCGTGTGAAGGCGGATCTCATTTACCTGTGTTCGCCGAACAATCCGACAGGCGCATGCTACAATAAAGAACAGCTGAAGAAATGGGTAGACTACGCGCTGAAAAATGACGCGGTCATCCTGTTTGATTCGGCTTATGAAGCGTTTGTATCCGAGCCGGAGCTGCCCCGGAGCATCTATGCAATAGAGGGGGCAAAGAAATGCGCCATCGAGTTCTGCTCCCTGTCCAAGACGGCGGGATTTACCGGGACGCGTTTCTCCTACACGATCGTGCCGAAGGAGCTTGCCTTTGCGTCTTCAGACGGGCGACGGATGAGCCTTCATGACATGTGGAACCGCCGGCAGTCCACGAAGTTCAACGGAACGCCTTACATTATCCAGTATGCGGCGGCGCAGGTGCTGTCAGAAGCGGGGATGGAAGAGTGTATGGAGAACATTTCCTACTATATGGAAAATGCGCGGGTGATCGCGGAGACGCTGCGCAGGAAGAAGATTCCGTTTACAGGCGGGGTGAATTCGCCCTACATCTGGTTCAAATGCCCGGACGGGATGGAGTCGTGGGAGCTCTTCGATTATCTTCTTGAGAAGATCCAGGTGGTCGGCACGCCGGGCGCCGGATTCGGCGTGAACGGGAAATATCATTTCCGCCTGACCTCATTCGGGACGCATGAGAAAACAAAAGAAGCGATGAAGCGTTTTGAGCAGCTGTTTTAGGACAGCTGCTTCTCTTTTGGAAATCTTCAGAAATTCTTTCTTATAAATTAAACAATACTATATTGACACCATATATTATACAATATATAATATAGAAAATAATACAATATAAGAAAGGGTGGTTGCATGGTATTCAATACAGGTGCAGCGCTTCTGGACGCGATCGTTCTGGCCGTGGTTTCCGGGGAAGACGAGGGCACATACGGCTACCGGATCACGCAGGACGTGCGCAGGGTCATCGATGTGTCTGAATCGACACTGTACCCGGTCCTGCGGCGCCTGCAGAAAGATGACTGTCTGGAAGTGTATGACAGACAATTTGACGGAAGGAACAGGCGGTACTACAAGGTGACATCCAGGGGGATGGCCCAGCTGAATCTGTACAGATCAGAGTGGAAAGCCTATACAAAGAAGATCAATGCGATATTTGAGGGAGGTGTGACGGCATGAACCGTGTGGAATTTATGGCTGAACTGGAGAGACTGCTTGCGGATCTGCCGGAGGACGAGCGGCAGGCGGCGGTTCAGTATTATGCAGATTATTTTGCGGACGCCGGCGCGGAGAATGAAGCGGAGGTGATCCGGGAACTGGGAAGTCCGGAGAAGACGGCAGAGTCGATCAAAGCGGATTATTACGGAAGAACGTTCGATGAGAGCCGGTTTGAGCATAAAGATTATATGGAGAAATACGGACAGCAGGCTTCCGGGCAGCAGACATCCGGGCAGCAGCAGGCAGGAACGGCGAGCGCATCCGGAGAGGAGAAGAAACCGTGGACCAGCAGAGGACTCAAGATCCTGCTGATCGTCCTGATCGCAATCGTTGTCTGGCCGGTATCGCTGGGGCTCATCTGCGCGGTGCTGGGGATCCTTGCGGCGGTGGTATGTCTCTTTGCCGGACTTGTGATCGCGGCGGTCTGTGTGATGATCGCAGGCGGCGTGACAGCTGTGACAGGACTTTTAATGAGTGTGGCATATCCGCCGGCGGCGCTGATGACGACAGGGATCGGCCTCCTGCTCTTTGTGCTGGGGCTCATTGCCACCGTGGGAACCGTGAAACTCTGTATGATCGTGTATCCGGCCATGCTCCGGGGATTTGTGGAGCTGTGCAGGCGGCCGATTCATGGAAAGGCGGTGTAGGAAATGAAAAAAAGGTGGAAAATATTCTGGATCGTGTGCGCTGTGCTGGCGGCGGCCGGGCTGCTTCTTACAGCGGCGGGGGCGGCGCTTGGCGGACTGAGCGCTCTTAGGAATGCCGGAAAGCCGGAACGCCTGACCGGAAAAGACTTCGATACGATGGATCCGGATGAGTACAGCGGTCCGCAGGATGGGGAACTTATTATGTTTGACTATATAGAAGACATCGATCTCAACCTGGGCGGGCTGCAGGTGTATGTGATACCGGGCAATGTTGACGGCGTCGGGATCGACACATCATATCTCCGGTCTGATATCCGGGAGAAAGTGGAGAGTTCCATTGAATATGAGGAAGAGGACTATGAGCTGAAGGTCGACATCGGAAAGCGGCTTCGGGGCTGGAGTACCGAGGATACAGGAACTCTGTACATTGTGTATTCGCCCTGGACCCAGTTTGGATCGTTTTCTGCGGAGATGAGCGCAGGTCTGCTGGAACTCCACGGGCTGTGGGCGGATGAAGTTTCACTCAGTGTGGGAGCCGGACAGATCACGGCACAGTTTCTTGAAACAGAACATCTGGATACAGAGTGCGGAGCCGGCAGTATCGAACTTCTGGGCACCGTGCTTGCCGGAGATGCGGAGATCGACTGCAAACTGGGAAGCATCGTGCTTATCATGGCAAATCAGCCGGCACAGAGTGATTATGATTACGAATTGTCATGCGGAGCGGGGGAGGTCACCGTTGGGAATAAGACATACAGCGGGCTTTTCCGGGAAGCGGAGATTGATAACGGAAGCAGCAGACTGATCAAGGCGGACTGCGGACTGGGAAGCATCGTGATTCAATTTGAATAAAGGAGGAGAAGATAATGGATGGAAAGAAATTATACAGGTCAAGAAAGAGCCGGATGCTCTGCGGCGTGTGCGGAGGCATCGGGGAGTATTTCAATATCGATCCGACGCTGATCCGGCTGGCGTTCGTGCTGTTCGGATGTACGGGCGGCGGGATACTGGCTTATATCATCGCGGCGATCATCATACCGGATGAGACGGTGGTGTAGAGTTTATGGAAATGGATCTGTCTGAAGTACAGAAATTGATGGAAGAATAAAAGGAAAGAGGCGTCGGGGTGTATATCCCGGCGTTTCTGCGGTTATACTCCTTAAAAAGAAAGAAGGGGTATCATGTCAAAGAAAAAAGAGAAAAAAATCGATCTCAATAATCTGGAACCGGGAGAAAAACTGAAGTATGAGGTGGCAGAGGAACTGGGGCTTCTGGACCGGGTGCTGGAAAACGGATGGAAATCCCTTACATCGAAGGAAACCGGGCGGATCGGCGGAATCGTCACCAGAAAGAGAAAACAGGAAAAACAGTAAAACTTTACAAAAACGGGTAAATCTGGTAGAATTGTACGACTGGTAAATCGGATAAGGTGATGCGATATGAATGAGAGTAAAGAGATTCTGGGGCTCAGGGTGGACTGTTTAAGCGCCAAAGAAGCTATGATGCGCGCGATGCGGTTCATGGAGAATGTACCGGTTGATACGATAGAGATCCTGACCATGGATGCGCTGCTTAGCCTGAGCGGTCATGAGGCATGGACGGGAAACCCGGCTGTACCGGGTCTTATACTGCCCGGTGATCCGGAGATACTTGACGCGGCGGATGTGCAGGATGAAAAAACGAAAAAGGAGATCAGGAACAGGACTTTTCTGAAAATGTTTCTGAAATATCTTCAGAAAAATCGGAGAAAGGTATTCCTTCTGGCTGCTGACGAAGAGGACATGGACAGCCTTACAGATGCGCTTGAACGTATGAACCGGAGACTGGTTATTACAGGGCAGGCACTGACCGGTTCGGCGGAAGGGCGTGAAGAGAAAGTGGTAAACGAGATCAATGGGACGGACACGGAATGTATCATATCGGTTATCCCGTCGCCCTATCAGGAAATGTTCATTGGCGAGAACCGGGAACTTCTGAATGCAAAGTTGTGGCTGGGATGTGGAGCGGTGATGAAAGAGATCCGCGATGACAACGCAGCTGGCCGATTTGGCCGGCTCCTGCAGAAATTCATGTTTCGGAGGCGGGTTGAAAGGCAGCAGAAGAAAGATTGATTTTGTGAAGAATGTATAGAAGTGAAAAAATGAATTTTTTGTAAATAATTTGAGGAAATGCATAAATAAATTGTATTTCCTCTTTATTTTTTCGATGTTTTGCATTAATATAAAAGACGTGGACAGGAGTTTTGCGTTCATTGTGGTCCATAATTTTGTGTAAAGTGTACATATACTCACCCGGAGGAGTGGAGGAAGAAGCATGATTTCGAATCAGATCTTACAAAATACGATTGACGGATTAAAGGGGATATCAAGGGTTGATTTCTGCGTACTGGATACGGAGGGAAAGGAACTGGCCGCTACATTTGACAACGCGCAGGACTGTGGAAACGCAGTGTCCTCATTTGTTGAATCACCGGCGGACAGTCAGGTGATCCAGGGACGCCAGTTTTTTAAAATATTCGATGAGCAGCGGCTGGAATATGTGCTGCTGGCGGACGGAGACAGCGAGGATGTGTATATGCTCGGCAAGATCGCGGCATTCCAGGTTCAGAGTCTTCTGATTGCCTATAAAGAACGGTTTGACAAGGATAATTTTATAAAGAATCTCCTTCTCGACAACCTTCTTCTGGTAGATATTTATAACCGTGCAAAAAAATTACATATTGACACAGAGGTAAAACGTGTTATCTTTATTATTGAGACACCGCACGAAAAGGACAATGCTGCGCTCGAGAATGTGAGAAGCCTCCTCGGCGGAAAATCGAAGGATTTCATTACGGCGGTTGATGAGAAAAATATCATTGTCGTAAAGGAGCTTTCAGACCGGGACGGGAACAAAGAGCTTGAGAAGATGGCGAAAGAAATGCTCGATACGCTTCATGCTGAGAATGAAGACGAGCAGATCCGCATCGCGTACGGAACGATCGTCAGCGATATCAAGGAAGTGTCCAAGTCCTACAAGGAAGCCAAGCTGGCGCTCGACGTCGGGAAGATCTTTTTCGACGAAAAAGATATCGTGGCATTCACAACCCTTGGAATCGGTAGGCTGATCTATCAGCTCCCGATCCCGCTGTGCAAGATGTTCATCAAAGAGATTTTCGAGGGGAAATCTCCGGACGATTTTGATGAGGAGACATTGACGACTATCAATAAATTTTTTGAGAACAGTCTCAATGTATCAGAAACGTCCAGGCAGCTTTATATTCACAGAAATACTCTTGTGTACAGACTGGATAAGCTCCAGAAGAGCACCGGTCTGGATCTTCGCGTGTTTGAGGATGCCATTACATTCAAGATCGCGCTGATGGTTGTTAAATACATGAAGTATATGGAGACGCTGGAGTACTGATCTCCGGCGGACTTTACGCGGGCAGGAGTATGAATAATTAGGAGGAACTTATGATTGAATTAAGAAAGGTGACGAAAGAGTATTCCAAGGGCAATGCGGCCCTCAATGGAGTATCCGTGAAGATCGAACGCGGGGAGTTCGTTTTTATCGTCGGCGACAGCGGATCGGGTAAATCCACCCTGATCAAGCTTATCATGAAAGAGCTGAATCCGACGGAAGGTACGATCATCGTAAACGGACAGAACCTCAACCGTATGAAGCACCGTCATATTGCGAAGTACAGAAGGGGGCTCGGCGTGGTCTTCCAGGATTTCCGTCTGCTGAAAGACAGAAATATTTATGAAAATATTGCATTTGCTCTGCGTGTGACAGAGACACCTACAAGGGTGATCAAGAAGAAAGTGCCGGCGGCCCTTTCGCTGGTAGGTCTTGCGCAGAAATACAAGTCTTTCCCGAGAGAACTCTCCGGCGGAGAGCAGCAGCGTGTCGCGATTGCCAGGGCTCTTGTAAATGAACCTGCCATCTTGCTGGCTGATGAGCCTACCGGTAACCTGGATCCGACGAACTCATGGGAGATCATGAGTATTCTGAAGGAAGCCAACGAACGGGGGACAACTGTGCTTGTTGTAACTCATAATCAGGAAATCGTAAATGAGATGAACGAACGAGTGATTACGATGAAACAGGGCGTGATCGTCAGTGATGAACAAAGAGGTGGGTATATAAATGAGGATTAGTACAATAGGATACGTAGGAAAACAGGGTATCAAAAATATCTGGAGGAACAAGATGTTTTCACTCGCATCCGTTGCGACGATGTCAGCTTGTATCTTCCTGTTTGGATTATTCTTCTCCATCCTGGTGAATTTCCAGTATATCATCCGGACGGCGGAAGAGGGGGTTGCCATCACCGTTTTCTTTGACGAGGATGCGACAGACGCCCAGAAGCAGCAGATCGGTGAACAGCTTCGGGCTCATGAGGGCGTGTCGGACGTTGTGTATGTGTCTGCCGAGGAAGCCTGGGACGAGTTCCAGCAGGAGTATTTCGGTGACAATCCGGAGCTGGCGGAAGGGTTCAAGAACGACAACCCGCTGGCAAGTTCCGACAACTACGAAGTATATATGCAGACCATGGAGGATGACGGGCAGAACCTGATGGCGAGAAGCCGGTCGCTCTCCGAGACGCAGAACAGCCTGGTAAAATTCGCCCAGGGACTGGACGGCGTACGTGAAGTCAATAAGTCGGATGTGGTGGCGAATACGCTTTCCAGCGTCAACACGCTGGTGGCGATTGTATCCATTGCGATCATTATCATCCTGTTCGGCGTGTCGATCTTCCTGATCAGCAATACGGTTACCATGGGTATTACGGTGCGAAAGGAAGAGATCGCGATTATGAAGTATATCGGCGCCAAGGATTTCGTGGTGCGGTCGCCGTTCGTGATCGAAGGTCTGATCATCGGTATTTTCGGCGCGGCGATCCCGCTGACGCTGCTGTATTTCCTGTATGACAAGGCCGTGGAATATATCATGACCAAATTCAGTATTCTGAAGAATATTATTGATTTCCTTCCGGTCGGAACGGTATATCATGTGCTTCTTCCGATCGGCCTGGCGATGGGTATCGGCATCGGCTTCCTGGGAAGTTTCTTTACCGTGCGCAAGCACCTGAAGGTGTAGGAAAGTACAGAACAGAAAATGAGGGAGGACAAAGCGGAGCAGGATTCCGTTTTGTCCTTTTTTTGCGATGGATCCCGTATCCGGTCCTGACCGGGGACGGGCGGCAGAGATGAAAGGAGGATCCGTGAGATGGAGCCGGAGAATAAAAAAGAAAAGAAAAATGAAGGATTCAGAAAAGGGTTTCTGGCCGGCCTTCTGACGGCGGCGGTACTTCTGACCGGAGCCTTCGGGATCCGGTATATGACCGGCCTGACGGGCGGCGACTATACGGGCGGCCTGGTATCTGAGAAAGATGTGCAGGAGAAGCTTGACAGGATCAATGCGGTCATCGAAAAATATTACCTTTATGAAGATGAGATTGACGCGGAAGATCTGGTTGAGGGGATCTATGCGGGATATACGGCGTCGCTGGGGGATCCGTACACAACGTATTATGACGAGGAGACAACCCGGGAATTTATGAAATCGGTCAGCGGGGAATTCGGAGGGATCGGAGCCACCGTATCGAAAAAGTCGGATGAAGACGAGATCCGGATCAGTGAAGTCTATGAGGACTCTCCGGCCGAACAGGCCGGCCTGAAAGCGGGCGACGTTCTTCTGCAGGCCGACGGACATCCGGTGTCCGGCGAAGACCTTGAAACGGTCGTGTCATGGATCTCAGGCGATCCGGGAACGGAAGTGGAGCTCCGCGTTTTAAGAAACGGTGAAGAGATCGGTATAACGGTGATCCGGGATATTATTGAGACGCAGACGGTTGAATATGAGATGAAGGAAGGAGACATCGGATATATCCGGGTGGAAGAATTCGACAAAGTCACATATGACCAGTTTAAAGAGGCGCTGGATGCGCTGGAAGCGCAGGGGATGAACAGCCTGATCATTGATCTGCGGGGGAATCCCGGCGGACAGCTCACGACAGTGACAGATATGCTGAAGCTGTTCCTGCCGGAAGGCGTGATCGTCTCCACAAAAGACAAGTACGGCAATACGGATGAGATCACCTGTGACGGGGATCACGAATTCAAAAAGCCGCTGGCGGTGCTTGTGGACGGCAATAGTGCCAGCGCCTCCGAAATATTCAGCGCAGCCATACAGGATTACGGCGTCGGAACCATCGTCGGGACACAGACATATGGGAAAGGCGTCGTGCAGCAGACGATAGACCTTGGTGACGGTACATGTATGAAGGTTACAATCTCGGAATACTATACACCGTCCGGCCGCAGCATCAACGGAACCGGTGTGACGCCGGATGTGGAAGCGGAATATGAGTATGATGAAAATGATCCCGAGAGAGACAGTCAGCTGGAGGCGGCGGTCGCGGCGGTGAAAGGGTAAAGAACCGGCTGCCGGGGGTCTGTTTTTCAACAATTTGAGGCATATTTCCGGTAGTTCATATTTATTCCCCGCTTTTATAATTATATCAGATACGGGATGCTTCCCGGCGAGTCCTGAATAATAAAATCAGAAAGCGAGGAATACGGTTATGAATCAGTATGTATTTGAACCGGTCAAACCGGTCGTGGAGACAAAATACGGGCGGCTCCGCGGTGTTACTTACGGGGATGTTAATATTTTCATGGGAATTCCATATGCACATGCGGAACGTTTCGGCATGCCGGCTGAACCGGAACCGTGGGAAGGGATCCGGAATGCATATACCTACGGCCCGGTTTCACCCCAGACGCTTCCGCCGAATCCCCCGTCCTATTACCGGGGGCTGCATATGCTGCGCAAAGAAGGGGAGGATTGTCAGAATCTGAATATCTGGGCGCCGCGTATTCTGAACGGTGAGAAAAAACCGGTGTTCGTATGGATTCACGGGGGAGGATATTTTGCGGGAAATGCGCTGGAAGAATATTCCTTTGACGGGTTTAATCTTGCCCACTACGGAGATGTGGTTTTTGTTTCCATCAACCACCGTCTGAATATTCTCGGGTTCCTTGATCTGTCGGAATACGGTCCGCGCTTTGCTAATTCTGTGAATGCCGGCATTGTGGATATTGTGATGGCGCTTAAATGGATTCATGAAAATATCGCGGCGTTCGGCGGCGATCCGGAAAATGTAACGCTGTGCGGACATTCCGGAGGGGGCGGCAAAGTGGAATGCATGTATCAGCTTGAAGAGGCCGCGCCCTGTTTCCAGAGAGGAATTGTCTTAAGCGGCGCGATGAAAGAAGAATTTGACCCGTCTCCGGATGACAGCCGGCAGATGGCGCGCGCGATCGTAAATGAGCTGGGCCTCACAGAAGAGACCATTGATGAGATCCGGAACGTTCCGTTCAGCGAACTGCTTGCCGCGTATAAACGGGCGCTTCCGGGGCTCCGGGAAAAAGGCGTCAATACCACCTGGAGCCCGGTGGCGAATGCGTATTTTCCGGGATTTCCGGGTACGGTCGGATTTATGCCCGGTTCTGCCGGCAAGCCGCTGATCATCGGCAGTATGCTGGGGGAATTTGAAGAAATGACCGTGCATCTTGATGAAGATGAAAAAGCCGCGATGACGGAGGAGGACAAAGCGGCGTTCCTGCTGAAACGGTTCGGCAAACATACGGACCGGCTTACCGCTCTGTTTCGTGAATCGTATCCGTCCCATGATATCCTGGACCTTGCCTATACGGATACGATGGTGCGCGTTCCGGCGGTGAAAGCGGCGCTGCGGCATGCGGAAAACGGGAAGAATAATACATATAATTTCCTGGCGGCGTACTGCACGCCGGAGGGCGGCAGGATCCCGGTATGGCATGGCGGCGAGGTCTGCTATATGCTTATGAATGAGGATAAGGTGTTTGTTCTGAATGAAGCGGTTACAGGGCAGAAGCTGGCGAAGATATTCAGCACAATGGTGCTGAATTACGCGAAATACGGCGACCCGAACAACAAGTATCTGCCGGAATGGAAGCCCCTGACGGAAGAGCACCGCTACACGATGGTGATCGACCGGGAGTGTGCATGCCTGGAAGATCATGACAGGGAGCTCATGGAGCTTCTTGATCCGGTCAATACCAGTCCTGATTTTAATTTTGATTAGAAATGATAAACCGCGGCCATGTGAGACGGCCGCGGTTTGTTTCGCTTTTCCGGCGGGTTATTCCTGACGGTAATAGCTGAAGAAATCTTTCATTTTTCCCATCGCTTCCCTGAGCACTTCGATTCTCGGCAGATAGACGATGCGGAAGTGGTCGGGCTGCGCCCAGTTGAATCCGCCTCCGTGGATGAGCAGGATTTTCTTTTCGCGGAGCAGGTCAAGGGCGAACTGCTCGTCGTTTGTGATATTGAACTTCTTTGCGTCCATCTTCGGGAAGATGTAGAATCCGGCTTTCGGCTTCACGGCGCTGATGCCCGGGATGTCGGTGAGCGCTTTGTAAATATAGTCGCGCTGCTCACGCACCCGTCCGCCCGGCGCGATGTAGCCGCGCACGCTCTGGTGTCCGCCCAGTGCGGTCTGCACGATGGACTGTGCCGGCACGTTGGAGCAGAGGCGCATGTTGGAGAGCATCTTCAGCCCTTCGATGTAGTCTTTGGCCACGCGCTTGTTGCCGCTTAAGATCATCCATCCGATACGGAATCCGGCGATCATATGGGACTTGGACAGACCGCTGAAGGTGATGCAGAAGAGGTCGGGCGCCATGGATGCGATGGAAATGTGTTCCGCGTCATCCATGACCAGGCGGTCGTAGATCTCATCGGAGAAAATGATCAGCTGGTGCTCCCGCGCCACATCCACAATCTGCTGAAGGACTTCCTTCGGGTAGAGCGCGCCGGTCGGGTTGTTTGGATTGATGATCACGATGGCCTTGGTGCGGTCTGTGATCTTTTTCTTAATGTCTTCAATGTCCGGATACCATTCGGCTTCCTCGTCGCAGACGTAGTGGACCACGTTTCCGCCGGCCAGCGTGGCGCAGGCGGTCCACAGCGGATAGTCCGGCGAGGGGATCAGGATCTCGTCGCCGTCGTCCAGCAGGGCGGACATGCAGAGGTTGATCAGCTCGCTGACGCCGTTCCCTGTGTAAATGTCGTCTACAGATACGTTCGGGATGTTTTTCAGCTGTGCATACTGCATGATCGCTTTTCTTGCAGAGAAGAGTCCCTGGGCGTTGGAGTAGCCCTCGCATTCGGTCAGCTGTTTGCGCATGTCATAGATGACCTCATCCGGTGTGCGGAAGCCGAACGGCGCGGGATTACCGATATTCAGCTTCAGGATCTGCGTGCCGTCTTCTTCCATTCTGGCCGCCTCGTCCACGACCGGTCCCCTCACGTCGTATAAAACATTGTCAAGTTTTGAAGATTTCTTAAATGTCCGCATGGTCTGTACCCCCGTTTTAATATTTATGTTTTCCGTTTTTTCTCCGGTTTTCCGCTCGGACGGTCCGGATGCAGATCCGGCTGCGCCGTCTCTGAGCCAGGCTTCCTCAACGTGAAGCGCCTCTGCCAGAAAATGCATGATATCCGCCCGCGGGACGGTCTTCCCGCTGACGTACTGGCTGATGTGGCTCTTGCCGAGCTTCACGCCGGCTGCGGCTGCGGCCCGGATCAGGTCGACCTGTTTCATGCCCTGGCGGGTCATGGCCGCTGAGAGACGCAGAGCGAAAGATTCCTGTGACATATTGATCAGCTCCTTTGAGTTCAAAATAAAAGCATAAAAAACAGTAAGTTCAATTTAAAACTGAACTTACTATATCATGAAAAGGTTAAAAGTTCAATATCGAACTCTGCTTTTTATCTGTTAAGGGGAAGAAGTTCATCCAGTGCGTATTTGATGTATTTATCCCACAGGATGAAATTGTGGCTGTAGCCCTCCGGGCAGATGTAGTTTACGGGATATCCGATTTCCTTTAACCGGGCGACGTCCTTTTCCACCCGTTCCCGGATGAATTCATCGCTTCCGCAGATGATGTGGAAATCGCACAGTTCGGCGCCTTCGGCCAGCTTTTCTTTTGCGGCCGTCTCGATGTCAAAGGCGGAGCCGCTGATCTCATCCGAAGGCCCGAAGGCGCTGTTGAACAGAGGAAAATTATTTCTGAAGTGATCGCCGTCAAGTTCTTCCTTAAGCGTCTCTGTGGACAGCGTCATGCCGATGCCGCCGGAGATGTCCACGCACGTCCGGAAACGTTCCGGGTGCATGATGGCGGTGCCCAGCGCCACATTGCCGCCCATGGCGTATCCCACGATGAAGTTGTCCTCCCGCTTTGGCGAGGAAGCGAAGAGGGACTGGATCACTGCCGGGAGTTCATCGGCGAGAAACATCTGGTAATTCACGCCGTAGCGCGTATCGATGCCGAAGGAGTTTGCGATGTTCGGTGTCACGAGCATGACATTGTTGTCCTGGGCATACCTCTCTGCGTTGCTGTAGCGGTAGGTCAGTGTGTCATCGTCCCCGCCGCCGTGGATCAGATAGACGGTCTGGAATTTCATGCCCGGCGCATAGACGCGGGAGTGGTTCCCCGCCATCGCCCGGGGCGGCTGGTTCGCCTCCCGTCCTTCGGGAGCGTCTGCCCCCTGGGGGAAATAACTGTAATTGTCGGTCGGGTATACGATCGATACATCGACGTAATGCCCGAGGCACTGGCTTCTGAAATTAAAACGCATGTAACTCATTCCTGATCCTCTCCTTTTAAGAATTTCTTCCGGTATTCGCTCGGTGTGATCGATTCGTGCTTCCGGAACATCTGTGTGAAATGTGAAAAGTTACTGTATCCGAGTTCCGAGGCGATGATGCTGATCGGAATATTCGGCGTCTTCAGCATGTCTTTTGCCGCGTCGACTTTCACCCGGAGGATATAATTCTTTACATTCTCCCCGGTCTCTTTCTTGAAGAGTTTGGAGAAATATTCCGGGCTGAATGAAACGTGCTCCGCCACATCTTTTACCGTGAGATCCAGCGAAAGGTTGGACAGGATGTAATCCGTTGCCCGCCGGATCACGTCGCCGGATTCGTCTCCGGCGGAAACGCCGGCGATGGCGGTCTTCAGGTAGTGTATGCCCTTTTTCAGCGATTCTACATTTTTGAAACTGCCCATGTAATCGTTGTACGTGTATTCACCGGAGAACAGGCTCATAATATCGATCTTGTGGTTGTAGGAATAGACGAAAAACAGCTTGCTGATCTCCTGGTGGAATTCGGACAGGTTTTCCAGGTTCAGATGATCAAGCGACGCGTTGTAGTCGAGATACGAGAAGATATTGTCTTCCAGGATCTCGAACTGGCCGTTTTCCATGAGCCGGGTCCATCGGGCCACGTTTTCCTGCAGTCCGGCCGTGGCCTGTGGCGGGGCGCTCTGTCCGGTAAAATAAAGTCCGGCCTTGCGGGAGACGTTGTTCAGCGCCAGGAGGTGCCCCAGATAGATGATGTCCCGCAGGTTGGAAAAATGATTCGCCGGCGTGACGTAGGAAGCGATCTCCGGGGTGAGCTGACGGCAGACCGTATCATAATAAGCCTCAAAATCCGCAGAAGTCAGCTTTTTCAGCAGGCTCTCGCTGCCGAAGAGAAGGACCACGAACTGTTTGTAACGGTTTACGCAGGCGAGCGCGTAGATGCCGGGAGCGCTCAGGTGGTCTCCTGCACTGTCGAGGAGAACCGGAAAAATGGCGGAGTCCGAGAACCGTGCCTCCCCGGATTCAATATACGGGAAGACGTCGTTGATGACCGCCTGAACGGCGGAATCCTCCCGGATCAGGTATCCGATCTCATTGAGAAGGGAGACCGATTCCGCCCGGTTTGCCGGATTGGAGGAGAACAGGTTCAGGACGATCGCATTCATCCGCTCCAGGTCATAGTAGGTGCGGTTCTGCTGTTCGGTCAGAAGCTTCTCCACGGCGCGGCGGACGACGGCTTCAATCTCGTACAGGGGAGCGGGCTGGAGGATGTAGTCGAAACAGCCCATTTTTATACTCTGCTGCGCGTACTCAAAGGATGCGTGGGAAGTCAGGAGGATCCGGATGACGGAGGGGAAACGGCCGGCTGCCCATCTGTTCAGGGACAGTCCGTCCTCCCCCGGCATTTCAATGTCGGAAAGCAGGATGCTGACCTCCTGTTTCTGAAAGATTTCTCTGGCCTGCGCCGCATCACAGGCGGTAAATACCCGATCGATGCCCAGCGCGGAAAAATCGATCCCGTTTACGATCCCCTCCAGGACTGAGATCTGATCATCTACGATTAATAAATTCATTCTGATCCCTTCTTTTTATCTTGTCTTGTTTTTTCTGTGTGCCTGTACCGGCTCCTGCCGGTTAGCTGACGTCTGTGCCGTCCCTGTGCACCATCGGGAGATAGAAGAGCCCGCATGCTCCGCCGGACGGTTTATTGTAAAAGGCAAACTGATAGCCGCTTTTGTACAGCAGGGCGATCCGGTGCTTCAGATTGGAAATTCCAACATGTTTTGTGGCATACAGATCATTGCCGGAACTGTTCAGACGCTCCAGCATTGCGTCACTGTATCCCGCGCCGTTATCGGAAAGGAGGATCCGCATGACCTCTGCGCCGTCAAGCTCTGCACGGGAGATCTGGATGTCGAAGATCAGGAGATTGTCCGACTGCCGGTTGTATTTGACCGTGTTTTCCAGAAATGTCTGGATGATCAGAGGGGGAACGGAACAGTCGTTCAGGTCCGGATCAATGTTTGTGTTCAGGATGAACGGCGTGGTCCGGTCCAGAAGAACGATGTGATAATAGTCGTTTACTTCTTCCATTTCCGCTTTCAGCGGCACCAGTTTCAGCGTGTCGTTGAATATATACCGGAGATGGTTGGAAAAAGCGATGATCATCATCTGCATCTTCTCGTACTGCCGGCTTATAAGCATGGCGTACAGGCTTTTCAGGCAGTTGGCCATAAAGTGGGACCGGGTCTGAAGCTGGTAGTACTGCAGCTTGGCGTGATCCTTCTCGAAAGCCTCCTGCTGTTTTTCCAGGTCCAGCGCGAATTTCTGCTCCATCAGGTCGGCCAGGGCGTTGTCGATGTTCTGGAATTCGGTGACATTGCTCCGGTTCTTGTTGCGGAAGTCCGAAGGGCTGCCTTCCTCCAGGTGCCTCATGGCCGAGGCGGTCTGTTCCACCGGATAAAGGAGGATCCGGTTCATCGAACGGAAGACGAAGACGATTACGATGCAGGTGGTCACAGACAGCGCAATGAAGGCTGTGATCAGGGCCGTCGTGACGGACCACATATATTCGGTCCGGAACACGGTGAAGATCCGGATGTCCGTGCCCTCTACGGGAGCCGTCAGCAGATAGTAATCCCGGAACTGTATGTGGCCGGGCGGATTGAGAAGCATGTCCGTCGTAAGACCGGTCTCTGCGGCGGCCAGGGCGCCGGAAAGGATGCCGTTCTGGTCAAAGAAACCGAACCGGACATCGATCAGGTCGGTGCCGGAGTAATCAACAAAGTCAATGTGATCCAGTTTGATGACCGTGCAGACGAGAATATCCCGTACTTTAACCGCACGCATGAGCATGGAGTAATCGGCGCCGCGGTAAGCGATCCACCGGCCGTATCCGGCATGGTTCCCGCCAAGCCAGTAGTACCGGAGCTGTTCTTTGAAGTAATAAACATAAGGATTGTTGTCGTTAAATGATTCCCCTACGGCCATGGCGGACACGCTGTTATCGTCATTGAAAATGAAGATGCCCTCATAGGAGGAGACCTGACGGTTGAGGCTCCACTGGACGCTGCTCAGATAGGTGATCTTGTCCGCGTCTGAAAGGTTGGACAGCGTCAGCATCTGGAAAGCGGGATCGGAATAACAGAGTTTCTGCTCGTACAGGACGCACTTTTCGAGTTCGTTATCCAGCGAGCTTTTATAGAATTCGGTGACCATCTCTGCGGAGGAGGACGTCTGCGCGAAATGTCCGGTTATGAGGACGCCGCAGTAGAAGAGCAGGCCGCCGGACGTAAAGAGCAGGAGCAGAAGGAAATAGCGAATGAATATTTTCCGTATGGAGTAATCTTTTTTCTGTCGTGCAAATATCATCGGTCTACCTCTGTATAACGTTTACAAAATAGTTTCTTTCAATAAATAATATATTATCAAAATGTACAGTTAAAATCAAGAAAACAACAAAAAAAGACGGAAAATCGAAAATGTAAACGTTTGACATTTATATAATGCGATGAGAAAATATACATAAGGAACAAACGAAAAGGAGGACAAAAAAATGGCATATCTGGAACTGAATGCACTGTCAACGATCCTGTGCGGCTCCTTCAGCGCCAAAGTTTATCTCCCGGAGATGAACCTGCTGGCTCTGGATGATGAGAAGCACGAAAAGAAGTATCCGGTGCTGTGGCTCCTGCACGGTGAAGGAGGCACAGCGCTCGACTGGAACCGGACGCTGGCCGAAAAATGCGCGGCGGAGCACGGGATCTTCATCATCGCGCCGGACGCCCAGCATACCATCTGCACGAATATGGACTACGGCCCGCGGTATGAGGATTTTCTGGCGGATGAATTCCCGAAGCTGTGCAGGAACAACCTTCCGATCTCTGCGGATCCGGCCCTGAACTGGATCGGCGGCGTCGGGACCGGCGCGTACGGGGCGGTGAAGGCGGCCCTGAAGCACCCGGAGACATTCACGAAATGTATTGCAATGGACGGCGTATTTGATATGGCGGCCATCTGCAGGAAGGCGATGAACAATGAAGATACGAAGATTTTCCACAATGCGGAATCGCTGAAGGCCGTATTCGGAGATATCACAGCTGTCGAAGGAAGCGGGAACGACGTGTATGCGCTGGCTGGAAAATGCGGATCGGGAAGCTTCTACATCACGGGAACCGCAAAGTCGCCTTATGCAGATGAGAGAAAACGCCTGGCAGAGACGCTCGGCGGCCGCGCGCAGTATGCGGAGACGGCCGGGGAAGTGATGGATCTTACAGAACCCGCGGTTCTTAAGAATGCGGTTGACTGGCTGTGCAGATAAGGGAAGGAGGAACAGAATATGGCTAATTTCAGACTTTATTATTTTTCAGAAGCGCTCCGGATGACCGTGGGCGTCAATGTGATCATCCCGGAAAACACATGGGGCCATTCCCTTGCGGACCGTCCGGAAGGGTACCGCTATCCCACGCTCTGGCTGCAGTCCGGCGGCGGATTCGACTACACGGACTGGCAGCGGTACACCGCTCTTGAACTCTACGCGGCGGAGGCCGGCGTGGCGGTGGTGTGCAGCGGCACTTACTGTTCCGGCTACATGGATACAAAGCACGGGGATTTCAAGTATTTCACCCAGCTGTCCATCGAGACGCCGAAAGTCGTACGCCACCTGTTCCCGCTCTCCGAGGATCCGAAGGAGAACTACATCGCCGGATTCTCCATGGGCGGATACGGCACCCTGAAATGGATGCTCCGAGATCCGGAGAAATTCGCGGCGTACGGACTGTTCTCCGGCATCAAGAACGTGCCGGACATCCTGCCGGAAAAAGAGGACCGGGAAGACAGTTTCTACATGTTTGCATCGGCATTCGGGGATAAGGCAAATACGGTCGGCACCGAGGACGATGTGGTCTATATGATGAAGAAACAGCTTGCGGCCGGGAAGAAATTCCCCCGCGGATACATGGCTACAGGCGTGGAGGACACGCATTACGAGGACAATGTGGAATTCATGGACAAGTATGAGTCCCTGGGGCTCAAATTCGACCGGACTATTGACCATGGCGGCCACAACTGGGAATACTGCAACCGGCACGTGAAGAAATTCCTCGACTGGCTTGACATCAAAGAAACATATCAACGGGATTTTGAATGACAGGGAGAAAGGAAATGGGAGAAATGTATTTAAGGCCGGGTACGCCGGATGATGACAACCGGGACTATCTGCCGGAGAAGATCAAAGGATCGGATATCGTGGTCAATGAAAACGGCAACAATTCACAGCCCTACCCGGCGAACCTGAAAGAATATCACGGGGTTGTGACGGATGATGGACTGGAGGACGAGTGGTATGTATATGTGCCGGACAGCTATGACCCGTCGAAGAAGACGCCGCTGGTTGTATCCATGCACGGCGGCATGATGACCGGCTGGGGACAGTGCATCTACACGTCCTGGACGCTGGCGGCGGACCGTGACGGATTCATCGTGCTGTTCCCGAATGCCAATTATAACAGGTTCTGGCAGGTCGAGTGGGGCAGATGGAACGTTCCGAAAGAGGATTTTACGGGCGCGCCCATGGAGGGCGAGCCGGCGGGCGTCCGCCCGAGTCCTGCGAAGGTGGAAGACAACCATGACGTAAAGATGGTGTTCGCCCTGATCGAAAAACTGAAGAGTGAATATAACATCGATGAGGGCCGGATCTTCATGCAGGGCATGTCCATGGGGAATATGATGACCTCCCTTTTTGCGCGGAACTTCGGAGACAGGTTCGCAGGCATGGCAGGTTCCGGCGCAGCCACATTTCTGTCCCTGATCTTTGATGAAGACAGGAAGATTATCAACCGCGCGGGCGCGGTGCCGGTGTGGCAGTCCAGGCCGGAACTCAACGACATCCCGAGCGGGCGGAAGGCGGAAAAGAAGATCCATAAATACACCCGCCTGTACTGGACGCGGATCAATGACTGTGATCTGATCCCGCAGATCAGCGTGCAGGGAGAGAATAATTTCGCATTCTACAAAGGGAAGAAAGCGGATTTTGTGTATTTTGATATTAAGAACCGCGACCACGGACAGACCTTTGACGACGCGGCCCTTGTGTGGGATTATTTCTTCTCCGGCCTGCGAAGAGAGGCGGACGGCACCATCAGTTATACAGAGCCGGTGCGCCCGCGCAAAGGCGACGACTTCGCGTTTGCGGTTACGACAGGAAGCAATAAGGCATGGTTCGGGAACCGGATCTGTGAGATGACAGGAACCGCCCTGAACTGGAGAAAGATGAAATACCACGGTCTGGAAGGCGGACAGAAAGTCCGCGGGGAGTACCACATGGTGCCGCTTTCCTTCCTGGCGGAAGTGTTCGGCGCGGAGCTTTCTTATGCCGACGACATGCTTGCTGCACGGATGACTATGCCGGACGGACGGAAGCTTCAGTTCGCAAGGGGGAGCATCGGCTGTGTGATCGATCAGTCCCTTGTCCAGATGTACTGCGAGGCGCTGCACCGCGAAGACCAGCTCTTTGTATCGGTGGAATGGTTCTCGGAATATATCTGCAATATGCACGTTTCCGAGTGCGAGGACGTGGTCTATGTAACCGATCATTCCAATAAGCTTTCAGCCAACCTGGCGGACCTGATCAAAGACCTGCTCATGGATACGGTTGCGCCGGACGACTATGAGGAATGGCTTTCATAAAATAATCAGAGGAAAGGATAAGAAAATGGAAAATCAGATCAGACTTCTTCCGGGTACACCGGATGATGACAACAGAGAATATCTTCCCGAGGCGATCAAGGGCTCGGACATTGTTGTAAATGAAAACGGCAATAACTCCCGGCCTTATCCGGAGCGCCTTCAGGAATTCCACGGCATTATGGGGAACGACACAGAAGAAGAGTGGTACGAGTATGTTCCGGAATCCTACGATCCGGCGAAAAAGACGCCCCTTGTCATCTCGAATCACGGCGGCCTGATGACCGGCTGGGGCCAGGCGATCTACACATCCTGGACTTATGTGGCGGACCGGGACAACATCATTGTCGTGTTCCCGAACGCCCACAGCAGACGGCTCTGGACGGTGGATTCGACGGATCTGGAGAAAGAGCTTAACAAAGAAATGCCGCCGGAATTCAAACAGAACCTGGCGGACACGCCGGAGGAGAACCCGGATCTCCGGTTCATCCTTGCGCTCCTTGATTACCTGAAAGGGAAATACAACATTGATGAAGAGCGGATCTTTATGCAGGGCATGTCCAACGGCAATATGTTTACATCCACCTTCTCCCGTTATTACGGAAACCTGATCACGGCGGCTTCGGGTGCCGGCGGCGGCACGCTGAACCCGAGGATCCTGAAAAACAACGGAGAACTGAAAAATGCCGGCGGACCGGTGGGCATGTGGACGACCATCCCGGAGACCAACGGGTGCCCGCCCTGGTGCGAATTTGACGATGCGACCATCTACAAGTACACAAGGGTATACTGGAATGAGGTGAACGGATGCCACGGGGATCCGGAGATCAGCATCGTGGGCGAGGATGCCTTCGCGTTCTATAAAGGGGAGCAGGCGGATACGGTATTCTGCGAGATCAAGAACCGGGATCACGGCCAGACGCTGGACGAGGCGGCGCTTGTCTGGGATTACTTCTTCTCCGGTCTGCGCAGGAAGGCGGACGGGACCATCGTGGACATGGGCTCCCGCATGCCGAGGACCGGCGACCGGTTTGCCATCGCCGTGGCGGACGGATGCAGGACGGCCTGGTTCGGCAACCGGAAAGTGGAGATGGAGGCGCCGGCCATGAACTGGCAGAAGCTGAAATACCACGGCCTGAACGGCGATCAGAAAGTGAAAGGCGAATATATCTGCGTGCCGGTATCCTTTATCGCAAAGGCGTTCGGCGCTTCGTACCGCTACGAGGAGGACGGCGCCGTGGCGTACTTGTACCTTGAGGACGGGCGGACGCTCCAGTTTGCGCGTGGAAGCATCGGATGCGTGATCGACAACGAGTTCCGCTGCATGTACTGCGAGGCGCTCCACAGAGAAGGGGAGCTGCTGATCCCGATCGAGTGGTTCGCGAGATTCATCATGGGCATCTGCGCGACCCGCTGCGAGGATATCGTGTATGTAACGGACCATCACGCGGAACTGGGCGTGGTCATGGCGGATCTGATCCGCAATCTTCTGCACAACGAAAAAGAGGAACTGAACCTCTGATCCCGAAAGGAGAGTGGCACAGATGACAAAGATCAGGATTCTTCCGGGGACCCCGGATGATGAAAACAGAGAATACCTTCCGGAGAAGATCCGGACGACAGACATTGTCGTAAATGAAAACGGCAACAACTCCATCGTGTACCCGAAACGTCTGAAGGAGTACAGGGAAATGCTTCTGGACGGCGTGGAGGATACATGGTATGAGTATGTGCCGGAGAGTTATGATCCTTCAAAGAAAGTTCCCCTGATCATCGGGCTGCACGGCGGCCTGATGACCGGCTGGGGCCATGCCATCTATACGTCCTGGACGCTGGTGGCGGACCGGGAGGGCTTTATCTGCCTCTTCCCGGATGCGAGCGAGAAGAGGATGTGGCAGAACTATGGCGTATTTGACAATTTTGACCCGGCATCGGCGCCGGATCTGCCCATCGTGCGCCCGGCGGAAAAGATTGAGGATAACCACGATATGAATATGATCCTGGCGCTGATCGATAAGATGAAAGAGAAGTACAATATCGACGAGGGCCGGATCTTCATGCAGGGCATGTCCATGGGGAATATCATGACCGGACAGTTCGCGAGACAGTACGGCGATATCCTCGCGGGCGCCGCAGGCTCGGGCGGACCGTGCGAACTTCGGAACATTTTTGACAAAGACGGGAAGATCATCAACCATGCGGGCCATCTGGCCATCTGGCAGTCAAGGCCTGAGAAGAACGGGCTCCCACCGGGAAAAGACTATGACGAGTACACCATCAACAAAATGAACCGGATCTACTGGATGCGGATCAACGAGTGCGAACTCACCCCGCAGATCAGCATCGTGGGCGAGGATAACTTTGCATTCTACAAAGGAAAGAAGGCGGATCTCGTCTATGTGGACATCAAGAACCGGGATCACGGCCAGACGCTGGACGAGGCGTTTCTCTACTGGGATTACCTCTTCTCGGGAACCCGGAGAAATCCGGACGGGACCATCACCCATGATGAGAGCATCATCCCGAGGACAGGGGACCGATTCGCCATCGCGGCGGCTCCGGGCTGCGACAAAGTGTGGTTCGGCAATAAAGTGGTGCAGCTGAAGACGAAGGCGGTGCAGTGGGAGAAGCTGAAATACCACGGCCTGAACGGCGGGCAGATCGTCCGCGGCAGCTATCTGTGCCTGCCCCTGTCCTTTATCGCGGAGGCGTTCGGCGCCGGGTACGAGGCGTCGGAAGGGGCTGCGGAAGTCGTGCTGACGCTCAGGGACGGCAGGCGGCTCCAGTTCGCGCGGGGCAGCATCGGCTGCGTGATCGATGATACTGTGCGCTGCATGTACTGCGAGGCGCTGAACCGGGACGGGGAACTGCTGATCCCGATCGAGTGGTTCGCGAAGAACTTCTATGCGCTTCAGGTATCGGAGTGCGACGGCATGCTGTACATTACGGATCATTTCGCGGACCTGTCCGCGTTTATGGTGGATCTGATCCTTGATCTCTTTAAGGACAGGATGGTGCCTGACAACTATGATTCCATGCTTTAAAGAAGGAGAAAAAATGAAGAAAATAACAGCGTATACCCATATCGGGGACTACGGGCAGGCGGTTGACAACTTCCGGTTTATGGCCGATAATGAAGTGAAAACCGATGAAGTATCCCTGACCCTGGAAGGAAACTACTGTGATATGAGCGGCCGGATCCTGTCAAAGGGCGTGACGGCGGTCAGCGCGGAGGACGGCGTTGTTACGGTGGAGGTCGATCCGTTCCTGTACCGTTATGATTTCCGCATCTGCGGGAAGATCGGCGGCGAGGAGATCTGCCTGACCAAAGACGGCGTCGATGAAGTGATCGTAAAGGATCTTGACACGTTCGCCCCGGTCGAGGAAAACGGCGTGCACTACCGGCTGTATTCTCCGGAAGCGGCGGATAAAAGGCCGCTGGTGCTCTTCCTGCACGGCGGCGGCGAGTGCGGCGAGGACAATGTGCTCCAGCTTACCGGAACGCTCGGGGCGCTCCGGCTGGCACAGATCTGGCCGGAGATGTATGTGATGGCGCCACAGGCGCCGGGCGGCTCCCTTACGATGGAAGAGAATTTTAAAGTGATGGCAGAAAGGGGTCATCCGTTCCGTGTGGATATCGGGATGACGCCGTTCGCACTGAAGGGCGAGCGCGGATGGAACCGCGATTATCTCGGCAAAGTGGCGGATATCATCCGCCGGATGATCCGGGAAGGCAAGGTGGATGCAAGGCGCGTCTATGTGATCGGAATGAGCATGGGCGGCGGCGGAACGATCAATATGGTATCCACGGCGCCGGACCTCTTCGCGGCGGCGCTTCCGATCTGCCCGAGCATGAACGGAGAAAGCTATCCGCAGCTCCTGCACTGGCCGGATGTTCCGGTGTGGATCTCGACTTCCTATATGGACCATCAGCACGGAAGGCATGCCTATATACATAATGCCTGCTGCAAACTGTGGAGCGAAGGAAGGAAAGATGTGAAATACACGATCTATCTGCCGGAGGAGCTTGAGAAATACGGGATCGGGACTTCAGAAGATCTGACAGCAAAAGAAATGGATGCGGAGAACCACAACAGCTGGATCCTGACGCTCCACAACGCGAACGGGATCCTGGACTGGATGATCTCCCATGTGAAAGATAAGTAACGAATAAACGGGGGGCACTGGCAGGATGGCAACGATCAAAGATGTAGCAAGACACGCGGATGTTTCGATCGCGACGGTTTCGCGGATCATCAACAATAAAGGGCCGATCAGCGAGAAGACCAGAAAAAAGGTGTATGAGTCGATGCAGGCGCTGAATTATCAGCCGAACGAGATGGCCCGTGCGCTGCAGAAACAGAAGAGCAACATTATCGGACTGATCGTGCCGTCTGTCGCATATGAATTTTTCGGCCTTCTGACCGAGGGGGTCGAGGAGGTGTGCCATGAACTTGGCTATAAACTTATGATTGCCCGCTCCTGCGAGAAGGCGGACCGGGAAGTCGAGATGGTCTCCATGCTTGAGGGCAACAAAGTGGACGGAATCCTCCTGTGCAGCCGGGTGGGCGACGCGGCGATCTACCGGGAGCACACGGCGCTGCCGGTGGTGAGCATTGACCGGGATCTGAACGGGTTCTCCACGGTTACCTGTGACAATTATCAGGGCGGGATCCTGGCTGCACGGGAACTTTATGAAGCCGGCAGCAGGCATCCGGTCCTGTTCGGGAATGACGTCCCGGAATACATGACCATGAACGCCAGGAACGAAGGCTTTTTCGCGGAGTGCGAGCGGCTCGGCATGCGGGCGGGATACATTTCCGCCGGGTGGATCGACACGGAGGATCACGCAGGGATCCGGCGGTATCTGAACGGGTTTGAGTCAGACCGGGTATACGGCCCGGAGCGTGCGGAACGGATTTTCCTGCGGGGGCTTAAAGATTTCCCGGAGGCCGACGGCGTATTCGTGACCGGCGACGCGCTGGCCGCGCGGCTTATGAGCAGCGTGGGGATTCGGAGAAACGGGATCCTGGACCGGGTGCCGGTGGTATCATTTGACGGACTCGGCATCTCGGAACTGTTCGGGATCACAACGGTGGCTCAGCCGATCACGGAAATGGGGGCTGCGGCCGCACGGCAGCTGATCCGCGAGATCGAGGAGGGCACAGAGCATATGCGGTCTGTCCTGCCGGTGCATCTGCTGGAAAGAAAGAGTACAGCAAGATTCAAGAAGGACAGGTCAATGATGGATTTTTCAAAACTTACAGAATATATTGATTCGTTAAAAGACGTATACGGGATCCCGGCGGCGGACTGTCTGATCACAAAAGATCATGAGACGGTGTACCGTCATATGACAGGGTATTCTGATTATGAAAACACGAAACCGCTGACGGATCAGACGATCTTCCGTCTGTTCTCCGCCACTAAGCTGGTGACGGTGACTGCGGTGATGCAGCAGATCGAGCGGGGAAACATAAAGCTTTACGATGAGGTGAGGCAGTACCTTCCGGAATACAATACCATGCTGGTGTCGGATGATTTTAAATTCGAATTTCCGCTGCGCTGGCCGAAGTCATCGGATAAGTGCCATTATGCGCATAACGCAATCCGGATCATCGATCTGCTGTCCATGACGGCGGGGCTTTCCTATGACACGGATTCGCCGGAGGAGCGGGAGATCCGGGAGCGGAGCGGCAATCAGGCTTCCACAAGGGAGGTTGTGGCCGCCATCGCGAAGATGCCTCTTGTATATGAACCGGGAACAAGGTATTCCTACGGCCTCTGCCATGATGTGCTGGCTGCGGTCGTGGAAGTGGTGACGGGACAGAAGTATTCCGACTATCTGAAGGAGAATATCTTTGAACCGCTTGGCATTAAAGAACTGTATTTCCACTGGGATAAGGATCCGGAACTTCAGAAGCGGGTGTGCGCCCTCTACAGGGGGTACTTCGGTTCGGATGAGATCGGGCCGGATGACGGAGAGATGACAGACGGATTCAAGATCACGGCGAATTATGAAAGCGGCGGGGCCGGACTTGCGGGCACGGTCAGCGATTACAGTCTTCTCGTGGACGCCCTCTGTAACGGCGGCGTCGGCGCAAATGGGAACCGGATCCTGAAAGAGGAGACGGTCCGCATGCTCAGCGTACCCTACACGACGGGGCAGATGAGCCGGGACTTTGCGGTGACCGGTAAAGCGGGATACGAGTACGGACTTGGTGTCCGGGTGCTGGTTGACGGCAGCGTCTCCAGATCCCCGGTCGGTGAGTTCGGCTGGGATGGTGCGGCGGGCGCCTACATGCTCGTGGATCCGGTGAACCACATCAGCATCTTCTATGCGCAGCATGTGGCCGGATTCTTCAAGGCATACAGCGAGATTCATCCGACGATCCGCGACCTGGCATATGAGTGTATGGGATACTAGAAGAAGCGGATCCTGAACTGAATGAGCGATAAAGAGGGCGGGGCCTCCGTACCGGATCGGTACGGAGGCCCCATTGTGGATATATGAGTATTTTGAACGGCGTCTTAAGTGAATAAACCGGGCAGCATTCCGTTTAGAACGGGTTGCCGCCGTCTGATTCCCCGAGCCCGAAGAAGGTCAGCGCCTCCTGGATTGCCAGGTCCCAGAACCGCCACTCGTGCCTGTATCCCGGCAGGTCGAACCAGTGGACGTCAAGGCCGATCTCTTTGCAGTGTTTCTGGAAGACGCCGTATTGGTTGTACAGAAGCGCGTCCTCATGTCCGCAGGCGAACATAAGACGGGGAAGCCGGCCGGTGGGAGCCAGTCTGTCAATGATCGCCCATACATTTTCCTCGGAGTTTTTGTAGGCCTCGAATCCGCCCGCGTTGTCGATCGTCTGTACCATGCGCGGATTCGTCGTATCCATGATCGGGTTGGGATGGCCCGGACGGAGTTCGTTAAAGTCTACCGGCACGGCTGAGAGAACGGCCGCCGCCCCGAAGAGTTCCGGAAAATTTACGGCAAACTTGATCGTTCCGCGGCCGCCCATGGACAGCCCGGCGATGAAGTTGTCCTCCCGCTTATCGGATACCGGGAACCAGCCGTAGATGAGCGGCATCAGTTCCTTTACAAAGTAGTCGTACATATTGTAGCCCATCATGGCTTCCGGCCAGTTGGAGTAATTGGAGTTCAGCGCGGAGGGGCATACGACTACCAGATCTTTTTCCGCCGCGTACATCTCGATGTTTGTCTTGCGGATCCAGTCGGTGTTGTCGCCGTAGGTTCCGTGGAGCAGCCAGAGAACTTTATATTTCTTCCCGCTGCGGTAGAATGCGGCCGGATCGACGCCGCGTTTCTTGTCCGGGAGGACAACGGTGATCTGATGGTTGATGTTCAGGTATTCGCTTTCAAAATTGTAGGTTAATAATGACATTACAGTCTCCTTTCTTTTTTCGCTTCTTTATCGTAATATGTAATTTCCCATGCAAGCGTTTTGAAGTCTGCGTCCAGCATAGCATACAGATCTCCCTTTTTCCAGGTAATGTGCAGGGTCCCGTCCTGCCGGTCTTCGCCGACCGTGATATCGCCGTTGAACGCATCGCAGGAGTTGCGGAACCTCATCAGTTCGTACAGGCGCCGGCACACCGGTTTCTGCACGGCCTCTTCCAGTTCCTGTCTTGTGTAGGTATGCCGGTTGATGTTTCTCGGATCCGGTTCGGCCTTCACTTTCTCTATGTCGTTCTCCCCGGCGAGAAGTCCCACGTAGTAGACCTGCGGGATGCCCGGCGTGAAGAACTGGACGGCTCTGGCGAGCAGATAGGCGTTGTCGTCACAGTGGAGGGCGGAGTAGTAGGTGCAGCCCAGCTGGTAGGTTTTGAATTTGCCGCTTTTGTCTTTGATCATGCTGGGCAGTTTGATGTAATTGAACATCTCTTTGGAGATTTCGTTTACGTCGTCGCGGACGATGTCGATCTCGTCCTCTGTCAGAAGCCCTGCCACATCGACCACGCCGATGCCGTCGTGGGTATCCAGCGTTGTGAACTGTTTCCTCGGGCAGATGTTCAGCCAGTGGATCAGGCGGTCCGTGCGTCCGGTCTTCAGACCGTGGAGCAGGAGCATCGGCAGGGCGAAATCATAAACCCAGTAGCCTTTTTCCGCCATTTTAAGCTGGATATGATAGTTTTCGTGGATCTCCGGGAGCATCTCCGTGCCGGTCTTCCGAAGAGGCTCCATGCCGATGTCAAGGACATCCCATACGTCCGGCTCCACGAAGAAGCAGTTCGTCCCAGGACGCTTGGTCGCGTAGGCGAACGCGTCGAACCGGACGAGCGGCACATGGCTGCGGAGGATTCCCAGATTCCTTTCATAATAATCCTGTGTGGCTTTTGAGTACGGATCGATGTCGATCTGTTCCTGGAAGAAAGTGTTCCACAGATGGACTTTCTCACCGTCGTCCCGGGTGAATTCAATGTAGGGATACGTCTGTTTCCGGCGGTAGAGCATATCGTACTGTTCTTCTGTCGGTTTTCCGCCCGGCCAGAATTCTTCCCAGTGGATGAACATATCCCTGTACGGAGAGGCGTCGCCGTTCTTCATATAGTCTTTGAACTCTTTGGAACGGATGGATACATGGTTCAGCATGAAATCCGCCATCATATAATACTGGTCCGCCAGACGGTCGATATCATCCCAGGTCCCGAAGGCCGGATCCACGATATCGTAGTTGATTACGGCAAAGCCGCGGTCACCGGACGAGGGATAGAAAGGGAGGACATGAAGTCCTCCGATAATCCCTCTGAAATGTCCGGCAAGAATCTCGTCCAGTTCCTTTAAATCTCTGCTCAAGCTGTCCGCATAGGTAATCAGCATGATTTTGTTCTCGATCTTCTTCATTTGACATCTCCTTGAGTCAGTGTGTTGTGTTATAATGCGGCCCGTGTTAACCTTTGACAGATCCGACCGTGATGCCCTTTGCAAAGGACTTCTGGAAGAACGGATATGCGCAGAGGATCGGGATCAGGGCGATCACGGCCAGCGCCATACGGATGCTTATGCTGGGCAGGTCGCGGATGTCAAGACCCGGTGTGGACTGGGACTGCAGGAATGATACGTTGGTGATCACGGAGTTCAGATAGTTCTGGATTCCGTACAGGTCTCTTCTCGTCTGGATGAAGTACACGCCGTTCGTCCAGTTGTTCCAGTATGCGATCGCGGTCATCAGCGCCACGGTTCCGATGATCGGTTTGGACATCGGCACGACAACGCGGATCAGGGTTGTGAACTGTCCGGCGCCGTCGATGGTGGATGCCTCGATGACTTCGTTCGGCACATTTGACGTAATGTATGTACGCACCATGATGACGAAAAATGCGTTCATCAGCAGGTACGGTACGATCAGCGCCCAGATCGTATCCGTGATATGGAAGACCTGGGAGTAGATCAGGTAGGTCGGTACGAATCCGCCGTTAAACAGCATGGTGAAGAAGATGAAGAATGAAAGGGCTCTTCTTCCCGGAAGATCCGGACGGGACAGCGGGTAAGCGAACAGCATGGTCATGATGATGCTGATGAATGTTCCGACACCGGTGATGATAAAACTCATCAGGTATGCCCGGAGAACATTTTCCTTGATGCCCCAGATATAATCGTATGCTGCTGTTGAAAACTCTTTCGGCCAGAATGAATAGCCGTTTAATGCCAGAGATGACTCTGAGGTGAACGAGCTTGCCAGCAGCAGGACGAACGGGAGTATACATGCCATTATAAGCAGAAACATGATAAATCCCATCGCAAAACGAAAAACTTTATTGTGATAGATCATAGTGTTTACCTCCGTTATGATGATTTAGAATAAGCTGCTGTCTTTGTCAATTTTGGAAACAACTGTGTTCGCCGTGAATACACAGATGAAGCCGAGGATGGACTGCAGGAAGCCGGCCGCCGTGGAACGCCCGATATCGTTGAGCTCGAGCAGTCCGCGGTATACGTATGTATCGATGGTCTGCGTCGTCTCGTAGAGCAGTCCGCTGTTCATCGTTACCTGGTAGAACAGTCCGAAGTCGGAGTAGCAGATGCGTCCGACCGCCAGGAGCACCAGCGTGATGATCGTCGGGCGGAGCGCCGGGAGCGTGATGTAGCGGATCTGCGCCCATACGCCCGCGCCGTCAACGGATGCGGCTTCGTAGTAGGATTTGTCGATGCCGATCAGGGTTGAGTAGTACAGGATCGAGTTGTAGCCGAACGTCATCCACAGATATACAAGTACGATGATCACCGGCCAGTACTGGGCTTCGTTGTACCAGTTGATTGGATCCATTCCGAGCATCGGCAGGATGGTCATGTTCAGGAAACCGTTGTTTCCGCTCAGGAACGCGTATACAATGTAACTGATGATAACGGTGGAGAGCAGGTACGGGATCAGGATGATGACCTGGCTGAACCGTTTCAGGAACTTGTTGTGGATGGCGTCGAGTGCGATGGCGACAAATACGCCGATGGCATTTCCGAATACGATGAACGCGATATTGTAGAGGATCGTGTTCCGGAAGAAAACGAAGGCGTCGTTGGTCGCGAACAGGTACTTGAAGTTGTCGAAGCCGCACCAGGGGCTTTCGAACAGTCCGACAGAGTAGTTGACGTCCTTAAATGAAAGCGCCAGACCTGCCATCGGCATATAGTTGTTGATGATCAGGTAGACCGCTCCCGGCAGGAGCATCAGGTACAGAGGAATGTACCGCCGCATCTTTTTTGCGGTAAGTTTGTTTTTTACCGGTTTTGCTTTTACTTTACCCATAATAACCTCCTTTAGTTGAAATACGGATTGTTTGCGTTTAATTTATAGGAAAAACAGACAAAAATCTATCATAAAACGGATGAGAACTGTTGAATTTCGGGTTTGTGACAGAAAAAGTTTGTGTAATATGACATATATATAATGAAATAACAGGAAAATCAGTGCAAAATATCAAAAAAACGATGATTCAGGACAGAAAACTGACAGAATGAGGAAATATTATCTGATATGATGACATTACTTTAAAACAGCCGGGACAGATGAACCGGCACAATAAAAAACAGGAGGAATGATGTTATGAAGAAAAGACTGTTGGCAGTGCTTCTTGCAGCGTCGATGACAGCAGGACTTCTCGCCGGCTGCGGCGGCGGAGGGCAGGGAGCGAAGAACGATGCGCAGGAGTCAGAGGGAACGACGGAAGACGGTGATTATCCGGTGATCAAGATGGCTTATACGGTTATGTTCCCATCGACGTCCGAGGAGTCCATCGAGGATGCACTCAATGAGATCCTGAGAGAGAAGGCTCACGCGGAAGTCGACCTTGTTGGGATCGAGTTCGGAAACTGGGCGACCCAGCTGAACCTGATGCTCACCGGAGGCGGAGACAGCTCCATCGATCTGTTCAACTCATTCTGGTATACCTCTCTTTCAAACCTGGTTGCAAACGGTCAGGTCATGGCGCTCGATGATCTGCTTGAATCTGACGGCCAGGGAATCACGGATGAGTTCGCAAAAGACGGCATCGAGCAGTATCTGAGCTGCGGTGAGATCGATGGAACCCAGTACGGCATTCCGTGTATCTATTCCTACTCAACAGAGAATATCTACTATGCACTGGCAGAAGATGTTGAGAAGGCGGGAGTAGATTTCAGCCAGGTTACAGACCTTGAGACAATGAAAGACGCCATCCTTCAGCTGAAAGAGGCAAATCCGGACAAGTGCTACATTCCGGGCTCCACAGATCCGTACTGGATCCCGAAGAGCATCGACTACTTCGGCGATACGAACTACCTCGGCGTTCTGACCAACCCGACAGAGAGTACAACCGTTGAGAACTACTACGAGTCCGACTACTTCCTTACATGGCTTGAATATGTAAAAGAGTGGAAGGAAGCAGGCGTATTCAGCCCGGATCCGCTGAGCAATAATCAGCCGACGCTGATGAATCTTCTGATGGGCGTTGCAGACGGAACAACCGGTTACGGCTGGGACGGACAGGTATCCATGGAAGCTACGGAAGCTCAGAATAACATGGACCTTGAAGGCGGAAGCGTTACAACCGCACTTTCCACAACGAGCGATGCGACGACTTATATGTGGCACATCAGCGCATTCTGCGAGGAGCCGGAAGCAGCCATGAGAATTCTCAACGTACTCTACACGGATCCGGAAGCGGCGCAGATCGCAGCAAACGGTCTGGAAGGACAGGAGTACGAACTGGACGAGAACGGACAGATGGTATATCCGGAAGGCAAGAGCAGCATGTCAGAGCTTGGCTGGGCCGCATCATCCATGGCTTACTGGCCGAACGTAATGCTCTGCAAGACATGGTACTATGAGCCGGAAGACGTATATGATCAGATGAAGGCAAAGAACGAGAGCTGCGACAAGTCGCTGGCACTTGGATTTGCATTCGATCCGACGAATGTGACCGACCAGATGACCGCATGCGCGAACGTGGTGGCGCAGTACTACACGCCGCTGATGTACGGCGAGGTTGATATCGACTCGACGCTGCCGGAATTCCAGCAGGCGCTGAAAGACGCAGGCATCGATGATATCATCGCGGAAAAGCAGGCACAGCTTGACGCATGGCTCGCTGAGCAGTAAGCGGATATCACAAAATGAAAAAAGCAAAGGGGGAGGGGAGAGCCCTCTCCCTTTTTTCACTTTAAATTCAGACAGGGAGAGAAACGAACATGAATCAAGAAAAACTGTGGAATAAATATTATATCCTGACCCTTCTCGTCAATACCCTGCATGCGTTTTCCTTTTATATGATCGCGACGATCCTCTCGAAGTATCTGGTCGGGATCGGGACGACGGTGACAATGGCCGGGTTTATCGTGGGCCTTGTGTCGCTGACCTCGCTGGTGTGCCGGCCCTTCAGCGGGCTGATGGCGGACCGCTTCAGCAATGTAACGCTTCTGAAATGGAGCACGGTCCTGATGGGGATCGGCCTTCTCGGATTTACCATTACGACGTACGTCCCGCTGCTGATCTTCTTCCGGATCATCAACGGCGTCGGATTCGCCCTGGCGGGTACCTGCCAGATCGCGCTGGCGACGCATTTCATCCCGAAGACCCGGATGGGCGAGGGCATCGGATACTTCGGCCTGGGCATGGTGATCGGTTCCGCAGTGGCGCCGGGGATCGGCCTGGCCATCGCAGAGAGCGTGGGCATGAAAGTGACGTTTCTTATTTCCGCTCTGATGGTGGCGGGCGAATTCGTCATCCTCATGTTCCTTCATGAGGAGAAGAAGAAACCGTCCGGAAAAGCGGCCCGGATCCGGCTGGGCGACATCCTCTGCGTGGAGGCGCTCCCCTTTACATTCGTGGCCGGTTCGTATTCATTTATCAACGGGATCATTGCCTCCTATCTTGTCCTCTATGCGGATGAAGTAGGCGTGGGCGGCGTAAGCATCTACTTTACCGTGTGCGCGGTGGTGCTCTTCCTGATCCGTCCGTTCTCCGGCAGGCTGATGGATAAGAAGGGGATCCGGATCGCGGTCGTACCGGGGCTTATCCTGACGGCGGCGTCCATGTTCATCCTCGGCGTGAGCCGGACGCTCCCGCTGATTCTCCTAACCGGCGTGATCCGCTCCCTTGGACAGGGGGCCGCGCAGCCGGCGCTTCAGGCCGGCGGCATCAATGAGGCCGGCGTCGAGAGGAGCGGCGTGGCGACCAGCACTTACTATCTGGGCGGCGATATCTTCCAGGGAATCGGGCCGATGCTCGGCGGATTCGTCGTGGAGGCGTTCGCCGGCGCTGCGGGCTATACGGCGATCTTCGCAATCTGCGGCGTATTCCAGCTTGTCATGCTGGTCTACTTCGTCTGGGTGACCGGTAAGAAGAAAAATGCCGGAAATACAGTAAGAGAAGAGCGTGCGGCGTTATGAAACTGATCGCATCGGATAAAAGTTTTTACAGAAAAACACTGAATCTTGCCATCCCGATCACCCTGCAGTGCCTGATCACAACCGGCGTCAATATGATGGACAGCATCATGGTGGGCGCCCTTGGCGAGACGTCGCTGTCCGCCGTATCTCTGGCCAACCAGTTTATCAATATCTTTTCATTTGCATGCATGGGGCTCGGGCAGGGTTCGTCGATTATGGCGTCCCGGTTCTGGGGGATGCAGGATAAGGACGCGCTGAAGCGGACCATATCCATCTCCCTCAGATATGCGTTCGGTCTTGCCATGATCTTTACCATCGTGACGTTTCTTGCGCCGGAGCAGCTTATGCGGATGTATATTGACGATCCGGGCGTGATCTCGGAAGGCGTCCGCTATTTCGGATTTTCCACGTACTGCTATCTGTTCTGGGGACTTTCCCTGGTCGGATCCAATATCCTGCGGAGCATCGGACAGGCTTCGGTGCCGCTGTTCACATCCTGCCTGGCATTTGTCTCCAACGTGGGCCTCAATTATATCTTTATCTTCGGAAAGCTGGGACTTCCGGAAATGGGCGTTGCGGGAGCGGCGCTGGGTACGCTGATTGCAAGGATCCTGGAATTTACAGCCACGTTCGGCTATCTTTTCCTGGCGGACAGGGCCGTCAGATACCGTCTCCGGGATGTTTTCATGCCGGTGCGCCATCTGAACCGCGAGTTCTTCAAGGTGGCTTTCCCGGTCGTGGTCAGCGACAGCCTTTATGGATTCGGTAATAATTTTATTGCCATGATTACCGGCCAGGTGGGGGCGCAGTTTGTGGCAGCCTACTCGATCACGACGGTGACGCAGCAGATGAGCAGCGTTCTCACCCAGGGCGTGGCCCAGTCGAGCAGCGTGGTGATCGGGCATACGCTCGGAAGAAGCGGCCCGGAGAAGGCGAAAGAAGAGGCTGATGCCTTTGTCGGACTGGGCGTCATTGTCGGTGTGGCGGCGGCCGGGCTCATCCTTGTACTGGCCGGACCGATCATATCGATCTATAACATATCGGAAGAAACAGCGGATATCGCGCAGCAGCTGATGTATGCCATCGCATTTATCATCCTGTTCCGCGCGATCAACAGCATCCTTACAAAGGGTGTGCTCCGGGGCGGCGGCGATACCCGCTTCCTGATGGTGGCGGATATCATCTTCCTCTGGGTGGCAAGCATCCCGCTCGGCTATCTCACCGGCGTGGTGATCGCGGCTCCGGCATTTATCGTTTACTGCGCGCTCAGAGTTGACGAGATCCTGAAATGCGTGCTCTGCTTTGTGAGGCTGAGGAGCGGCAAATGGATCAAGAGCATCAGCGCGGAATAAAAATATTATCGTATACAGGAGGTAGGAAAATGGAATACAAGATCAGACTGATCCCGGGCATCCCGGATGATGATAACCGCGATTATCTCCCGGTCAAGCTGAAAGAGAGCGAGATCGTGGTCAATGAGAACGGCAATAACTCCCAGGTATATCCGAAGAACCTGAAAGAGATGAAGGCGTGCCTCATCGACGAGCACGAGGACACCTGGTATGAATATGTGCCGGACAGCTATGATCCGTCCAGAAAGACGCCGCTCGTATTCTCCATGCACGGCGGCATCATGAACGGCTGGGGACAGTGCATCTATACATCCTGGTCCCATGTGGCCGACCGGGAAGGGTTTATCGTTGTATACCCGAACGCGCACTTAAGAGGCTTCTGGCAGATCGAGTGCGAGCGGCGGTTTTTCAAACAGCTCTCCGAACCCAATGACGAGGGCATCTATATGCACGATTTCCCGGACGATATCCGGGAGAACAATGATATCCGCATCGTTGTGAAATTGACGGAAATGATGAAAGAGAAGTACAATATTGATGAAGAGCGGATCTATATGCAGGGCATGTCTCTCGGCAATTCCATGACGGCCATGATCGCAAGGCACTGCGGCATGCATTTCGCGGGAATGGCAGGCTCCGCAGGCCCCAGCACCATCGGACTTCTCTTTGACAAAGACGACCGGCCTGTCAATGCGGGCGGTCCGGTGCCGGTATGGCAGGCAAGGATGGAGTTCGACCAGGCGCCCCCGGCAAGCGAGGAAGGCGTGGAAGACGTGGTGGCTAAAAACAGAGAGTACTGGCTGCGCATCAATGAGTGCGATACCCTTCCGGAGCTGAAGATCGACGGAGAGAATAACTTCGCGTTCTACAAAGGCAAAAAGGCAGATTTCGTATTCCGTGACGTAAAGAACCGGGATCACGGCCAGACCTTTGACGAGGCCGAGCTTGTGTGGGATTATTTCTTCTCCGGGACAAGGCGCAGGGCGGACGGATCCATTGAATACATGGAGCCGGAGATCCCGCGCGAAGGAGACAAAGTCGTGGTCGCCGCCGCGGACGGATGCGATTCCATCTGGGTCGGCCAGGAGATGAAGAAGCTGCCGGCAAAAGCGTTCATGTGGAAGAAGCTGAAATACCACGGCCTTCACGGCGACGCCATCGTCCGGGGCGAGTACTGCATGATCCCGGCGTCTTCGGTCGCGCAGATCGCAGGAGCGGCTTACGGGGAGAAAGACGGCTGGGCGCAGATGACGATGAAGGACGGCAGGGTGATTCAGTTCGCGAGAGGCTGTATCGGATGCACGATCGACAACCGCGTGCACGCCATGCTCTGCGAGCCTGTGGAGCGTGAGGGCATGCTGTTCATTTCCATCGAATGGTTCTGCAGGGAAGTGCTGGGACTTCATGTGTCCACCTGCGGCACAACGCTCGGGGACGTTATGTATGCGACAGATCATTATTCACTGCTGTCTGTAAATATGGCAAGGCTTATAAAAGATCTGCTCAGCGGATATAAACCGGTAAAATAAGAAGACAGCTGATATAAAAAACGGAGGCAGATATGAGTTTACAGATCAATGACAGGATGCTGTTCCCGGGCGGGAAGAAGAAAGCATTCACTTTAAGTTATGACGACGGAATCACCCAGGACCGGAGGCTGATCGGGATTCTGGACCGGTACCGTGTGAAAGCGACATTTAATCTGAATTCCGGCCTGTTCGGGCAGGAAGGCGTAGTCGCCGCGGGGAAAAAGGAAGTCTCCCATATCAAAGTTACGGCGGCGGAGGCCCGGGAGCTCTATAAGAATCACGAAGTGGCCGCCCACGGGCAGTTCCATTCCTGCATGACGGGGATGGACAGCGGCCGCTGCGTGGAGGAGATCCTGCAGTCGAGGAAAGCGCTGGAGGAGCTGACCGGCCATCCGGTAACCGGATATGCCTACGCGTTCGGCGCTTATGACGACACGGTCCTTTCGGCCATGAAGGCCTGCGGGATCACCTATGCGAGAACCATCACGTCCACGCATAAGTTCGACATTCCGGATGATTTCCTGACCTGGGATCCGACCTGCCACCATGACGATGAGAAGATCTTTGATCTGGCGGATGAATTCCTGTCAGACGGATTTTATTTCAATATGCTGACCCCGGCAAAGCTTTTCTATGTGTGGGGACACAGCTATGAGTTCGACCAGTGCGATAACTGGGATCATATGGAGGAACTGGTCCGGAAAGTGTCGGGAAGGGACGACGTCTGGTATGCCACGAACGGGGAGATTCGGGCATACGTGGAAGCGTACCGGCGCCTGGTGTTCTCGGCGGACAGCCGGACCGTGTACAATCCGTCGGCGGTGGGCGTGTGCCTGGGCGGCATGTTTGCTCCGGACTGGATCGAAGTGAAGCCGGGGCAGACGGCGGAACTGATCCCGCCGGTGGATATGTAGTATATTCCGGAAACTGCGGGCCGGATAAGAAAGAGGAAAGGGAACAGGATAAGATGAGTTTGTTCAGTGCGGATAATAAGTTGATACAGTTTATAGACAAGTATGTGGATTTTATGCTGCTTCAGCTTCTGACGGCGGTATGCTGCCTGCCGGTGTTTACGATCGGGCCGGCATACACGGCGAAGTATTATACGTCCATGAAGCTGGCCAGGGGCGAGGCGCCGAATGTGCTGAAGTCTTTTATGAAAGCCCTGAAGGAGAATTTCCGGCAGGGGATCCTGCTGGAGTTTCCGGCGGTCCCGGCGATCCTGATTCTGATCGTGGACTGGTACCTGACCGGCAGCACCTATCTCGGCGTGTTTACCTATGTGCTGCTGTCCGTGATGATCGTCGTCACTTTTGTCGTCTACATGGTGTACGCGTTCGCCTTTCCGCTGCTGGCAAGATATCACGCCGGAACCGGCAGGATCCTGAAGAGCGCCCTTACGGTCGGCATGGGGAAACTGTGGGTCAGCATTATTTTCATGCTGTGTACGGCAGTGCTTGTCTGGGCGTGCATTGAGTGGATTATTTACGGCGCATTTGTATGGCTCATCGGGGGCGCCGGATTATGCTGGATCCGCAGTCTGCTCCTGGTGAGAGTGATGGATGATATAGAGAAAAAGGAGAGTTGATCAGATGGCTTTATTACAGGTGAATTATCTGTCCATGGCGCTGCACAGGACAACAACGATGAATGTGATCCTCCCGGCGGACCGGATGCTTCCGCCCGGCGAAGAACCGCAGGAGGAGAAGCCGTTCCGGACGCTTTATCTGCTCCACGGGGTGATCGGGAACTACACGGACTGGGTGACCGGAACCAGTATCCAGCGGTGGGCGGAAGAGAAGAACCTGGCGGTTGTCATGCCGTCGGGGGAGAACTCGTTTTATTTGGACTGCGATGCGTCTGAGACTTTATACGGAGAATTCGTGGGGAGAGAGCTGGTGGAGGTCACAAGGAAGATGTTCCCCCTGTCCCGCAGAAGAGAGGATACCTTTCTGGCAGGGCTTTCCATGGGCGGCTACGGCGCGCTCCGGAACGGCCTGAAAAACAGCGATACGTTCGGGTATATCGGGGCGTTCTCCAGCGCGATCATCACGGAGCATGTCACCGACCGGACGAATGACGCGCCGCGGTATATCGAGACAAGAAAGTATGCGGAACAGATCCTCGGCGACCTGGATCAGGCGGTGGAAAGCGACAAGAATCCGAGGTGGATGCTCCGGAAACTGAAAGAAGAGGGGAAAGAGATCCCCGGGATCTTTATGACCTGCGGGAAACAGGATTCCCTTCTGGGGCAGAACCGTGAGTTCCGGGATTTCCTGGTCAGCGAAGGCGTGCCGGTCGCATATGAAGAATGGGACGGCGGGCACGAGTGGGATTTCTGGAACGCATCGGTCAGGAAACTGCTGGACTGGCTGCCGCTTGAAGAGGCGAAGGCGGGACTGAGCAGCGGAAACGTGGGACTCTGATATCAGTTTTGACAGAAGGAAAAAGAGATAAGGAGAGTGGACAGGATGAAATATTATGAATATCATGACGTGAACCGGCGCGGATCGATCCGCCGAGTGGACTATACGACGCTCAGGCAGGACGGGAAAAGGATCCCCAAGTACGCGAATATTTATCTGCCGTACGGCTACAACGGCAGCGATCTTGAGAAGAAGTATGACATCCTCTATGTGATGCACGGCGGCGGCGGAAGTCCGGACGCCTGGATGGACTGCTGCATGGTCAAGAACATGCTGGACTATACTATCGATACCGGGGAAGTGGATCCGCTGATCGTTGTATTTCCCTCTTATTACAAGACGCCCCGCGAAGGCGCGCCGGTTTCCGAGACCGAACAGGCCGAAGCGGAATTTTTCCAGAAGGAGCTGATGGAGGATCTTCTGCCGGCGGTTGAGAGCGTGTGCAATACGTATGCGGACCATATGACTGCGGAGAGCTTCCATGCATCCAGGATGCACCGGGGATTTACCGGGTTCTCCATGGGTTCCGCCAACACCTGGTATACGGTCATGAACAACCTGGATTCTTTCGCCTGGTTCGCCCCCTTAAGCGGCGACTGCTGGTCGGTCGAGCCGATGGGCGGCAAAACGCACACAGAGGAGACAGTGAAGCGGCTTTACGACGCGGTGAAGAAATCCGGCTATACAACGGACGGGTATTTCATTTATACGGCCACCGGAACGGAAGATAAGGCGTGCGAGGCGCTGGATCCCCAGGTGCGGGAGATGAAGAAATATTCGGATGCATTTGCATTTGACGAGGACTATTCAAAAGGCAACTTCCATTATCTTCTTGAGGAAGGGCTGAAACATGAATATTCGGCGGTTGTCCAGTATCTGTACAATTTCCTCCCGTATCTGTTCAAAAAGGGAAAATAAAACGGCATAAGCGA
>DWUU01000042.1 GCA_019120575.1 Candidatus Mediterraneibacter quadrami
AGCGATCCGCTTGAAAAGAAGAAAAAATACCGCCAAGTTCATTTCGCAGATCCACAACCGGCTTAAATTTCCAAAAAGCATAAAAGTGAACTTATGGCTGAATCTATGCCTGTTCGGGAAGCTTTTCGAGACATGTTTTTTAATGGGCAGTACCACGCAGTTTCTCTTCAATCTATAATTGTATATGTAGCAATGATCACTTTTTTTGTAGTGATTACTAATTATAAGTACTTGAATAAAACAGAACAAATACATGCCTGTCAATTTTCAATACTGTTGATATATGCTATTTTGGTTGCACTCTTTTATGCTTTTTGGAAATTTAAGCCGGTTGTGGATCTGCGAAATGAACTTGGCGGTATTTTTTCTTCTTTTCAAGCGGATCGCTTTTACTGGACATATCCGGCTGTGTGGTATATTATTCTGGCGTATGTGCTGTATTTTATTACAATACTATGGTCTGGACGATGTTTGTTTACAATAGGGAAAATAGTAAAAATAGTGCTGATATTTTTTGTTGGAATGAATGTGTGGAATAACAGTAATGTTCAGATTAACTGGAATAAACTAATGGACTCGGATTACTCAAAAAGTGGTTATTTATCGTGGAATGATTTTTATGCAACAGATATGTTTTCTGAAATTATAGATTATATAGGAAAGGACACGAGTACATACAAAGTTGGTAGTGTGGGGCTTTATCCGTCCATAGCATTATATAATGGGTTCTATTGTATTGACGGATATTCCAATAACTATTCATTGGAATATAAGCATGAGTTCCGAAAAATAATTGCAGAAGAACTTGAGAAGGACGATGACTTAAAAACATATTTTGATGAGTGGGGGAATAGGTGTTATTTATTTTCTAGCGAGATTCCGTTTCAGTATTATTTTACAAAAAACAGTAAAATGGAAATTGAAGATTGGGATGTCAATATTAACCAATTGAAAAATATGGGATGTGATTATATTTTATCGACAATCAAAATAAATAATCAGAGTCTTGCGTTGCAAAATCAGTTTGAAATGGCTTTACACTCATATAAAATATATTTGTATAAAGTACAATAGTTAAAGAAAGATTAAATTATTCTTTCGCAAGTCATTTTTATATATAAATAAAGAGTGAAATGAGGGAAAATATCCATTTTACTAAATAGTCTTAGATGATTTTCGTGTTGCTGAATAAATAAGTGTGTTGCCGGGAATAGGAGAAAATATGAAAAGGAGAATGAAAAAAAGCGGAAACGACTGTTCTAAATTAGAGATGAATTTCAGAAAGTATAGAGAAGCGATTTTGTACATTTTTTTCGGTGGCTGTACCACATTTGTCAATATCATTGTATATTACATATGTGCACATCTTTTATTGCTGGCGACTGCCCCATCGACTGTGATTGCATGGATTCTATCTGTTGCATTTGCATATCTTACTAACAGAATTTATGTGTTTGAAAGCCGTTCCAGAGGACTTGCGGCGATACTTAGGGAGATCGGTGCGTTTGTAAGCTGCCGCTTGCTTACTGGGGTTATGGATCTGGCGATTATGTATATATGCGTTGATCTTCTTCATTTTAATGATCTGATTATAAAAATCATTTCTAATGTTTTAGTGATTGTGTTGAATTATGTTGCCAGTAAGCTATTGATTTTCCGTAAGAAGTAAAATTGCAATCAGCGGATCCAAACAGACGGTTTTGCGGAGCAAAACGGACGCAATGCGGAGCGAGCGGACCAACCTCGATTATTGAAATATGATGATACCTTATAATGATTGAGGCTATTGAAAAATCTGACTTTTTTCTGGACTTTTCGACATAAAGCGTGTATGATAGTAAACGTATAAATGACATTTTTTTTGTTTGTCATAATATGAATTATATTACAGAAGGGGTAATCTTATGAAAGCATTTAAGAAATTAGCCGGACTTATCCTTGCCGTATGTCTGGCGGTTCCGGTGTTCGGAACGGTTGCGTTTGCGGCTGACGGTGTGCTGATGTATTCGGATCCGAGCACAAAAGTAGGTGAAAATGTCAGCATTGATCTGGTGGTACGGAGCAACAGCGGGGAGTCGGTTGGTGATGTCCAGGTTACAATGAATTATGATACGTCATCGCTTGAATTTGTGAGCGGTGAAGGTTTTGAGGCTGACGGGAACGGCGGTCTTACATTCTCCGGAACGGGAGACGGAGCTGAACTTCGTGTTCCGATGACTTTCCGGGCGCTGAAGAGTGGTGAGGCGAAGATTAATGTCGACAGCACAACCGCTTCGATGGCTGACGGGGAGACCCTGAATCTGCGTGAAGGTTCATCTACTGTAACGATTGCGGCGGCAGACGACGGCACAACGGAAGTTGAGCCGACAGGCGGCGCTTCGGGCGCAGCCGGAGAGACGACGGATATCGTTGTTTCCGTAAACGGCACGGATTACAATTTTTCTGAGGCATTTACCGGAACAGATATTCCGGACGGATATTCAGAGACAACGCTTGCGTTTAACGGTGAGGACCGGAAGTTTGTTTCCAATGAGGCGGGGATTACACTCGGATACCTTGTAGATGCATCAGGTACGGGCAGCTTTTTCCTTTTCAATGAGGAAGATTCCACATTTGCACCGTATGTTCAGCTTTTTATCTCTGATACTACAAGCATCGTACCGCTGAACGATGCGGAGGGGATCAGCCTTCCGGAGTCATATCAGCAGGTGGAGCTTACCGTTCAGGAACAGCAGTATCCGGCATGGTCAGATCCGATGGCGCCGAGATATTATGTGCTGAATGCGCTGAATACGAGAACCGGGGAGACGCATCTCTATCAGTACGATACAGATGACGGTACATATCAGTACTTTATCGCGCCGGAACAGGAGGAAGATACAACAGCAGGCCTTCCGATCCCGGGCAAGATCGGTGAGATGATCAATGAGCATCTTGTGCTTTTCTTTGCAGCAGTGATCGTACTCGGGCTGATCCTCTTTATTCTTATGATCGTATTTGCGGTGAAGCTTGTACATCGCAATCAGGAACTGGATGATCTCTACGATGAGTATGACATTCCGTTTGAGGATGAAGAGAACGCTCCGGTTCAGAATAAGAAATCATCTGCAAAACCGGCAGAGCGGTATGATGACGACGTCGATGATATCGATGAAGACGACGACTACGAAGACGACTACGACGATGAAGACGACGACTACGACGATGAAGACGACGATGACGATGACTACGATGATGATTACGATGATGACTATGATGAAGAAGATTCTACAACACAGATCACCGGTAAGAAGAATCGCAGGAACGGGAAGTCGGAGGATGACTATAATATCGATTTCGTAGATATCTGAGACGTGAGACCGGGAATTTGTGGAAACGGATAGTCTGACACAGGGGCAGGCGTGACTGGTATAAGTCACACCTGCCCCTGAAATTTATCTTCTGGTCAGCCGGGATTATTTGTCGAATTCCGGGTTGAAAGCGTAGAAGTTTCTGCTGTCCAGTTTTTCCTGGACGATGCGGAGACTTTCGCCGAACCGCTGGTAGTGTACGATTTCCCTTTCTCTTAAGAAGCGGATCGGATCGCATACTTCCGGATCTTTTACAAGACGCAGAATATTATCGTATGTGGTCCGTGCCTTCTGCTCGGCGGCCAGATCTTCGTTGAGATCGGTTATGGGATCGCCTTTGGACTGGAAAACAGTTGCGGTCCAGGGCATGCCGCTTGCAGCCTGGGGCCAGAGGGCAAGCGTGTGATCCACGTAGTACGGGGCGAATCCGGAACGTTCAATTTCTTCCGGGGACAGATCTTTTGTGAGCTGGTAGACGATGGCACAGATCATTTCCATGTGAGCCAGCTCTTCGGTTCCGATGTCGGTCAGTGTGCCTGTGACTTCTTTGTACGGCATGGTGTAGCGCTGGGACAGATACCGCATGGATGCGGCAAGCTCTCCGTCCGGCCCGCCGAACTGGCTGATGATGATCTGGGCGATCTTCGGGTTGGTCTGGGAGATCTTTACCGGATATTGTAATCTTTTTTCATAATTCCACATAGGTCAGCATCCTCCTTCCTGCCACGGCCACGGCTCGTTTACCCAGTTCCAGCGGTCGGCGCATGACGATTCGGCAGTGTCGACGGTCAGAGGTCCGTAAGCGGCGGCGTATTCTTTCAGCGCCTGATTGCGTTTCCGGATCATTTCGTGGAAATAGGCGAGCGCTTCGGAATCACATGGATGGGTGTCGAGGTAGAGTCTGACCTCATCTACGGCAAAACTTGCCTGATTGATCCGGTTCATAAGCATGTGCCGGTTTGTGCGGGCGCCGTTCTGCGGGGAATTGTTCAGTATATTCATCGACATGTGCCTCCTTTCCCGAGAAACGGTTTGTCGAGTTCCGGAAAGAGCGTTCCGCTTTCCAGTGCTTTGCACGGCTCATAGATATCTTTCCAATTCTGCCAGGGGACATAAGCCATTGCAACGGGCATATGCGCCGGGAAGTGATCCTGAGTGTCCGGACACCCTTCTGCCGCAGATGCGGTCCGGCGGCATTCGCATGAGTATGCGGACGGCAGATGCGCGGGACGGTTCGTGCAGCGCATGTTATTCTGATAATTAGCCATGAGGCTTCTCCTTTCAAAAATGACTTTGTATTATACTATGTGACAGAAAATCAGATGTTCGAAAATATTTCTTTACATTTAGAAATATATTATATATAATATTTAGGTCGACGGGGTGTGGCTCAGTTTGGTTAGAGCGCACGGCTGGGGGCCGTGAGGTCGCAGGTTCGAATCCTGTCACCCCGATTTTCAGATCATGCATAGGGGATTCCGGAGGACGGATGAAAGATGAAGAGCAGGATCATCAGGCCAGTTCAGAATAACGGTCATATTGGAAAAAAGAACAGGAAAACCCGCAGCCGGATCGGCGATACGCAGCCGATGCGGACTGCCGAGGTGCGGGCCGGGTATGCCGGATACCGCAAAAGCATTGACAGGAGGCGGGAGATTGTCCGGACGCCGCGTCCGCTTACGCAGAGCAGGCCGGTAAAGCGCAAACGGGCGAAGCGGAGCTGGCTGGGCAGTATTATTTCCACAAAGAGTATGGCGGCAGAGCAGTATTTTGATTTTGAACTGCTTCTCGTCGTTATTTTTCTGCTCGGCTTCGGGCTGGTGATGCTGTACAGCACCAGCGCGTATGAGGCGGAAGTGGAACTTGGCAATGATCTGTATTATTTCGCCAGACAGGCAGGGATCGGTGCATTCGGATTCGTGATCATGCTGGCGGTGTCGAAGCTTGATTACCATGTATACGGCGCGTTTGCGACGGAGATTTATGTGCTTGCAATGATCCTGATGGCGCTTGTTCAGACGCCTCTGGGGAAAACGCTCAACGGCGCCAGACGGTGGATCCGCCTGCCGGGCAATCTGACGCTGCAGCCGGCGGAGATCACGAAGATCGCAGTGATTCTTTTCATTGCCTATGAATTGTGCCGGCTCGGACGTAAAGCTTATACGGCGGCAGGGATTATACGCGTGTTCGCGTTCGGAGCGATCGCATCGGGCGGCGTCCTTTTTCTGACGGACAACCTGAGTACGGCGATCATCGTTATGGCAATCACCTGCATTCTGATTTTTATCAGTCATCCGAAGCTGAAGCCGTTTCTGATCATTATTGCAGTCGGTATTGTGATAGCGGTTGTCGGAATTGCGGTCCTGGCGGCCACGGCGTCCAACAGCGACAATTTCAGGCTTCAGAGGATCATTTCCTGGCTGAATCCGGAGGCGACGGCAGATTCCGGAAGCTATCAGGTTATGCAGGGGCTGTATGCCATCGGCAGCGGCGGCCTGTTCGGGAAAGGACTGGGAAACAGTACGCAGAAGCTTGGGGTGATTCCGGAGGCGCAGAATGATATGATTCTGGTGGTGATCTGCGAGGAGCTTGGAATCTTCGGAGCGTTTATGATCCTTCTTCTGTTTGGATTCATGCTGTACCGCCTGATGTTCATTGCCAAAAATGCGCCGGATCTTTACGGTTCGCTGATTGCGTCCGGGATCTTTGCCCATATCGCGCTGCAGGTCACGCTGAATATTGCCGTTGTAACGGGAATGCTTCCCACTACGGGCATCACCCTTCCGTTTATCAGTTACGGAGGCACGGCCATCATCTTCCTTCTGGCGGAGATGGGGATCGCACTTGGAATATCCCGGCGGATCCGGCTGGAAGGAGAGCAGGAGAATAAATGATAAGGAGTTCATGAAATTTTCATCATGAACCCCTTTTTTTATTTCCGGATCTGTGGTATATTCAAATATGGTATTAAAAACCATGTGTAATGGAAATATAAAATACACGTTACGGTTCGGGAGGAAGAAAAGTGGATTATAAGATTATTGTGGACAGCTGCGGTGAGCTGACCGGGAAAATGAAAAAGAGCGGGGTTTACACAACCGCTTCCCTGAGCATGCTGGTGGACGGCGATACGATTGCAGATGACGCATCGTTTGACCAGAAAGATTTTCTCAGGCGTGTGGCGGCCAGTCCGGAATGCCCGAAGTCTTCCTGCCCGTCGCCGGAAGAATATATGAAGCTGTACGAGGGAGCGGAAAAACGGGTTTATGTTGTGACGCTTTCGTCCGAACTGAGCGGTTCGTATAATAGCGCCGAGCTTGGCCGGAAGCTTTTCTTTGAGGAACACGGGGATGCGGATAAGCAGATCTGCGTGTTCAATTCCCGCTCCGCCTCTGTCGGAGAGACGCTGATCGGGATGAAGATACAGGAGTGCGAGGAGAACGGGCTGGGGTTTGAAGAGACGGTTGAATCTGTGGAGGCTTATATAGAAGAACAGCATACGTATTTTGTGCTGGAAAACCTGGACACGCTCCGCAAGAACGGACGGTTGACGGGCATCAAGTCATTTGTCGCAAGCGCGCTGAATATTAAGCCGGTCATGGGTTCCACGCCCCAGGGAACGATCTGCCAGCTCGGACAGGCCAGAGGGATTAAGCGGGCGCTTGTGAAGATGGCGGACCAGATTGCCCGTGATGCATGTGATACGGCCGGCAAGGTGCTGGCGATTGCACACTGTAACTGCCCGGAACGTGCAAGGGAGGTGGAGCGGATGCTTCTGGACCGGATGAAGGTGAAGACAAGCTTTATTGTGGATACAGCCGGGATCAGTACGATGTATGCAAATGACGGCGGAATAATTGTTGTGATCTGAGACGGAATGTGGTAAACTGTCACTATCGGATTGAAAGGAGCATTGACAGGATGAGCCAGGAAAAGGTAGACAGATATAAACAGGAAAAAGCAAACCGGAAGAAGATCATGCACAAACAGCGGATGATGGGCGTGCTGCGAAAGTGCGTTCTCAGTCTTGCGGGTCTTGCCCTGGTCGCATGGCTGGGCTTCTCGGCGTATGATATGTATGAGTCCGGGAAGGAACGGATTGTGGTGGAAACAGACTATACCCCGATTACGGATTACATGGACAGCCTTGTGGCGAACGCGGCGGAATAATGCGTGAATGCCGGTAAGGAAGCGGATATAAGTGGTAATTTTGCAATTCCACATCTGAAAGGCATATAGAATAAAAACACAACATGTAGTGGCGGGAGAATGACCCTGCGCTACATGTTCTTTTTTGCCCTGAAACAGTACTGTTTCGGGGCTTTTTTTACGTCTGTTGAACACATAAAAATCAAAAAAAGGGGTTGAAAAAGGGGGTGTGGTGGTTTAGAATGGTGTCAAGTGGTAAAGAGTGGTGGCTGGTGGAATAAAGTGGGGAGAGATGTGGAGACATACCCAGAGAGAAAGGATTCCGGATGTTATTAGGAGAGTTTAACCATAGCATTGATGAAAAAGGAAGACTTATCATCCCGGCAAAGCTTCGCGACGATCTCGGAGACAGCTTCGTGATCTGTAACGGGCTTGAGGGGTGTCTCTTTGTTTATTCCAGAGACGAATGGGAGAAATTCGTTGCCGAACTCGAAACTTTACCACGCATGAACAAAGACGCCAGAATTTTCAAGCGTTATTTCTTCGGAAGCGCCTCGGAAGGCAGCTTCGACAGGCAGGGGAGAGTGCTTGTCCCGCCTTCACTGAGAAAAGCGGCGAATCTAGAGAAAGACGTTGTCCTGGTGGGAGTCCAGGACCGGGTCGAGATCTGGGACAAGGCCCTCTGGGAAGAGCGCAGCCAGGTGAGCGAAGAAGACCTGGATGCGATCGCAGAGCGCATGGAGTCCATCGGTATCAGGATCTGATGTGGAGGAGATTATGGCATTTGATCATGTATCCGTACTGCTGCATGAGACAGTGGACGGGCTTAATGTCAGGCCGGACGGCACATATGTGGACGCAACGCTGGGGGGCGGCGGACATGCCTGTGAGGTGTGCAGTCGGTTGAGTGACAAGGGGAGATTTATAGGAATAGACCAGGATGCCGACGCCATAGAGGCGGCGGGGAAACGCCTGGAAGGCTTCGGGGAGAAGGTCACGATAATACGGAGCAATTACCGTGATATGAAGCCAGAGCTCCAGAAGAGAGGCATTGACAGTGTGGACGGGATCGTCCTGGATCTGGGTGTATCATCCTACCAGCTGGATACTGCGGAACGCGGGTTTTCCTACCGGGTGGATGCACCGCTGGATATGCGGATGGACCAGCGCCAGAAGATGACGGCGAAGGACATTGTCAACGGCTACAGTGAGATGGAGCTGTACCGCGTGATCCGTGACTACGGGGAAGACCGGTTCGCGAAAAATATCGCGAAGCACATTGTCGCAGAACGCGGGAAGCATCCGATCGAAACAACAGGACAGCTGAATGAGATCATCAGCCATGCCATACCGATGAAGATCCGTAAAACATCAGGACATCCGTCGAAACGGACGTTCCAGGCGATCCGGATCGAGTTGAATCATGAGCTGGATGTGCTGAAAAATTCACTGGACGACATGATCGACATGCTGCGTCCGGGAGGAAGGATCTGCATCATCACATTTCATTCGCTGGAGGACAGGATCGTAAAGAGTGCATTCCGAAGGAATGAGAACCCGTGCGTCTGTCCGGATAATTTCCCGGTCTGTGTCTGTGGGAGGACGCCGAAAGGGAAAGTAATTACAAGGAAGCCGATCCTTCCGTCGGAGGAAGAGACGGCGTCCAACAGCCGCTCAAAGAGTGCAAAGCTGAGGATATTTGAGCGTACTTAAGAAAACAGGGAGTAGTGAATATAAATGTTCTGTCCGGGAAGGGGAGAGCCCGGCGGAACCGGAGCATGAAAGGAGCAGTTTTAAATTATGGCAACAGGATATGGTACATATAATTACAGCAGATCTGGTTACAGAAGATATGATCAGAACAGCTATTATGTGTATGGCAATACAGTACGCCAGACACAGGCTGCTCCTCTTCGCAGGCCGCAGACGGAGAACCGTCCGGCACGGCCGAAACGGACAAGCCGTCAGGTTGTAAAAAACCGGAACCGCGCTATGAGCATCAGCCCGGCGTATGCGTTATTTCTTACGGTTGCAGCGGTCTGTGCGGTATTGGTCTGTGTGGTATATCTGAATATGCAGGCGGGCGTGATCAGCCGTTCTGAGAACGTGACTGCACTGCAGGAGGAGCTGGCGGATCTGACAGAGTCGAATACAACCAGATACAATGCGGCGGCTAATTCTGTCAACATGGAGACGGTCCGCGACCGTGCGATGAACGAGATGGGAATGGTCTACGCCGCACAGGGGACGGTGATTGAGTATAACCGTCCGGCAGGGGATTATGTGAAACAGTACAGTGATATTCCTGAGAGCGGAGTGCTTGCAAAATCAAGTGACGCATCAAGATAAGAGTTGATATTATGGCCGTAAAAAGAAGACGAAGAAAAAACAGATTTCAATTTCTTACAAGAAAATTTCCTTTACGGATGCAACGAAAGCTGGTAATGCTATTTATGGCAGTGATACTGGCTTTTGTTGTTCTTATGGGAAGGATTGCATACATCAATCTCAGCCGGGGAAGCAGCTACACGAGGGTTGTACTTGACCAGCAGAATTATGACAGCCGTGTGATTGCCTATAAGCGCGGAGATATTGTGGACCGGAACGGGACGAAGATCGCGACCAGTGAGCGTGTGTACAACGTGATTCTGGACGTGCATGTGATGACGGATAAGGAAGAGTATATTGAGCCGACAAAGGCGGCGCTGGAAGAGTGTTTCGGGATTGACGGGGCGATGATAGACCGTCTGATTGAAGAACGTCCGGACAGCCGTTATGAGATTCTGAAAAAAGGGATTGATTACAATACGGCAAAGAATTTTGAAGCCGTTGACGAGGATGACAAGAAATATCCCAATGTAAAGGGAGTCTGGCTGGAGGACGACTATACGAGGAGTTACCCGTATAACAGCCTGGCAAGCGACGTGATTGGATTTACTTATGACGGCAATCAGGGGGCCAATGGGATAGAAAGCGCCTACAACAGTATACTGAATGGTACAGACGGCCGTGAGTACGGCTATTTTGACGAGGCGTCATCCGTGGAGCGCACGGTCAAACCGGCGAAGAACGGAAATACGGTCGTGTCAACGCTGGACGTTACCCTGCAGAGCATCGTGGAGAAATGCATTCTGGATTTTAACGAGGAGCATGCGTCCGACGGGAATCCGGGAAGCAAGAATACAGCCGTGATGATCATGAATCCGAATACCGGGGAGATCCTCGCGGAAGCGTCTTATCCGAATTATGATCTGAACAATCCGAGGGATCTGTCGATTCTGTACACGGATGAGCAGTGGAAAAAAATGTCGGAGGAAGAGCAGCTGGATGCAATGAACAGCCTCTGGCGGAATTTCTGCGTCAGCGACGCATATGAACCCGGGTCAACGATGAAGCCTTTTACCGTGGCGGCCGGTCTTGAAACCGGGAAACTGAAAGGCGATGAAAAATATTACTGCGGCGGTTCCAAAAACGTGTCGGGAACATCTATAAGCTGTGCGAACAGAGACGGGCACGGAGCGGAGACGCTTCAGGATGCGGTGGCATATTCCTGCAACGTGGCGCTTATGGATATGGCGCTCGCCATCGGGGCTGAGGATTTCTGCCGTTACCAGCATATTTTCGGTTTCGGTGAATATACCGGAATTGATCTTCCGGCTGAAGCTTCTACGGCAGGTCTTCTATATTCCGCTGAAAATATGGGAAATGTGGATCTTGCGACGAATTCATTCGGACAGAACTTTAACGTGACGATGACGCAGATGCTGTCGGCGTTCTGTTCGCTGATCAACGGCGGTTATTATTATGAACCCCATGTTGTAAAGCAGATCCGCGATGAAAACGGCAATGTCATTGAGACGAAAGACCCGGTGCTTCTGCGCAAGACGGTTTCATCGGAGACGTCCGACATGCTGAAACAGTATCTGAAGGCGGTAGTGGACTACGGATCAGGTAAAAAGGCGCATGTGGACGGATATGATATGGGAGCCAAGACGGGTACGGCCGAGAAGCTGCCCCGCGGCAACGGGAAATATCTTCTTTCCTATATCTGTTTCGCACCGGTTGAGAATCCGGAAGTGGCGGTCTATGTGGTGATCGACGAGCCGAATACGGATTACCAGGCGAACAGCGCGCTCGTACAGGGACTGGCGAAATCCATCCTGGAGGAAGCGTTCCCGTATCTCGGCATTACGACAATCGAGGAAAGCAAGGCTGAGAAGCTGGAGGGAGAGAGCCTTCCGGATACGGAATATACAGATTATGATGAAAATTATGAAGAGACATATGACAATCCGGACGGCGCCTATATAGACGAAGACTATGACCCGGACCTGGATGACTGGGCGTCGGGAGACGCGCCGGAGTAAAAAAGGAATAACCCTGCAGAAGATATAATAAGCTGTAAAAATATCTTTTGCAGGGTTTCTTTATGAAGTGCAGGACATATAACAGAAAAAAGATACTGATCGTTTTCCTGTCCGCTGCGGTGATTCTCGCCGGACTGATTGGCAGGCTGGCGTATCTGATGATTTTTGAAGCGGACTATTATCAGGAACTGGCGCAGGATCTCCATGAGAGGGAGCGGCCGGTGAAGGCGGCCAGAGGCGAGATTGTAGACCGGAACGGGACGGTTCTTGCAACGAACCGGACCGTGTGTACCATATCGGTGATTCACAGTCAGATCAGGGAGACGGAACGGGTGATTGAAGTTCTGAGCGAAGAACTTGAACTGGAGCCGGGAGAAGTGAGGAAGAAAGTTGAAAAGGTTTCTTCTATGGAGCGGATCAGGACGAACGTGGATAAGGAGACCGGGGACCGGATCCGGGAATACGATCTGGATGGAGTGAAGGTGGACGAGGATTATAAGCGGTATTATCCGTACGATGAGCTGGCTTCCCGGGTTCTGGGCTTTACCGGGGCTGATAATCAGGGGATTATCGGCCTTGAGGTGAAGTATGATGATTATCTGAAGGGACAGGACGGGACCATTCTCACGGTGACGGATGCACGCGGGGTGGAACTGGAAGGCGTGGCGGAGGACCGCATCGAGCCGGTTCCGGGCGAGACGCTGCAGGTGAGCCTGGACTATAATATTCAGTCCTACTGCCAGCAGGCGGCTGTGAATGTAATGGAAGAGAAACAGGCGGAGGGCGTCTCAATTCTGCTGATGAATCCTCAGAACGGGGAGATCTATGCGATGGTCAATGCGCCGGAATTCAATCTGAATGCCCCTTTTGAACTGAATACAGGGCAGGACAGAGGGTCCATGTCTGATGAAGCGTTTCAGGATGCATTGAATCAGATGTGGCGGAACCGGTGCATCAACGACACCTATGAACCGGGATCGGCTTTTAAGATCATGACGGCGGCTGCCTGCCTGGAGGAAGGCGTGGTCTCCCTGGAGGATACATTTGTCTGTCCCGGCTACCGGATCGTGGAAGACCGCAAGATCCGGTGCCATAAGACAGGCGGCCACGGGGCCGAGACGTTTGCGGACGGGATCCGCAATTCATGCAATCCCGTTTTCATGGATATCGGACTGCGTCTGGGCGCCGGACGGTTCTGTGATTACTTTGAACAGTTCGGACTCATGGAACTTACAGGGGTTGATCTGCCGGGGGAGGCGGGAACGATCATGCATAAGCGGGATGCGATCGGTCCGGTTGAACTGGCAACCATGACTTTTGGCCAGTCGTTCCAGGTTACGCCGATTCAGATGGCTGTGACGGTCAGCTCGATCATAAACGGCGGGAACCGCGTGACGCCTCATGTTGCAACGGGGATTGTGGATAAAGACGGCAATCTGGCGGAAGAGTTTGAATTTCCCGTAAAAAAGGGGATCGTTTCTGATGAAATATCGGAAACCATGCGCGTTCTGCTGGAGTCTGTTGTGTCCGAAGGATCCGGAAGCAATGCCCGGCTGGAGGGGTATTCTATCGGGGGAAAGACCGCAACATCTCAGACGCTGCCGCGAAGCGCCAATAAGTATATTGCCTCTTTTGTCGGATTCGCGCCGGCGGAGGACCCGCAGGTGCTGGGCCTGGTTATTATCCACGATCCGAAGGGCGTCTATTACGGCGGCACGATCGCTGCGCCTGTGCTGCGCGATATATTTGACAATGTGCTGCCTTATCTCGGGATTGAAAAAAACGGGGCCATGGTTTATACTGAATGAGATGTTCGGGCGGGGGAACCCATGGAAAACAAAAGAGATGAAGAGGTGTAATTATGAGCAGTCATGTAGTGATCCCGGTTCTGATTTCATTTGCAGTCAGCCTGCTTCTGGGACCGGTTGTGATTCCTTTTTTAAGAAAGCTTAAAATGAAGCAGACGGAGCGTGTGGACGGCGTGCAGTCCCATCTGAAGAAGGCCGGAACGCCGACGATGGGAGGAATTATCATTCTGATCGCCGTAGTCGTTACGTCGCTGATCTATGTGAAAGATTATCCGAAGATTATTCCGGTTCTGTTTCTGACGGTGGCGTTTGGCCTGATCGGGTTTCTGGATGATTACCTGAAAGTCGTGCTGAAGCGTTCGGACGGTCTTCTCCCGATGCAGAAGATGGCGCTTCAGATCGTGGTCACTGCGGTGTTTGCGTTCTATCTGGTCCGCGTGGCGGATATTCCGCTGACCATGCTTGTGCCTTTTTCCGGCGGATATTACCTGGATCTCGGCTGGCTGGCCGTTCCGGTGCTTTTCTTTGCCGTGATCGGTACAGTCAACGGCACGAACTTTACGGACGGGCTGGACGGTCTTGCATCCAGCGTTACGGTTCTGGTCGCAACATTTTTTACGGTTGTAGCCATCGGCACCGAGAGCGGCATTGAGCCGGTGACCTGTGCGGTGGCAGGCGCGCTGCTCGGATTCCTGCTGTTTAATGTGTATCCGGCCAGTGTATTTATGGGAGATACAGGCTCCCTGGCGCTCGGCGGATTTGTGGCCGGAACGGCGTACATGCTGCAGATGCCGCTGTTCATTATTATCGTGGGATTCATTTATCTGGTGGAAGTGGCGTCTGTGATTATTCAGGTGACGTATTTTAAGGCGACGCACGGGAAGCGGATCTTTAAAATGGCGCCCATCCATCATCATTTTGAACTGTGCGGCTGGTCGGAGACCAGGGTGGTCGCTGTATTTTCGATCGTTACGGCGCTGCTGTGCCTGATCGCATTAATGGGGGTATAGAATCATGGATATTCGCGGAAAGAACGTACTTGTATTCGGTTCGGGGATCAGCGGAGAGGCGGCTGCCGGCCTGCTCGCGGAGCACGGCGCACAGGTGATCCTTTATGATGGAAATGAGAAACTCAGTAAAGATGAGATCAGCACGAGGGTTCCGCAGGGGACGCAGATCATTCTGGGCAGATTTCCGGAAGACATTCTGGACAGTCTGGCGCTTGTTGTTATGAGTCCCGGTGTGCCGACAGATCTGCCGGTGGTAGAACAGATGAAAGTGAAAGGAATCCCGGTCTGGGGTGAGATCGAGCTGGCCTGTACATATGGAAAAGGAGATGTCCTCGCGATCACGGGTACAAACGGCAAGACGACAACGACCACGCTTCTCGGTGAGATCATGAAAGCGGCATCAGACAGTGTGTTTGTTGTGGGAAACATCGGCACGCCGTACACGCGCATTGTTTCTGAGACGAGAGAGGATTCCGTGATCGTAGCGGAGATCAGCAGCTTCCAGCTGGAGACGGTGCACCGTTTCCATCCGAAGGTGAGTGCGATCCTGAATATCACGCCGGACCATCTGAACCGGCATCATACGATGGAGGCCTACATTGAAGCCAAGGAGCGGATCACAGAGAACCAGACGTCAGAAGATTACTGCATCCTTAATTATGAAGATGAAGTACTGAGAAAGTTCGGGGAAACTGCGGGCGCTCAGGTTCTATATTTCAGCAGCCGGCGTAAACTTAACAGAGGCGTCTGTCTTTACGGCGACAGGATTATCTGCAATATAGACGGGGAGGTTGAGATCTGTCGGACCGGAGATCTTCAGATCCTGGGAATGCACAATTATGAGAATGTGATGGCTGCCGTTGCCATGGCGTATGTCTACGGCGTACCTGTTGACCTGATCCGACGTGTGGTTACATCTTTTAAAGGCGTGGAGCACCGGATCGAGTTTGTGGCGGAGAAGAACGGCGTAGCGTACTATAATGACTCCAAAGGAACGAATCCGGATGCGGCAATCCGGGGGATCCGGGCCATGAACCGCCCGACCGTGCTGATCGGAGGAGGCTACGACAAAGATTCTTCGTATGAGGAATGGATCGACGCTTTTGACGGGAAGGTGAAAAAACTTGTCCTGATCGGCGCGACCCGGGATAAGATCGCGGAGACGGCCCGGAAGCTGGGCTTTACGGATATCGTAATGGCGGACAGTTTTGAGGAGGCTTTTGAGAAATGTACGGAATATGCAGAACCGGGCGATGCAGTACTGCTTTCGCCGGCCTGCGCAAGCTGGGGAATGTTTAAAAACTATGAAGAACGCGGAGATAAATTCAAAGAGCTTGTAGAACAACTGTAGGGAGTGGGATTTATTGAAACGTTCCGGACATGGGCGGAGATGTGACGAGACAATGGCGACGATTGTCCTCATCCTTTTGCTGGCCGGGCTGATACTGCTGTACAGCACCAGCGCTTATAACGGCAGGGTTAAGTTCCATGATGCATGGTATTATGTGAAGAAACAGGGATTTGCCACGCTGATCGGCCTTGCGGGGATGGCGGTCGTATCAAGGATTGATTATCATCGCTGGGCTGTGCTGGCGGTGCCGGGATATCTGGCGGCTGTGGCGCTTTCGGTGGCGGTCATGCTCTTCGGAGATGAATATAACGGGTCCAAAAGATGGCTGTCTTTGGGCCCGTTTTCGTTTCAGCCTTCCGAATTTGCCAAAGTGGCGGTGATTATTTTTCTGGCATGGCTGATCAGCAGGTGTGCAGGACGTCCGGATCAGTTCCGGCGTCAGATGCTGACCCTTGTTCCGGTTCTTCCGATCGCAGGGCTGGTAGGCGCCAGCAATCTGAGTACTGCGGTCATTATTCTCGGAATTGCGGCGGCGCTGATTTTTGTGTCTACGCCGAAGTTTGCGCCTTTCATATGGATGGGGTGTGCCGGAGCGGCATTTATGGCCCTCTTCCTTGCCCTGGAAAGCTATCGTCTGGAACGGCTTGCCGTCTGGCTGGCTCCGGAGAAATATGAGAAGGGGTATCAGACGCTCCAGGGCCTGTATGCGATCGGGAGCGGCGGCATATTCGGGCGGGGTCTGGGAAACAGTGTACAGAAGCTCGGATTTCTGCCGGAAGCCCAGAACGATATGATCTTCTCGATTATATGCGAGGAGCTGGGGCTTGTGGGTGCGGGACTTGTGATATTGCTCTTTTTTCTGCTGATCTGGCGGTTTTTTGTTACGGCGGTCCGGGCGCCGGACCTGTTCGGGGCGCTGATCGCCGCCGGAGCAATGGCGCATCTGATGATTCAGGTTATTTTAAATATTGCGGTTGTTACGAATTCCATACCGAATACCGGCATAACGCTGCCTTTTATCAGTTACGGCGGCACGTCGGTCGTATTTCTGCTGCTTGAAATAGGGGTTGTGCTAAACGTGTCCGGTCTGGTAGAATGACAGAGAAGGAGTGGAACTGATGAATGGAAAGAAGAACAGAAAGATAAAAATCTGGTCCTTTGTTCCGGGTCTGCTTGGAACGCTGTGCATATTAGCCGTTGCGGCATTCATTCTGTGCCGGACCAGAGGATATGATATAGAAGGAAATTCCTATTACAGTGACAATACGATCCGGACATGGATTGAAAATGATAAGTTTTCTTACAATACGCTCGGCATCCTTTTCAGATATAATTTTACGGATGCCGAGCTTCCGGCCGGAGTGGAGCAGCTCCATGTGTCGCTGAAGAATCCGTGGACTGTCAAAGTCCGGGTGGAAGAGAAGGAAATAGTCGGCTATGTGACGATTGAAGACGCATACCTTTATTTTGACGGCGAAGGCATGGTGATCATGCGATCCAGAAAACTGATCGAAGGAGTGCCGTATATTGAGGGACTGGCATTTGATGAGGCGAAGACAGCAGTCGGGAAGCCTCTTCCGGTAGAGGACGACGGCGTATTCGGACGGATCGTGGATCTGTCGCGGAATCTGAAAAAATATGATCTTGCGCCGGACCGGATCTCGGGTGCGGACGGAAACATGGATATTTACTTTGGCATCGTGGAAGTTACGCTGGGAACGGACGGGTATGAGGAAAAACTTCAGCAGGTTGAACCGATCCTGAAAAAACTTACGGAATTATATCCGGAAACAGCCGGAACGCTGCACCTGGAAAATTATAAGTCTGATTCGGATTCCATCCGGTTTGTGCCGGCAGAGTAAATAGTTTAAAAAATCTGAAAAATAGCAAAAAATCTATTGATTATTTGAGTAAAAGACTATATTATATACTTATTGGATTGTACTGTCCAATAAAAGGGATGTATAAGCAATTAATAAGATGACAAAGGAGGAAATACTCTTGTTAGAAATCAAAACCAACGAATCGGAAGCGGCCGCAAGAATAATTGTTGTCGGTGTCGGCGGCGGCGGAAATAACGCTGTGAACCGCATGATCGACGAGCAGATCGCGGGCGTGGAATTTATCGCAGTAAATACAGATAAGCAGGCGCTTCAGCTTTGCAAGGCGCCGACACTGATGCAGATCGGTGAGAAACTTACCAAGGGCCTTGGCGCAGGCGCACAGCCTGAGGTTGGCGAGAAGGCGGCAGAAGAAAGCTCTGAGGAGATTTCAGCAGCGCTCAAAGGTGCGGACATGGTATTCGTTACATGCGGTATGGGCGGTGGAACCGGTACAGGTGCAGCGCCGGTTATTGCACGCATCGCGAAAGAGCAGGGCGCGCTGACGGTTGGCGTTGTGACGAAGCCGTTCCGTTTTGAGTCAAAGACGAGAATGCAGAATGCCCTGAACGGTATTGATAAATTAAAAGAAAACGTGGATACGATCATCGTGATCCCGAACGATAAACTTCTGGAAGTTGTCGACAGACGTACGACAATGCCGGAAGCCCTCAAGAAAGCGGACGAGGTTCTGCAGCAGGGTATCCAGGGCATCACAGACCTGATCAACGTACCGTCTCTGATCAACCTGGATTTCGCAGATATCCAGACTGTAATGAAAGACAAAGGCATCGCACATATCGGCATCGGTTCCGGACGCGGTGATGACAAGGCTCTTGAGGCTGTTAAAGAAGCTGTTGCGAGTCCGCTGCTTGAGACGACGATCCAGGGTGCGTCCAATGTTATCGTTAATGTATCCGGTGATATCACACTTATGGATGCATCAGATGCAGCAGATTACGTACAGGAACTGGCAGGAGAGAGCGCAAGCATTATCTTCGGTGCGATGTACGACGATACAAAATCCGATGAATGTACGATCACTGTTATCGCTACAGGCTTACATAATGTAGGCGGAAGCGCTTCCAAACTGAAAGCAAGACTTGAAGGACAGCCGAAAGTGGGCTCTATCCTTCCGAACAGCGACGGGTTTGCTTCAGTGAGAAGCCGTCTTGAGAATGACAAGACTGCAGCAAAGCCGCAGGGAGGCACAATGCCGACGATCCAGCCGAGAACACCTTCCAGTAACGTGAAAGAACAGTCTATCAAGATCCCGGATTTCTTCAAAAGATAATATAGTGTAACTTACGGACTGTGTGGTCATATGCCGCACAGTCTTTTTTCTGTCGAAAGTTCTTTGTTTCATCTGTCAATATCTGACAAATTTCCGGTCTTTACAGAGATATAATATTACCCGGACCGTAAAGGAAGGGAAGAGAGCGGTGTGTATTATGAATTGTACATAGACGTGTTTTTTCTGGAAAATTTTATGATGGACAGTATTCTGCTGTATCTCATAAACAGGCTCCTGAAATGCGGCCGATCTGCAGGAAGGATGACTGCGGGCGCGGCGCTCGGGAGTATTCTGACATGTCTGATCATGGTTTCCCCGCTGTCCGGCATCTGGAGAATGCTGTTCATCCATGCGGCGGCAGGGCCGGTGATGCTGGCTGCGGGCCTGGGGATCCGCTCTGTTCCGCAGTTTGTAAAGGCATATGCGCTTCTGTACATATGTGCAATATTTCTGGGCGGCCTGCTTGGTATGCTGCGTCCCTGTATGCGCATCGCCGGGATGTTTTACGGGGCGGCAGTGATGGCATATTTTGTTTTTCTGAAATGCTGGAAACTGCTCGCCTGTCTTCATGGAAATGCAGAGAAGATGATCCGGGTAAGCCTCTATACAGATCAGGGGCATCTCGATATCCGGGCGCTTCTGGATACGGGAAACATGTTGCGGGACTTTGCAACCGGTGATCCGGTCAGTGTGATCGGTCCCGAAACCGCACGGAAGCTCCCGGGTATGCAGCTGATGCAGGAAACATCCCGCCTGATCCCTTACCGGTGCGTCGGGGGCGATTCTCTGATGCGGGTATTCCGGATCAGCCGGATGTGCGTGCATATGGATGAGGACTGCTGGATCGAACATCCGCTGCTGGGGATCGGAGAGACAGACTATTCCGGAGCGGAAGACGGATACGAAATGATCCTGAACCCCGCGGTCATCATGGAATAACATTTACATCATAATATAAGACAGGAGGAAATCAGATGCTGGCTAAAGCAAAAACAGTTGCGCCGCAGTCTTTCGGGATGCGGATCCTGACAGATATCAGGGGACTGATATTCGGGGCAGGAAAGGAAATACATTATATCGGGGGCACAGAGATCCTTCCGCCGCCACTGGAAGAAGATGAAGAACAGAGGCTGATCAGCCGGCTTGTATCGGAAAACGCAGAGAGTGCGAAGAAAACACTGATCGAGCACAATCTCCGGCTGGTCGTTTATATCGCAAAGAAGTTCGATAATACAGGGGTGGGCGTGGAAGATCTCATCTCCATCGGGACCATCGGCCTGATCAAGGCGATCAATACATTCAATCCGGTAAAAAAGATCAAGCTGGCTACATATGCTTCACGCTGTATCGAAAATGAGATCCTTATGTATCTCCGCCGGAACAGCAAGACAAAACTGGAGGTCTCCATTGATGAACCGCTGAACGTAGACTGGGATGGAAACGAACTTCTATTGTCAGATATACTTGGGACCGAAGAAGATACCATTTGCCGGGATCTGGAAAATGAAGCTGAAAGAAAACTGCTGGTCAGAGCGCTGAACAAACTGACCAGCCGGGAAAAACTCATCGTCCGCATGCGGTTCGGGCTGGACAATCCGGAAGGCCGGGAGAAGACACAGAAAGAAGTGGCGGATATGCTGGGAATATCCCAGTCATATATCTCCCGGCTGGAGAAAAAGATCATGCAGAGGCTCAAAAAAGAAATGGTGCGGTATGAGTGAGCTTATAAGTTGTAGTAGTGGGCATAGATCCCGCCTTTTGCCAGAAGTGATTCGTGCGTTCCCCGTTCTGCGATGCCGTCCTCTGTGATAACGATGATTTCATCAGCGTTTCGGATGGTGGAGAGCCGGTGGGCGATGGTGATCGTGGTGCGGTCTCTGGAGAGTTCTTCCAGGCTCTGCTGGATCCAGCGCTCGCTCTCGTTGTCCAGGGCGCTCGTGGCCTCGTCGAGGATGAGGATGGGCGGGTTCTTCAGGAATACGCGGGCAATGGAGATGCGCTGTTTCTGTCCGCCGGAGAGCCGCGCCCCGCGTTCGCCGACGAAGGTATCATAGCCGTCCGGGAGTTCGCTGATAAAGTCGTGAATATTGGCGCGCCGGGCGGCTTCAATGATCTCGTCCATGGAGGCGCCCGGCCTGCCGTAGGCGATGTTGTCCCGGATGGTGCCGGAGAAAAGATAGACGTCCTGCTGGACCATGCCGATCTGGCTTCTCAGACTCTTAAGGGACAGGGTGCGCACATCTTTTCCGTCGATGGTAATCCGGCCGCCTGTCACGTCATAGAAACGGGGCAGGAGGGAGCAGATGGTTGTCTTGCCGCTGCCGGAAGGACCGACGAGGGCGATGGATCTCCCGGCCGGGATCTCGAAGGATACATGGGAGAGGACGGGCGTGTCGTCATCGCTGTAGTGGAAGGATACGTCCTCGTAGCATACGCGGCCTTTCACATCGGTGAGTTCCCGGGCGTCCGGCGGATCCTTGATCTCCGGCGCCGTGTCCATCACTTCAAGGAAACGGCGGAAGCCGGCCAGACCCTTCTGCATCATTTCGATCAGTTCCACGAGGATCTGGATGGGATTGATGAAAATGCCGATGTAAAGGGCGTACATGGCCAGATCGACCGGTTCCATCAGTCCTTTTGCGATGAGCCAGCCGCCGAATACGAGTGTGACCAGATACATCATGCCCTGGAAGAAGAGGTTCCAGGCCATGAAGTTCCCCATACAGTTGTAGTTATCCTTTTTGGAGCGGAGAAATGCCTGATTGCTCCGGCGGAATTTCTCCTGTTCGATATCTTCGTTTGCGAAAGACTGGACGACGCGGATGCCGGCCAGTGTGTCCTGGAGGCTGGAGTTCACATCGCCGATCCTGCGCCGGTTTTCCATAAATGTCTCCTGCATTCGGGTGTTCTGGCGGACCGTGAAAAAGAACATGCACAGGACCAGAACGACCAGCGGCAGGGCGAGACGCCAGTTGATCAGGAAGAGGAATACAAAGGAACCGATGATCTTCACCAGCGAGATGAAGAGATTTTCCGGCCCGTGGTGGGCGAATTCCGCGATGTCGAACAGGTCGGACACAAGCTTGCTCATCATCTGCCCGGAGTTGTTCCGGCTGTAATAGGAGAAGGAAAGCCTTTCATAGTGGTCGAAAAGCTGCTGGCGCATGTCCCGCTCCATATTGGCGCCCATCATGTGTCCCTGATAGCTGACATAATATTTACACAGGCTCTGCACGATGTACATGACGAACAGGCCTGCGGCGATGAGCGGCAGGGCGGAGAGGATCGCCCGGCTGTCCCGGGTGAAGAGGGTGTTGGTCATGGTGCGAAGGATCTGGGGGTAGGCGAGGTCGATGATGCTGATCGCCGCCGCGCAGATCAGGTCAATAAAAAAGACCGCTTTATACGGTGCATAGTAATCGATAAATCTTCTTATGGTATGCATGGACTCACTCCTTACATGTTCTTAGAATTGCTGCTCCAAATATCTTAGCACATCACATTTTTCTTGACAAGACATTCCCCCGTGTAATAACGTATGGATATGCGGCCGCAGACAGCGGCGATACGAAGGAGATATGGAACTGTCATGAAGATATATCTGGCCCCGCTGGAGGGCATTACCGGCTGGATCTTCCGAAGCGCCGTCCATGAGTGCTTCGGCGGATTCGACAAGTATTTTGTGCCGTTTATTAAACCGAACCAGATGGGGCATTTCAGCGCCCGGGAGAAGAAGGATATCCTGCCGGACCACAACCGGGGGATGTACACGGTGCCGCAGATCCTGACAAACCGGGCGGAGGATTTCCTCCGGACAGCGAAGAAGCTTGAGGAATACGGCTACAGCGAGGTGAACCTGAACCTGGGCTGTCCGTCGAAGACCGTGGTGACAAAAGGGCGGGGGTCCGGATTCCTGGCTTATCCGGAGCAGCTGGAACGGTTCCTGGATGAGATCTTTGATAAATGTAAGATCCGCATCTCGGTGAAGACCCGGCTGGGCATGGATGATCCCCGGGAATTCGAATATCTTCTGGAGATCTACAACCGGTATCCCATGGAAGAACTGATCATCCATCCGAGGGTGCAGCGGGAATTCTATAAAAATACACCTCATATCGATGCGTTTGACCGGGCCTTTGATATGAGCGTGAATCCGGTGTGCTACAACGGGGATATCTTTACACCGGAGGATTATGAACGGTTCAGGAAAGATCATCCCCGGGCGGACTGTGTGATGACCGGGCGCGGCGTGCTGGCGGACCCGGCGCTCGGAAGGCGGATCCGGGGCGGCAGTCCTGCGGACAAAGCGGAGCTGCGGCGGTTTCATGACCTGCTGTACGGGGGATACTGCGCGGAGATGTCCGGTGACCGGACCATCCTTTTTAAGATGAAGGAACTGTGGACCTACCTGGCGCCTGCGTTCGCGGACAGCCGGAAGTGTGTAAAGAAGATCAAGAAAGCAGAGAAATGTTCGGTCTATGAACAGATCGTAGAGGAACTGTTTGCTACGAAAGAACTTGTGCGGTGAATCCGGATCCGGCAGGAGTGAACAGGATGAATAATATAGAAGAACCCGGCGCCTCCTGTGAGAGGACCGGGTTCTTCTGCGCGATACGCCGGGCATGCATGGGCAGGTATCTGTCCGGCTACGGAGTCTGATTCCGGTTCCGGGCCTGCAGGGCGGCTTCCACGAATCCCCGGAACAGGGGATGGGGGCGGTTCGGCCGGGACTTCAGTTCGGGGTGTGCCTGGGTGGCGATAAACCAGGGGTGTTCCGGGATCTCCACCATTTCCACGATCCGTCCGTCCGGAGAAAGTCCGCAGAGCGACATGCCGCAGGCTTCCAGATCTTCCCGGTAATCATTGTTTACTTCATAGCGGTGCCGGTGGCGTTCGCTGATCTCTGTAGCGCCGTAGAGCGTTTCGGCCAGCGATCCCTTTTTCAGGACGCAGGGATATGCGCCCAGCCGGAGGGTTCCTCCGATGTCTTCCACGCCGATCTGGTCTTCCATGATATGGATGACCGGGTGGGTGGTGTCGTTTCGGAATTCCATACTGTGGGCGTCGTGCCAGCCGATTACGTCCCGGGCAAATTCCACGATGGACAGCTGCATGCCCAGGCAGATCCCGAGGAACGGGATGCCACGGGTGCGGGCGTACCGGACGGCGGTGATCATGCCCTCGATGCCGCGGCTTCCGAACCCGCCGGGGACAAGGATGCCGCTGACATCGGCGAAGAGCCGGTCTGCGTTCTCTTCGGTTACGGTTTCGGAGTCGATCCATTTGATCCGGACCGTAGTGTGGGAGTAGATGCCGCCGTGCTTCAGCGCTTCAACAACGCTGATATAGGCGTCGTGGAGCTGCGTGTATTTCCCGACCAGGGCGATCGAAACATCCTGGGTCGGATGCCGCAGGTTGTCCACCATCTCCGTCCAGTCGTCAAGATCCGGTTTCGGGCAGTCCAGGTGCAGGCATTCGCAGACGACCTGGGCCAGACGTTCTTTTTCCATTGCCAGGGGCGCTTCGTAGAGATATTCCACATCCAGGTTCTGGAGGACATGGCCGGCCGGAACGTTGCAGAAGAGGGAGATCTTGTCTTTCATCTCCGGGCTCAACGGGTATTCGGACCGGCAGACGATGATATCCGGACGGATGCCCATGCCCTGAAGCTCCTTTACGCTGGCCTGGGTCGGCTTGGTCTTCATTTCCTGGGACGCTTTCAGGTAGGGGATCAGCGTCACATGGATGAGGATTACATTTTCGTCGCCTTTTTCATGGCGGAACTGCCGGATGGATTCCAGAAAGGGCTGGCTTTCAATGTCACCGACGGTGCCGCCCACTTCGATGATGGCGATCTCGGTGTTTTCGGCGGCGGGATTGCGGTAGAAGCGGCTCTTGATCTCGTTCGTGATGTGGGGGATCACCTGGACGGTGCCGCCGCCGAAGTCGCCGCGCCGTTCTTTCTGAAGGACGGACCAGTAGATCTTTCCTGTGGTAACGTTGGAATTTTTCGTCAGGTTTTCGTCGATGAACCGCTCATAGTGGCCCAGATCCAGATCGGTCTCGGCGCCGTCGTCGGTGACAAAGACTTCGCCGTGCTGGACCGGATTCATGGTGCCCGGATCGATGTTAATGTAGGGATCGAATTTCTGCATGGTCACGGTGTATCCTCTGGCTTTCAGCAGGCGGCCGAGCGAAGCTGCCGTAATGCCTTTCCCAAGACCGGATACAACGCCTCCTGTGACGAATACATATTTGACTGCCATAATAAAACCTCCTGTATGCATGTGCTGTGTGGTAAATGCTGTTAAAAAGTTCCTTAAAAAAGAGTACAGCCTGCCCATGGATCCGGCGCCGCGCCTTTGCGGCCGTAAGTCCGGATCGTATGAACAGACTGTAAAAATATGTTTCAAGTATACACCGGCTGTACCGGATAATACAAGAAGTTTATTCAGTTTTTTTGCCTTTCTCCGGGATCCGTGGCGGATCAGGAGAGGATCATGTGCTCATAAACCGCCTCGCAGGTGAGCTGCACGCCCAGTTTCTTGAAGATCTTGATGTCCACGTCGGAGAGCATGACCGAGGTGTGCGCCTGGCAGCCGGCCAGCTTCGGAAGCTGGGAGAGCGCCAGTCTTGCCTGCGGGTTGTCCGCGGCGCTGGCTGAGAGTGCGATCAGGACCTCATCGGTGTGAAGACGTGGATTTTTACTCTTCAGGTAGGCGACTTTCAGTTTCTGGATCGGCTCAATGGACTGCGGGGAAATGATGTGCAGTTCGTGGTCGATGCCGGCCAGTTCTTTCAGGACGTTCAGCAGAAGAGCGGCAGATGCGCCCAGCAGTTTGGTGGTCTTGCCGGTGATGATCCGGCCGTCATCCAGCTCCATGGCCGCCGCCGGGCCGCCGGTCTCTTTTGCGCGTTCAAGAGCCGCGACAGCGACCTTCCGGTCTGCAACGGTGATCCCGGCCATATTCATGAGGAGTTCGATCTTCTGGGCTTCTTTCCCGGAACTTTCACCTTTGACCAGAGAGTTGAGCGCCTGGTAATATCTGCGGATGATCTCCTGTTTGGACGCCTCGCGGCATGCCTCATCATCACAGATGCAGTTTCCGGCCATGTTGACGCCCATATCCGTGGGCGACTTGTACGGGCTTTCCCCGTAGATTTTTTCAAAGATCGTATTGAGTACGGGAAAGATCTCCACGTCCCGGTTATAGTTGACGGTGGTTTCCCCGTAAGCTTCCAGATGGTACGGATCGATCATATTGACGTCATTGAGATCCGCTGTGGCCGCCTCATATGCCAGATTGACCGGATGCTTGAGCGGCAGGTTCCAGATCGGGAATGTCTCGAACTTGGCGTATCCTGCGTTGATGCCCCGCTTATGTTCATGGTAGAGCTGGGAGAGGCAGGTGGCCATCTTGCCGCTGCCCGGTCCCGGAGCCGTAACGATCACCAGCGGCCGCGTGGTTTTTATATAATCGTTTTTCCCGTAGCCCTCATCGCTGATGATAAGCGGTACATTGGACGGATATCCCGGGATGATGTAATGGAGATAGACCGGGATATTCAGTTTTTCCAGCCGCTGCTTGAAGAACACGGCGCTCTCCTGACCGGAGAACTGGGTGATGGTCACGCTTCCCACATAAAGCCCCTGGTCCCGGTAGGTCTGGATCAGGCGCAGTACATCGGTGTCATAGGTGATCCCCAGATCGCCTCGGATTTTATTTTTCTCGATGTCTTTCGCGCTGATGACGATTACGATCTCCGCCTGGTCGCTGAGTTCTTTGAGCAGACGCAGCTTGCTGTCCGGGGCAAATCCGGGAAGCACGCGGGACGCATGGTAGTCGTCGAAAAGCTTTCCGCCGAATTCCAGATAGAGCTTATTGTCGAATTTCCCGATCCGCTCCCGGATGTGTTCGGACTGCATTTTTAAATACTTGTCATTGTCAAAACCGATTTTCATGAATGATACCCTCTTGCTGTAATTTATTATGTTAATCCTGCAGACGGTTTTACAGGGCGTCTGCCGAAAGGACATATTTCTTTACCAGTATACTATAAAAAGTTGTTGTTTTACAATATTTTCATAATCTTTTTATTGATTTATGCAAAACCTGTCTTTATAATGAAAATAGCTGTTTTTAGGAGGAACATAATGGATAATAATAGAAAAAACGACCCGAATCACAACCGGCAGGGCTGGGGGATCATCCTCATTACAACCCTGCTGGTCACTTTTATAGTGATGGGATTTTATTCGCTGATGCGCGGCTCGGGGCCGGAACAGATCAGCTATGATAAATTTCTTGAGATGGTGGATGACGGAGATGTGCAGGAGGTAACGCTTAACAGCGACCGTATCTACATTACCCTCACCGACGAGGCGCGGCGTGAGCAGATGTCGAAGAATGGGCTGATCGGCAGCTCCGGCACGATTCTGGAGCGGATCCAGGAACAGATGGAGTCGCAGACGGGCAGCCGGAACGCCGGCAGCGCGGAAAGCACGGAATCCGGCAGCCGGAATGACGGCAATGCAGACCGGACGGAAGAGGCGCAGCAGAATGTGGTGGAACATGACCCGGATTATTATACCGGTTATGTCAATGACTATAATCTGGTCCAGACGCTGAAAGACGCCGGCGTGAAGTTCGGCAGCCAGCCGGCTGACACACTGAGCCAGATGCTTCTGGAGCTTTTCCTGACACTGATCCTGCCTATCGGCCTGATGGCGGCCATGCTTGTCTGGCTGATGCGCCGGATGTCCAAAGGCGGCGGCATGATGGGCATCGGTAAGAGCAACGCCAAGATGTATATGGAGAAAGAGACGGGCGTTACATTCCAGGATGTGGCCGGGGAGGACGAGGCAAAAGAATCCCTTCAGGAAGTGGTGGATTTTCTCCATAATCCGGGCAAATACAGCGGGATCGGTGCGAAACTCCCGAAAGGCGCACTCCTTGTGGGACCGCCGGGAACCGGAAAGACGCTTCTTGCAAAAGCAGTAGCAGGCGAGGCGAAAGTACCGTTCTTCTCGCTGTCTGGATCCGCCTTTGTGGAAATGTATGTGGGCGTCGGCGCGTCCCGTGTGCGCGACCTGTTCAAGCAGGCCCAGCAGCAGGCGCCGTGCATCGTATTTATCGATGAGATCGACGCAATCGGAAAGACCCGCGACACGACCCTGGGCGGCAATGACGAACGGGAACAGACACTGAACCAGCTCCTGGCGGAGATGGATGGATTTGATACGAATAAGGGACTTCTGATCCTGGCTGCAACGAACCGGCCGGAGATCCTGGATCCGGCGCTCCTGCGCCCGGGCCGTTTTGACCGGCGTATCATCGTGGATAAACCGGACCTGAGGGGCCGTGTGGATATCCTGAAAGTCCATGCGAAAGATGTGCGAATGGATGAGAGCGTGGATCTGGAAGCGATCGCTCTGGCAACGTCCGGCGCGGTCGGATCGGATCTGGCCAATATGATCAATGAGGCGGCCATCAATGCGGTAAAACACGGCAGACAGGTGGTCAGCCAGAAGGATCTTTTTGAAGCGGTGGAAGTCGTTCTTGTCGGCAAGGAAAAGAAAGACCGCATTATGAGCAAGGAAGAGCGCAGGATCGTCTCCTATCACGAAGTGGGACACGCCCTTGTCACAGCGCTCCAGAAAAATACAGAACCGGTGCAGAAGATCACCATCGTGCCCAGGACTATGGGCGCCCTCGGGTATGTGATGCAGACGCCGGAGGAAGAGAAGTTTCTGAATACGAAGAAAGAGCTGGAGGCCATGATCGTGGTGGCGCTCGGCGGACGCGCGGCGGAGGAACTTGTATTTGATACAGTGACCACGGGCGCAGCCAATGATATCGAGCAGGCGACCAAGATCGCCCGGGCCATGATCACCCAGTACGGTATGTCCGAACGTTTCGGGCTGATGGGTCTGGAGTCCATTCAGAACCGTTACCTGGACGGACGCGCAGTATTAAACTGCGGCGATGCGACAGCCGGTGAGATCGATGAAGAAGTCATGAAGATGCTGAAAGCGGCGTATGCCGAGGCGAAACGGCTGCTGGCTGACAACAGGGAAGCGCTTGACAGGATCGCGGACTTCCTGATCGAGAAAGAGACCATTACCGGAAAAGAATTCATGAAGATCTTCCGCGAGGTGAAGGGCCTGCCTGAACCGGAGGAGACCGACGGGGAAGGACAGCCGGAGGAGACCGGACGGATCGCCATGAAACCGGTGGAGAATTAGTCATGTTTGATATTCAGGAAGAACTGAAAAAACTGCCCGGAAGGCCGGGCGTCTATATCATGCACGATGAGAATGACCACATCATTTATGTGGGCAAGGCTGTCAGCCTGAAGAACCGGGTGCGCCAGTATTTTCAGACCAGCAGGAACAAGGGCGTCAAGATCGAACAGATGGTGACGCACATCCGCCGGTTCGAATACATTGTGACGGATTCGGAGCTGGAGGCGCTGGTTCTCGAGTGCAATCTTATAAAAGAACATCATCCGAAGTACAATACGATGCTCATGGATGACAAGACATATCCGTTTATTAAAGTGACGACCGGCGAGGCATTTCCGCGGGTCGTGCTTTCCAGAAAGATGCAGAAGGATAAGGCCCGGTATTTCGGGCCTTATACCAGTTCTCAGGCTGTTCGCGATACGATCGACCTGATCCATAAGCTTTATCACTTAAGAAGCTGCAACCGGAGCCTGCCCAGGGACATCGGGAAAGAGCGGCCATGTCTGAATTATCACATTAAGCAGTGCGACGCCCCGTGCCAGGGATATATTTCACAGGAAGAATACGGAAAATCCGTGAATGAAGTGCTGAAGTTCCTGAACGGGAATTACGACGCGGTGCTGAAGGATCTGGAGGAGAAGATGAATGCCGCGTCCGAGGCGCTGGAATTTGAGCGGGCCATCGAGTACCGGGAGCTCATCAGCAGCGTGAAGAAGGTGGCGCAGAAGCAGAAGATCACCGACTCCAGCGGGGAGGACCGGGATGTGCTGGCCGTGGCTTCCCATGAGGGGGATGCGGTGGTCCAGGTGTTCTTTATCCGGGGCGGCCGGCTGATCGGGAGAGATCACTTCTACCTGCGGATCACAGACGGGGAGAGCCCGTCGGAGATCCTGAACAGTTTTATCATGCAGTATTATGCCGGAACCCCGTTTATCCCCGGGGAGCTGATGCTCCAGGCGGAAGTGGAAGACCGGGAAGTGCTGGAGGAATGGCTGACCTCCAAACGGGGGCAGAGGGTAACTATCCGGGTGCCGAAAAAAGGCACAAAAGAGAAGCTGGTGGAACTGGCGCAGGAGAATGCCCGTCTGGTCCTGTTCCGGGACCGGGAGCGGATCAAACGGGAGGAAGGCCGGACCATCGGAGCGGTGAAAGAGGTGGCCGCGCTTCTGGGCCTTAATGAGATCGTCCGCATGGAAGCCTATGACATTTCCAATACAAACGGGTTCGAGTCGGTGGGATCTATGGTGGTCTATGAGCGGGGACGCCCCAAGCGGAATGATTACCGGAAGTTCCGGATTAAAGGGATTCAGGGCGCCGATGATTACGGCAGCATGCGGGAAGTGCTGACCCGGCGTTTCACCCACGGGCTGAAGGAGCGGGAAGAGAGTGAAGAACTCGGAAAATTCACGGTATTCCCGGATCTGATTATGATGGACGGCGGAAAGGGCCAGGTCAATGTGGCGCTGGAAGTGCTGGACAGCCTGCATCTGGACATCCCGGTGTGCGGCATGGTGAAGGATGATCATCACCGGACAAGGGGGCTGTACTATAACAACGTGGAGATCCCCATCGACCGGTCATCGGAAGCCTTCCGCCTGATCACCCGGATCCAGGATGAGGCCCACCGGTTTGCCATCGAATATCACCGGCAGCTCCGGGGAAAGGGGCAGGTGCATTCCATCCTGGATGATATCGAAGGGATCGGGCCTGCGAGGCGGAAAGCGTTGATGAAGAATTACGCCGGACTGGACGAGATCCGTGCGGCATCCGTGGAGGAACTTGCGAAAATCCCGTCAATGAACGAAAAAGCGGCGGAAGCAGTGTACAAGTTCTTTCATCAGTGATATGATTAGGAAAGAATGAGAAAGCGAGGAGAATGTCTATGGCACAGCATGGAATAAAGTTGAGCGAACTTGTGGAAAAAATGGATCTTAAGGACCTGACGCCTGAGGTCAATGTGGATATGGACGAGCGGGAAGTGACGGTTCCGGATGTAAACCGTCCGGCGCTGCAGCTGGCCGGTTTTTACGACCGGTTTGACTCCAACCGGGTTCAGATCATCGGCAGCGTGGAGGACCGGTACGTACACACCCACACGGCGGAGCAGCGGCTGGAAATGTACGAGAAGCTTCTCAGCCATCCGATCCCCTGCATCGTATTCTGCCGGGGCATCATACCGGAGGAGCCGTTCCTGAAAAAAGCGGTAGAATGCGGGATCCCGATCTTCAGCACGGAGAAACATACATCTGAATTCACGGCGGAGATCATCCGCTGGATGAATGTCCGCCTGGCGCCCTGCATTTCCATCCACGGCGTACTGGTGGATGTATACGGTGTGGGCGTTCTGATCATGGGCGAGAGCGGCATCGGCAAGAGTGAGGCCGCGCTGGAGCTGATCAAGAGGGGACACCGTCTGGTGACGGATGATGTGGTTGAGATCCGCAAGGTGAGCGATGAAACACTGGTCGGAACTGCGCCGAATATTACAAAGCATTTCATCGAGCTGCGCGGCATCGGCATTGTGGACGTAAGGTCCATGTTCGGTGTGCAGAGCGTCAGGGAGACCCAGAATATCGATCTGGTCATTACACTGGAAGACTGGAGCCGGGATAAAGAATATGACCGTCTGGGTCTGGAGGAGCAGTATACAGAGTTCCTCGGCAACAAGGTCGTATGCTACCGCATCCCGATCCGTCCGGGCCGGAATCTGGCCATCATTGTCGAATCTGCGGCGGTGAACCACAGACAGAAACAGATGGGTTACAACGCGGCTCAGGAACTCTACAAGCGGGTTCAGGAGAACATCGCAAAAAACCGGAAATAAGGGGAAAAGGAGAGCAGAATCATGAAATATTGTATAGGTGTAGATATCGGCGGCACAACCGTAAAGATGGGACTGTTTGAAGAGGACGGAAAGATTCTTGACAAATGGGAGATCGTAACAGACACTTCGGAGGAAGGGAAAGCCGTACTTCCGAACATCGCTTCCTCCATCGCGGCAAAGATTTCGGAACACGGCCTGGATAAGCGGGACGTGCTCGGGATCGGGGCAGGTGTACCGGCACCGGTCAATTCAGAGGGAATAGTAAACGGAAGCGCGAATCTCGGGTGGAAGTATAAAGAGGTAAAAAAAGAGCTTGAGGAGCTGACCGGTCTTTCCGCTTATATCGGCAATGACGCCAATGTGGCGGCGCTTGGCGAGATGTGGAAAGGCGGCGGTGAAGGCGAGAAGAATATGATCATGGTTACACTGGGCACCGGCGTCGGCGGCGGGGTGATCATCGACGGGAAGATGCTCGTCGGCGCCAACGGAGCCGGCGGAGAGATCGGACATATCTGTGTGAATTACAGCGAGAAGGATCAGTGCGGATGCGGAAACCGGGGATGTCTTGAGCAGTATGCATCGGCTACGGGAATCGTACGTCTGGCAAAGCAGAAGCTTGGACAGGAGATGCGTTCCACTGTACTGAATAAAGAGGATGTGACGGCAAAAGATGTGTTTGATGCGGTGAAAGCAGGAGATGAGGTCGCACAGGAGATTGCGGTGGAATTCGGACGGTATCTGGGATATGGCCTGGCAAATCTTGCGGCGGTCGTGGATCCGGCCGTGTTCGTGATCGGCGGCGGCGTTTCGAAAGCCGGAGAAGTATTGCTTCCGTACATAGAAAAGCCGTTCATGGAAAGGGCATTCTTTGCAAACAAGAACGTACGCTTCGTTCTGGCGCAGCTTGGAAATGATGCCGGGATCTGCGGAGCGGCAAAGATGGTTCTCGATGCAGAATAACATTGGTAATAAAAAATAGCAAGAAAGAGCAGCGGATGTGTTTCCCGCTGCTCTTTTGCGTTTTGAGTTATTGTGCGGTTTCGCCGCCGGATTCAGCGCCACCACCGGACGCTGCATCGCCACCGCCGCCGGATTCAGCACCGCCGCCGGACGCTGCACCGCCACCGCCGCCGGATTCAGCGCCGCCACCGGATGCTGCACCGCCACCACCGCCGGATTCAGCGCCACCACCGGACGCTGTACCGCCACCGCCGCCGGATTCAGCACCGCCACCGCCGGTGTTACTGTCCGGAGGCGTGGTTGTCGTACCGGATCCCGAGCCCGATGAACTTCCGGAAGATTCGGAAGTTGACGAATCTGAGGAACTTCCGCCGGACGGAGTTGACGGCCGGGATACAACATGTCCTGAGCAATGTTCATCCGGAAGCTCGTCTGTCGCAAAATATTCTGTTACCGTCGGACAGCTGCTTACCGCGAGAAGTCCGGTTTTCCGGCAAATGGTCGCTTTCTTGACTGAAGAGGGAACTTCAAAGTCTTTCTCGTCAAGATCGCTGTGTATCCGTTCCATGATCGTATTCCAGATCCTCAGATGCCAGGAGCCCATACCGGACATGGATTTGTTTTCGTCATAGCCGCCCCAGATGCCTGCGGTATAGTAGGGCGTAAATCCGCAGAACCAGCGGTCGGCATAATCATTTGTGGAACCGGTCTTGCCGGCTGTCGCCATATTGTCCAGTCTTGCAGAGGTTCCGGTACCGCCGTTTACAACATCTTCCATCGCGCTTGTAAGAAGATAAGCGGTGGAATCTTTTATTGCCTGATGAGTAGACGGAACACTGTTGTCGATCAGTACATTTCCGTCGTGATCCAGAATCTGTGTGTACATAACCGGATCCGTGTAGGTTCCCTGGTTGGCGATTGATGCAAAAGCGGCTGTGATGTCGATGTTGCGGACGCCGTTGGTAATACCGCCGAGCGCCAGCGCCTGGTTCATATCATCCTCAACAATCGTCGTGATGTTGAAGTTGTCCTTTACATATTCGTAACCCTCGGCCGGTCCGACAACTTCGGTAAGTGTCTCTACGGCGCATGTGTTGATGGACTGTTTGATCGCATTGCGGACGGTTGTCCATCCGATATACCGGTTGTTTGAATTGTGGACTTCCTGTCCGCTTTCATATTTGTACGGCTTGTCCTCGACAGGCGTTGCAAGCGTGATCTGTCCCTGATCCAGTCCCGGTCCGTAGGTGGACAGGATCTTGAAGCAGGAACCGGGCTGCTGTGCAGCGGATTCGGCTGTCGCACGGTTCAGGGTACGGTTTCCGGTCTTTGTTCCGCGCCCGCCGACAATGGCTTTTACATAACCGGTTGCCTGATCCATGACTACAAAGGATACCTGAGGCTGAAGGGTGATCGTGTAATTCTCATCCACAGTGTCGCCTGCCTCTTCGTCAATGTTCAGTGTATCCTTGTATGCCTCGATGGCCTCCATGGCTTCATCTTCGGAAGAGAAGACAAGCGGATTTCTGGAATCGATATTTTCCGAAATAAATTTCTTCAGCTGTTCTTTTGAGTAGTTCTCGGCAGTGCCGTCCGCCCGGTGGATCGTCAGTGCAAACTCAAGCCCGTATTCTGTAGTCGGATAATAATCCGGATCAGACGTCACTTCATCACAGATCTGCTGAATCGTCAGGTCCTGTGTGGAGACAATGGTAAGTCCGCCGCTGTAGAGCAGGTTGTAAGCCTGGGTTTCGGAATATCCCTTTTGATCTTTCAGATCTTCGATGATGTCTTCGATCAGCGCATCCGTGAAGTAGGAGTAAGGCGTTTTGTCCTCTGTGATCGCCGAGGTCTCCAGAATGCGGTCATACACATTATCGGCCATGGCCTCATCATACTGTGCCTGATCGATATATCCCTGCTCGAGCATATTGCCAAGTACGGTTCCGCGCCTCTTTGCATTTTCCTCAGGATTCTTGACCGGGTCAAACCGGGTCGGGTTCTGGGTGATTGCGGCGATGACCGCACATTCGGAGAGCGTCAGATCCGCCACATCTTTGTTGAAGTAACGGGTGGCGGCTGTCTGTACGCCGAGGCAGCCCTGTCCCAGGTTGATGGTGTTCATATACGCTTCCAGAATTTCATTCTTGGTCATCTCTTTTTCAAACTGAAGAGCGAGATACTGTTCCTGCAGCTTACGCTCGACTTTGTCAAATCCTTTTTCATTGATGAAATCGGGGAAGACATTGTTCTTGATCAGCTGCTGGGTCAGCGTACTGGCGCCTTCTGAGAAGTTAAATCCGTTGGAAATGCCGACAAATCCGGCACGGATGATTCCCTGCAGGTCGATCCCGTTGTGTTCATAGAAACGCTCGTCCTCGATCGCCACGAAGGCATGGGGCAGGAAGTCGTTGTTTGCCGTGATCTCATCGTATGTCCGGTACACGCGGTTGGAGTCCGAGTCTTTCAGCGTATCGATCGTGGTTCCGTTTACATCCACGATATTTGTCGTGTATCCTTTCGGAAGAATATCGTCTGCAGACACGGCGGGAGCATTATCTATGATCTTCTTGGCGAAGACGGCTGCACCGATGACACAGATCACTCCGAGAAGAAGTATACAGATTACCATTGCTTTAAAGAACCGTACGCCAACGCGTTTTTTCTTCATTCTTTTTTTAGAAGAAATATTCTTTTTCCTTCTGGAAAGATTATTTTTTCCGTAATTCACGAATAGCATCCTCCTTTTCAACTCCTATGATTATATCAAATATATCCTTTTAAATAAAGGAGAAAATAAAATCTTCATATTTTTATAATTATTTTACCTTTGTCAGTATTTCCGGATTTTCGAGGCGTTCAGGTTGTGAATCCGTCATTACTCTGGTATAGTAAAGAGAATGGAGGAAAGGCAATGGAAGCATACCGTACAGTCTGCGGATACGGAACAGGTGAGATTGTGGAGAAGAAATCCCGTTTTATCGCGGAGGTTTTCCCGGTTGTCTCCGGGGATGAAGTGTCCGGGCATATTGAGAAGATAAAAAAAGAGTACTGGGATGCCAGGCATCACTGCTGGGCGTACGTGATCGGGCAGAATCCCGGAACGGAGCGGATGAGCGACGACGGAGAACCGGCCGGGACGGCGGGAAAACCGATCCTGGAAGTGATCCGGGGGCGTGGGCTCACTGACGTTCTGATCGTAGTTACCCGGTATTTCGGCGGGACGCTCCTCGGAACCGGAGGACTTGTAAGAGCGTATACACAGGCGGCCTCAGAAGGACTGGCCCATGCGGGGATCCTGCGGAAAGTACCGGGCGTCCGGCTGAAGATCGAAACGGACTATACCGGACTGGGGAAGATCCAGTACCTGCTGACGCGGCGGGAGGTCAGCATACTGGATACGGTCTATACGGACCGGGTGGAGATCCTGACAGCGGCTGCATACGATACAGTGGAGAGCCTGAAAAAAGAAATTACGGAGGAAACCAGCGGTCAGGCCGTCATTGAAGAGGACGGGCAGTGCTGGCTGGAAATCACGGAAAAACCGCCTGCATAACAGGGAAAGAGAGATGTATGCTTCCCGTTATGCAGGCGATCCTGTTTTACTTATCTGTTCTTTTTATGAAAATTCCGGTTCGATCAGTCCGAATGAACCGTCCTTTCTCTTGTATACAACGTTGACTTCGTCGGTCTCGGCGTTGGAGAATACGAAGAAGCTGTGTCCCAGAAGTTCCATCTGCAGGCAGGCGTCTTCCGGATACATGGGCTTGATGCCGAACTTTTTAGTGCGCACGATGCGGATCTCGTCATCTTCAGCCGGTGCTTCGTCCGATTCGATAAATTCCCGGCGGATGCTTCCTGTCTCAGCTGCCTGAGTGGGATGCCCCTGGCTCTTTGCTACCAGTTTGTTCTTGTATTTGCGGAGCTGGCGTTCGATAATCTCCTCCACAAGATCAATGGATACGTACATGTCGTTGCTGGTCTGTTCGGAGCGGATGATCGTGCCCTTGACGGGGATTGTTACCTCGATCTTCTGGCGCTCCTTCTCGACGCTTAAGGTTACAGTGATCTCTGTTTCAGGAGTGAAGTACCGCTCAAGCTTTCCCAGTTTCTGTTCGATCGTCTCTCTGAGTCCCGCAGTCACTTCAATGTTTTTTCCGCTGATGATAAAATTCATACTGTTCAACTCCTTTTTGTTCAGTTTTGCCATAAACATATGAAAAATATGTGTATGTATTATGTAAATATTATAACATGGAAAGGAGTTATTGTATAGAACGAATCACTTCAATTCTCATTCTTATTTCATGTTGCTGCGCTTGCGCATCCTGGAATCCAGGATTTTTTTACGGATGCGCAGGGATTTCGGCGTTACTTCCAGAAGCTCGTCCGTGTCGATGAAGTCCAGGGCCTGCTCCAGGCTAAGGATGCGCGGCGGCGTCAGGCGGAGGGCCTCGTCGGCGCTGGAGGAGCGGGTGTTGGTCAGGTGCTTCGTCTTGCAGACGTTAAGCTCGATGTCCTCAGCTTTTCCGTTCTGGCCGATAACCATGCCGGCGTAGACTTTCTCGCCCGGTCCGATAAACAGGGTGCCGCGCTCCTGGGCGCTGTACAGTCCGTAAGTTACGGATTCTCCTGTCTCAAAGGCGATGAGGGAGCCCTGCTTGCGGTACTGGATATCCCCTTTGTACGGCGCATAGCCGTCGAAGCTGGTGTTGAGGATGCCGTTTCCTTTGGTGTCGGTCAGAAATTCACCCCGGTATCCGATCAGTCCGCGGGACGGGATGGAGAATTCCAGGCGGGTATAGCCGCCGCTCATGGGCGACATATTGCGCAGTTCGCCTTTGCGCTGGCCAAGTTTCTCGATCACAACGCCCGTGAATTCATCCGGCACATCGATGTACGCGGTCTCCATTGGCTCCAGTTTTTTGCCGTTTTCATCCTCGTGGTAGAGGACTTCCGCCTTGCTGACCGCGAATTCATAACCTTCCCGGCGCATATTTTCAATGAGCACAGAGAGGTGGAGTTCGCCGCGGCCGGAGACTTTGAAGCTGTCGGTATTGTCCATTTCCTCCACCCGGAGGCTGACATCCGTGTTCAGTTCGCGGAACAGGCGGTCGCGCAGATGACGGGATGTCACGTATTTGCCTTCCTGCCCGGCGAAGGGGCTGTCATTTACGATGAACTGCATGGCGATGGTCGGCTCGGAGATCTTCTGGAACGGGATCGGATCCGGATGATCCGGCGAGCAGAGGGTATCGCCGATGGAAATGTCGGAGATGCCGGAGATGGCCACGATGGAACCGATGCCGGCTTCTCTGACTTCCTTCTTTTCCAGACCGTCGAACTCGTAGAGACGGCTGATCTTTACTTTCTCCTGTTTGTCCGGATCGTGATGGTTTACCAGGAGCATTTCCTGATTGACGGCGATGCTGCCGTTATCCACCTTGCCGATGCCGATGCGGCCCACATATTCGTTGTAGTCGATGGTACTGATGAGCACCTGGGTGGGCGCTTCCGGGTCGCCCTCCGGGGCCGGGATATAATCAAGGATCGTCTCAAAGAGCGGCTTCATGTCCCGTTCCTCGTCTGTCAGGTCCAGGACGGCCACGCCGTTTTTCGCGGATGCATAGACGAAGGGGCACTCCAGCTGGTCGTCGGATGCGCCCAGGTCGATGAAGAGCTCCAGCACCTCATCAATGACTTCGTCCGGGCGGGCTTCCGGGCGGTCGATCTTATTGATGCAGACGATGACCGGGAGGCTTAATTCCAGCGCTTTCCGGAGAACGAATTTTGTCTGCGGCATGGCGCCCTCAAATGCGTCTACGACCAGGATGACGCCGTTGACCATTTTGAGCACGCGCTCCACCTCGCCGCCGAAGTCGGCATGTCCCGGGGTGTCGATAATGTTGATCTTCACGCCGTTATAGTGAACGGCCGTGTTCTTGGAGAGGATGGTGATCCCGCGCTCCCTCTCGATATCATTGGAATCCATGACGCGCTCGGCGACTTCCTGGTTCTCGCGGAATACGCCGCTCTGTTTGAGCAGTTCGTCCACGAGGGTCGTCTTGCCGTGGTCGACATGGGCGATGATGGCGACATTTCTGAGATGTTGATCCTGCATGTTCTCTCGTTCCTCCTAAAACTGACAAGGACTATCCTGCGGCGCCCCGTCCGATCACGGCGCGGAGCGGCTGTTTCACTGGAAATATGCGTCGAAGCCGGAACCGGATGGCTCCGCCTTCCATAGGCTCGACCACTTATTATACCGTAGAAAAATCACCTGTGCAACTTCTTTTTCCAAAAAATCAGCCGAAATTCCGGTCAAAATCCCCTGCCGGCGTTGACAGATGCCGCGAATTGGGGTACAATTATCCGGTATCTCCTCCGGAGAACGAAAAACCTCACCTGCCCTGGTAGCTCAGCTGGATAGAGCGTCCGCCTCCTAAAAATCGAATCGTTCGAATCCTGGAGCCCTGCAAAATTGAATATTTTCTGTATAAGCCCCCGTAGCTCAGTTGGATAGAGCGGTCGCCTCCTAAGCGACAGGCCACTGGTTCGAACCCAGCCGGGGGTGCCAAAA
>DWUU01000043.1 GCA_019120575.1 Candidatus Mediterraneibacter quadrami
ATGATCCCAGATTTAAGTGCGGAGGAGAAACCAGGGCGGAAATCGTGCAGACGATTGATCTTCCGGCCACGCTTCTGGAATATTTTGGAATCAGCCTTCCGGAAGATATGCAGGGAAAACCGATCAGAACAGTAATCGAAGAGAACCGCTCGATAAGAGATTATGCGCTTTTTGGAATACATGGAGCTCATGTGAATGTTTTCGATGGAAGATATGTATATATGAAAGCGCCCGAGTCAGAGGCAAATGTACCGCTGTATGAATATACAACAATGCCTATGCACATGAGAAATCTTTTTTCTGTAGATGAACTTCGAAATGCAAAAGCGATAGACGGCAGCAGGTTCGCGTTTACTAAAGGATGTCCTGTCTGGCAGATCCCCAAGGGAAACGGCAACGGATCCAAAGATTTCAGTGATCTTCTAATCAATGGAAAGGACAGTGAGGAGGCAAAGCATATCGACAATAACAGCCTGGTAAATGCGGCGAATTTCGGAAATAAACTTTTCGATATGAAAGAAGATCCGAAACAGGAAAACGAGCTGTTTGATATAGATGTTGAAGTATATATGGCGAATCTGCTTCAAAAGGTAATGCTGGAAAATGATTGTCCGATGGAACAGTTTGAGCGGCTCGGTATTCCCGGTGACAGAAAAATTGAGGCTGCAGATATAGAAGAACTTCACGTCAGAGAAAAAGAATATGAAGTTCCGCTGATCCTTCCGGATTATCAGTGGACAAAAGGCGGAATAAATACATACAGAGCCCTTCTTAAATTTATTCCGGCCGGACAAAAAGAGCAGGTGATCAGTGTGTTAAAGGATAATATACCAAAACATCTGCGTGAGGGAATAATTAATCCGGATACAATACTGGATATTATACCACTGACTGTTGACCGGCAGTATGTTGATATGGTGCAGTATTTTGTCGGTTTATCCGGACGGACGGCATAATTTTTATGTGTAAAAGAATTTCAGAAAAGCAGAGGACGTATCCTGAGGCGGATGCGTCCTTTTGTTTATACTTTCCAGTATTTACCCATATAGTTTTCCGCATCTTCGGCAGAAAGATCATATTTTTCCTGTATTTTTGCCAGAGTCTCCTCCCGGGACAAGTGAAGTTCCTGAAGAGTGGAGATAAGATTGGAAATACCGGCGGTTATGCCTTCGAGATATCCGTCAGTCGAACCTTTATTATATCCGTCTTCATATCCTTCATGCCTTAATGTTTTATCATGCAGCTCTTTATCGTATGTTTCCAAGATCATCTGGATCACCTCAGCTTTTTGATCGGTCAGGATATCCTTAAGAATGTTGCCGTTTATGCAGATATCTACGGCGTTTGCCACGGACTGGTCGAAGTCTGTTCCGGAAGTAAGTTCCTGCCGGACAGTTTCGACGAAAACAGCGTATTCGCGGAGCCTTTGGCACTTCACCATCAGGTCTTTATTATGCCCGTAATTGATATTCAGCATGGTTGCGATACATTCCAGGGCGGGCGTCCGGGAAACAGGCGGCGCCTTGAACATGTCCGACAGTTTTAATTCCTGCCGGTCCGGTTCCTTTTCCGTCCCGTTGTAAAATACGAAATACTGCGGGAAGGGGAGCTCTTTCAGAGAGGAAGTATAAATGTCGATCTCATTTTTAACGATATATTTTTCGTAAAGCCTGCACAGGTAGATGAGTCCGCGTACCGGCATGTTTGGATTAAAGGTACTTTGATGTTCGTACAGGTTCATCATGCCGCTGATGAGGAATGAGATATCATTTTTCCGGGTGAGATAAAGTACATTCCCGAGTGTGTTTACTTCCAGCTCATCCGGGTCTGTGTAGCTGCTACCATTGAGTGCATTGTAGAGGGACAGCAGGTCTTCTTTCTTCTGGAATACCATTCGGAAGAGCCCGTCCTTGTACTCCCTGTTTGCAATGGGATAATCCTGATCATTATGTAGTTTTCGGTTCAATAATTACACCTCCATTATAGGAAAAAAAGTGGACAGTTGCAACCTTTTGCGTGCGTAAAGCAGTGAAAGGAACAGCTGGCGGAAACCGCCGGATGTGGCCTGCAGGACCAGATAAAATTTGAACAATGGCAGAGAAAGAAAAATCCCTGCCGGATGTCTGTCTATTATAGACCCCGGCAGGAGGAAAATCAATGTGGCAGAATGCACAATCTTAATGAAATCTTCAGAAAACAGTAAGTAATACTTCGGTTTTATTCTGTACAATCATAATCAGCAGCCTGCCGGTTCCGGCAGAAATAATCCAGAGACAGGAGGAAGAAGTGAATAAAGCGATCATTGTAAAAGATCTGTACAAGTTTTACCGTGTCGGAGACTCGGTTGTCCGGGCGCTGGACGGTGTGAGCTTTGAGGTCTCAGAGGGAGAGTTCTGTGCCATTGTCGGTACTTCTGGTTCAGGCAAGTCTACCCTGCTCAATATGCTTGCCGGCCTGGAGAAGCCGACCAGAGGGCAGGTGGTGATCGACGGGCACCACATCGAGAAACTGAATGAGAATGAGCTTGTGAAGTTCAGAAGAGATAACGTGGGATTTGTCTTTCAGTCATTCCATCTGCTGGGCACGATGAATGCCCTGGAAAATGTGGCGCTGCCGCTGACTTTCCGGGGAGAGAGCCTGAAGAGCAGGATGAAGAAGGCGGATGAGATGTTAAAGCTGGTCGGTCTGACAAAGCACAGGAAGCATCTGCCCAGGCAGATGTCCGGCGGCCAGCAGCAGCGGGTCGGCGTGGCGCGGGCGCTGGTAGCTGACCCCAGGATTTTGTACTGCGACGAACCGACGGGAAATCTCGATTCCCACACATCGGAGGATGTGATGCGCCTGATGCAGAGGGTGGTGCGGGAGCAGAACCGCACGATGGTCATGGTCACGCATGACGATCATCTGGCACAGTATGCGGACCGGATCTTCCATATCATTGACGGGAAGATCGTAAAGATTGAGGACAACAGGAAAATAACGGGAGAGTGAGGAAGAGAAGATGAAACATGTGATGCAGACACTGAAACGGATGGGTGTATTCCTGTCCTGCACCGCGCTGGCGGTAACCATGGCCGGACCGGCCGGAATATACGTCAGGGCAGCGCAGACGCCGGAAGAGATCAGAAGAACGGCGGATGCGCTAAATGCAGAAAATCAGGCCCCAAACGGAGCAGAGAGTGATACACCGGGCAAAGAGACGCTCAGCCGGATCACCCTGAGCGTGGGCGACGGACAGAAGACGCCTACATACAAGGCCGGGGATAAGAAAGCAGAGCTTAAGATCAACGTAGCTAACAGCGGAAATACGGATGCGCAGAATGTCCGGATCTCTCCGGTGGTGCAGAAGCCGGAAGAATGGCCCTTTGAGATGGATCAGCTCAATTATGACCAGGATCTGGGAATGATCAGCGCGGGGAAACAGGCGGCTGCAGTATGGGGAAGTGATGCAGATGGGAAGCTGACCGTCCGAAGCGATGTTACCGGAAAATCCTACAAACTGATATTTAAGATTACTTATGATGACGGGAAACAGACATATGAGACGGAGAAATATGTATTTGTCCGGACCGAAGCGAAGAAATCCTCTTCATCCGGCTCATCCGGGGATAAACCGTCCGGCGGTACAGCGTCCGGTTCCGGAAGTAAACCGTCCGGGGGTGCAGCATCCGGTTCAGGCAGCAAACCGGCCGGAGACGCTTCATCCGGCGGAACGGGCGGCGGTTCGGCGCAGGGGGATGATGAGATCCCGTCCGGCGGTGTGTACAACAGTGAGCCCGTTGCGTCCGGCGGATCAGGCGGGGCGTCTTCCGACGCACCGGCTGACGCATCAGTACCAAGAGTGATCGTGACCGGGTTTGATACGGCTCCCGCAACGGTGAAGGCGGGAGACGATTTCCGCCTGACGATCCATCTGAAGAATACGTCGAAGAAAACGGCGGTCCGGAACATGCTGTTTGACCTGCAGGCTCCGGCGTCCGGGGCGGATGAGGCGGCGGAGGCGCCGGCCTTCCTTCCGACGTCCGGATCCAGTTCCATTTATCTGGAAGGGATCCCGGCCGGCGGGACGAAGGATATTTCCATAGAGCTGAACAGCCGTGCGGATCTGATCCAGAAACCGTACAGCATTACCATGGGCATGCTTTATGAAAATAAGAATGCAGAACAGTTCGAAAGCCAGTCCAGTCTGGCGATCCCGGTGACTCAGGAGGCCCGGTTCGAATTCAGCGATATCCAGATCATGCCGGATACGGCCGAGATCGGGGAAGAGGCGAATATTACCTGCAGCATCTACAATCTGGGCCGGGTCAAGATGTATAACGTGAAAGTCGGATTCGAGGGCGACGCCATCGAGGGTCAGGAACTGTTCCTCGGGAATCTGGAGTCCGGAGCCACCGGGATGGTGGACGGAATCGTTACCGCGCTGGCGGAGTCCTATGAGGAGAATAACTGCCGGCTGGTAATGAGTTATGAGGATGACGCCGGAAATATGAAAGAGACAAAGCAGGAATTTACCATGACGGTTACGCAGCCGGTGGATGACATGGTCATGGCGGATGATTTCCCGGTTACGGATGAGGAAGAGCCGGGCGGACATACCGGTCTGATCATTGCGCTGATCGCAGGGATCGTCCTTGCAGGCGGAATCGCAGCTGTGGTCATTATAAGGCGCAGGAAGAAGAAATCCGACCGGGAAGAGGAGGAGTGGTTCGATGAGGTGGAGCGATCTGCTGAGGATGAGCCTGGGGAGTCTTAGGCGAAGAAAACTCCGGACATTCCTGACCATACTGGGAGTGGTGATCGGCACCACGTCCATCGTGGTCATGATCTCTCTGGGACTGGGCCTGCAGGAATCCATGTACAGACAGGTGGAGGAAAGCGGCGGGACGACCACGCTTACCGTATACGGAAAAGACAACGCATTCATGTCTTACAGCCCGGAGTCGGAGGAAGAGACGGATCAGTATCTGACGGATGAGGCGCTGGATTCCCTGGCGGCGCTGGAACATGTGGAGAGCGCATACCCGCGGATCTCCACTTCCGGGCTGGCGCTGAAAGGCCGCTACGAAGGGTATCTGGAGATCATCGGCATGACCCGGGAGGATATGGAAGCGCAGAAGATCAAACTGAATCCCGGCGGGACATTTCCAGATCCGGACAGCGGGGAGCTGAGCTTTGTATTTGGAAATATGGTGCTCATGAACTTTAATGAAAAAAACGGCGGGGGCGGTTACTGGGAGACCGGCGAGCTCCCGGATATCGATCTTCAGAATGATCAGCTTTTTCTGATCCTGGATCAGGACAGCTATTATGCCAGTCAGGGATCCCCGATGGAAATGGGGGATATGTCCGGGGATGACGGATCTTCCGTCCGCCGGATCCCGAAGAAATATGTGGTCAGCGCCAGCGGCGTGATCGCGGGCGGCGAAAATGATTATAATGAGTTTTCGTATTCGGCGCTCTGTGATATTACCACATTGAAAGAAACGCTGCAGAAAGAATTCCGGGGGCGGGCGATCCCCGGACAGCCGACCACGGACAACGGGAAACCGATGAAGGAATTCATGTATTCCTCGGTCATCCTCCGGGCCGACGACATGGATCATGTAAACGATCTCGCCCAAACAATCCGGAACATGGGCTATACGGTGAATACAAATATGGAACTGATCGAAGGCATGCAGAAAACGCTGCTCATGGTCCAGGCGGTGCTGGGCGGCATCGGCGCCGTGGCGCTTTTGGTGGCGGCCATCGGCATAACGAATACGATGATGATGTCGATCTATGAGCGGACAAAAGAGATCGGCATCATGAAGGTGATCGGCTGCAGTCTCCGCAATATCCGTCAGCTTTTTCTTCTGGAGGCGGCGTTTATCGGACTGATCGGCGGGATCGTGGGAAATATTCTGAGCCTGATCCTGTCTGCGGTGATCAATCTGTTCGTTTCCAGTGAATCACTGACCGGCATGCCGGGGAGCATTTCCTACATCCCGTTCTGGCTTATGCTTGCGTCCTCCGCATTCGCGGTGCTGGTCGGCATGGCGGCGGGGTATTTTCCGGCAGTCCGGGCCATGAAGCTGAGTCCGCTGGCGGCGATCAGGGGAGAGTAGTATATAACAGTGAAAAGTTGTATTGCTTATCAAATGAGAAAAGCAGTACAACTTTTTATTTTGTGCTAAAAAACAGGTGAAAATTTTAGATAAACCGCGAATTGTATTGTAAGTTGTTATGGTATATGATAAAACCAGAAAATCAGAATAAACCATATCCTGGCAGAGAGGGGGCGTCTGATGCAGAAAAAATTTGAACGGATTGTTGACTGGGTAAATGCGGAGATACAGGACGGAGCCCTTGCCCGGGGAGACCGTCTTCCTTCGGAAAACGAACTCATGGAACGCTTCGGCGTGAGCCGCCAGACGGTGAGGCGCGCGCTGGAAGAACTGGCAGAGAACGGGCTTGTGGAAGGACGACGGGGCAGCGGCACATATGTGACAGTCAATACCCGGCGGCATAAAGACGAAGAAGTCCGGATTGCGGTTATGCTGACCTGTGTGGATACATACATTTTCCCCTCGATCATTAAAGGCATCGAGTCGGCGCTGACGCCGGAAGGCTGCACGATGCAGATCGTCATGACGGACAATGCAGTGGAAAAGGAGCGGATGCTTCTGAAAGAGTTCATTCGCACCCGGTCGGTGGACGGGATTATTGCAGAGACGGTAAAGAGCGGCCTTCCGAATCCGAATCTGAAACTTTACATGGAGTTGGAAAATCTGGGGATTCCGGTTCTTTTTGTCAACAGTTTTTATAAGGATCTGGATATCCCGCATGTCAGCATGGATGACCGCATGGCCGGCTATCTGGCCGCCCGCCATCTGGTCGAATGCGGACACAGGCGCATCGGCGGCATTTTCAAGTCGGATGACGGCCAGGGACATCTGCGCTATGCCGGCTATATGGAAGCGCTGATGGAGAAAGACATTAAAGTCCGGGGCGGTCAGGTAATCTGGACTGACACAGAAGAGATGCGGGGAATGGAAGAGGACGGGGCCAGATTCCTGAAGCGGCTGAAGGGCTGTACAGCATGTGTCTGCTATAATGACGAAACGGCTTACAAGCTGGTCCGGATCTGTCAGACAGCGGGGAAATGTGTTCCGGACGACCTCTCCATCGTCGGGATCGATAATTCCGCACTGGCACAGTTCTGTTCCGTGCCGCTGACATCCTTTGAGAATCCGGCTGAGGAACTTGGAAAGACGGCGGCGGAAATGATGACCGGCCGGATCCTGAGAAATGAGAAAATGGAATCCCGTGAATTTGAGCCGCAGCTCGTAATGCGAAGCTCCGTGCGGGTTGTCCATGAGATATAAATTCGAAATGAAAGGAGATTCAGTTTATGCTGGAACAGTTGAAAAAAGAAGTATATGAGGCGAACATGCTCCTGCCGAAACACGGCCTTGTGACATTTACATGGGGGAATGTGAGCGGCATTGACCGGGAGAGCGGCCTGTTTGTGATCAAGCCCAGCGGGGTGGAGTATGACCTGCTCACCCCCGATGACATGGTCGTAGTCGACCTGGACGGCAATAAAGTCGAAGGAAGATACAATCCGTCCTCAGACACGCCGACCCATGTCGTACTGTACAACCGTTTCCCGAAGATCGGCGGCGTAGTCCACACCCATTCGGCCTGGGCAACGAGCTGGGCGCAGGCGGGAAGAGATATCCCCTGCTACGGCACGACCCATGCGGATTACATTTACGGGGAGATCCCCTGTGTGCGCAACCTGACAAAAGAAGAGATCGAAGAAGCGTATGAGAAGAATACGGGCGTGCTGATCGCCGATGAATTCGAGCGGATGCAGAAGGATTATATCGCGGTACCGGCGGTGCTGTGCAAGAACCACGGCGTGTTCACCTGGGGCAAAGATGCTCATGAAGCTGTACACAATGCAGTGGTTGTCGAAGAGGTGGCGAAGATGGCGGCCCGCTGTGAACTGATCAATCCGCAGGTACAGCCTGCGCCGCAGGAACTGCAGGATAAACATTACTACAGGAAGCACGGGGCGAATGCCTATTACGGGCAGCCCGGCAAAAATAACAAGGAGGAAGAAAGATCATGTTAAAGAAGAAAGAGTACAAATTCTGGTTCTGCACAGGCTCCCAGGATCTCTACGGGGATGAATGCCTTGCACATGTGGCGGAGCACTCCCGCATTATTGTGGAGAAGCTTAACGAGTCCGGCAGGCTGCCTTATGAGGTTGTGCTGAAGCCGACGCTGATCACCAATGAACTGATCCGGAAGACTTTCAACGAGGCAAATATGGATGAGACATGCGCCGGCGTGATCACCTGGATGCATACGTTCTCTCCGGCTAAATCCTGGATCCTCGGGCTGCAGGAGTACCGCAAGCCGCTGCTCCATCTGCACACCCAGTTCAACCGGGAGATCCCGTACGATACGATCGACATGGATTTCATGAATGAGAACCAGTCCGCCCACGGAGGCCGTGAGTTCGGGCATATCTTTACCCGGATGAATATTGAACGTAAAGTTGTCGTCGGATACTGGGAGGATGAAGCGGTACAGAAGAAGATCGCATCCTGGATGCGCACAGCTGTCGGCGTGATCGAGAGCAGCCATGTGCGGGTGATGCGGGTGGCTGACAACATGAGAAATGTGGCGGTTACGGACGGCGACAAGGTGGAAGCGCAGATCCGGTTCGGCTGGGAAGTGGACGCCTATCCGGTCAACGAGATCGCAGAGGCTGTAGAGGCGGTATCTGAAAGCGACGTCAGGGCGCTGACGGATGAATATTATGATACATATGACATCCTTCTTGAGGGGAGGGATCCGGAGGAGTTCCGCCGCCATGTGGCCGTGCAGGCGCAGATTGAGCTGGGATTCGAACGGTTCCTGGATGAAAATAATTATCAGGCCATCGTTACCCATTTCGGGGATCTCGGAAGCCTGAAGCAGCTCCCGGGCCTTGCCATCCAGCGTCTCATGCAGAAGGGATACGGTTTCGGCGCAGAGGGCGACTGGAAGACAGCGGCTATGGTCCGCATCATGAAGATCATGACCGAAGGCATGAAAGATTCCAAAGGGACTTCGTTTATGGAAGATTACACCTACAATCTGGTGTCGGGAAAAGAGGGCATCCTGCAGGCGCATATGCTGGAGGTCTGCCCGACCATCGCGGACGGCCCGGTCAGCATCAAAGTTCAGCCGCTCTCCATGGGCGACCGGGAAGATCCGGCAAGACTTGTATTTACCTCAAAGACAGGACCGGCTGTCGCTACATCCCTGATCGATCTGGGCGACCGGTTCCGTCTGATCATCAATGATGTGAACTGTAAAAAGACAGAGAAGCCGATGCCGAAGCTCCCGGTAGCGACTGCGTTCTGGACGCCGGAGCCGGACCTTCAGACCGGTGCGGAAGCCTGGATCCTCTGCGGCGGCGCGCATCATACCGCGTTTTCCTATGACCTGACCAGCGAACAGATGGGCGACTGGGCGGCGGCCATGGGCATCGAGGCGGTTTACATTGATAAAGACACGACCATCCGCAGCCTGAAAAACGAACTCCGCTGGAATGAGATCGCTTACCGGAAATAAATTTCCGGGAAATTTCCGGGAAAAAGATTCTCATTGAAAACAAGGCTCCGGAAATGTATAATAACAGAGTAGTATTATAGTAAAGTGTAAAGGAGTATGTAAGCAATGAGTATTAGAATTGGTATTTTAGGCTATGGAAATCTCGGCAGAGGGATCGAGTGTGCGATAAAACAGAACCCGGACATGGAACTGGCAGCGGTATTCACCCGCCGGGCTCCTGAGACAGTGAGCATCCTGACAGAGGGAACTCCGGTGTGCCACGTGGAGGACGCAGCGCAGTGGAAAGATAAGATCGATGTAATGATCCTCTGCGGCGGAAGCGCGACGGATCTTCCGGAGCAGACGCCGGAGTATGCGCGTATGTTCAATGTCATCGACAGCTTTGACACTCACGCAAGGATCCCGGAGCATTTTGCAAATGTTGACGCGGCGGCAAAAGAAAGCGGTAAAGTCGGCATCATTTCCGTGGGCTGGGACCCGGGTATGTTCTCCCTGAACCGCCTGTATGCTAATGCGATCCTTCCGGACGGAAAAGACTATACATTCTGGGGCAAGGGCGTCAGCCAGGGCCATTCAGACGCCATCCGCAGAGTTGCCGGAGTGAAAGATGCGAAACAGTACACGATCCCGGTAGAGTCTTCTCTTGAGGCGGTGAGAAACGGAGAGAATCCGGACCTTACCACAAGACAGAAACACACAAGAGAGTGCTTCGTTGTCCTGGAAGAAGGCGCGGACGCGGCGAAGGTTGAGGAAGAGATCAGGACCATGCCGAACTATTTCTCGGATTATGATACAACCGTACACTTCATCAGCGAAGAGGAACTGAAGAGAGACCACAGCGGCATCCCCCACGGCGGTTTCGTGATCCGCAGCGGCAGGACCGGCTGGGACGGCGGGAACAGCCATGTGATCGAGTACAGCCTGAAGCTGGATTCCAATCCGGAGTTCACTTCATCCGTTCTGCTCGCATATGCGCGCGCGGCGTACAGACTTGCAGCAGAGGGTCAGTGCGGATGCAAGACCGTATTTGATATCGCGCCGGCTTACTTAAGTGCAAAGAGCGGCGAAGAACTGAGAAAGACAATGCTGTAAAAACGGCATAAAAAGAAATCATCAGCAGGCAGACCTTGCCTGCTGATAATTATAATCAGAAGAAATTAACAGCAAGGAGGAATGTGTGATGCGAAGCAAGGAAGAAATCAGGAGAATGATCGATGCCGGACAGGCGGTCCTGGGGATCGAGCTGGGTTCGACCCGGATCAAGGCTGTGCTGATCGATACGGACAAGTCCCCTGTGGCGTCCGGGAGCTACGACTGGGAAAATCAGTACGTAAACCATATCTGGACGTATGATATCAATGAAGTCTGGAAAGGGCTGCAGGGCTGCTACGGCAATCTTGTGAAAAACGTCCGGGAAGAATACGGAGTGACCATCAAAGATCTGGCGGCCATCGGCATCAGCGCCATGATGCACGGTTATCTTGCATTTGACGAAAAGGACGAACTGCTCGTGCCGTTCCGCACCTGGAGGAATACGATCACCGGAGAAGCGTCAGAGAAGCTTTCAGAACTTTTCTCTTATCATATCCCTCAGCGCTGGAGCATCGCGCACCTGTATCAGGCGATCTTAAACGGGGAGGAACATGTGGATAAAGTTCGTTTCTTCACCACCCTTTCCGGATATATCCACTGGATGCTGACGGGCCGGAAAGTGCTCGGAAGCGGCGATGCGGCGGGCATGTTCCCGATGGATATCGCATCAAAAGATTATGACGGCAGGATGCTGGACCAGTTTGACGCGCTCGTTGCGGATAAAGGCTTCCCGTGGAAGATCCGAGACCTGCTCCCGAAAGTGCTGGTTGCCGGGGAAGACGCAGGGCGCCTCACGAAGACGGGGGCAGGGCTTCTTGATCCGGAAGGCAATCTGAATGCGGGGATCCCCATGTGCCCGCCCGAAGGCGACGCCGGGACCGGCATGACCGCCACCAACAGCGTAGCCGTAAGGACCGGAAATGTATCGGCCGGCACCAGTGTATTTGCCATGGCTGTACTTGAGAAAGATCTGACAAAGCCCTATGAGGAGATCGACCTCGTGACCACGCCGGCCGGCGATCTGGTCGCCATGGTACACTGCAATAACTGCACCTCCGACCTGAACGCCTGGGTGGGACTGTTCAGAGAATTTGCAGAAAGCTTCGGCATGGATGTAGACATGAACAGACTGTTCGGCACACTGTACAATAAAGCCCTCGAAGGGGATCCGGACTGCGGCGGCCTGCTTGCCTACAACTATTTCTCCGGCGAGCATATTACCGGATTCGATGAGGGACGTCCCCTTTTCGTCCGTTCACCGGAGAGCAGATTTAATCTGGCAAACTTCATGCGGGTACACCTGTATACGTCCCTTGGAGCCCTGAAGACAGGGATGGATATCCTGCTCAAGAAAGAGCATGTGAAGCTGGACCGGATGATGGGACACGGCGGACTCTTCAAGACGAAAGGCGTCGGCCAGCGGATCCTTGCCGGAGCCATCAACACACCGGTTTACGTTATGGAGACGGCCGGGGAAGGCGGCGCATGGGGCATTGCCCTGCTGGCGGATTATCTGGTGCGAAGAGAAGACGGCGAGAGCCTGACAGACTATCTGAACAACAAAGTGTTCCATGAAGCGGAAGGAACCGGCATGGATCCGGTCGCGGAAGACGTGGAAGGATATGAAAAATTCATGGAGCGCTACAAGAAAGGACTGGCAGTCGAAAGAGCTGCAGTGGACTGCGGGATCTGAATCTTAAGAAAATCTTTTGAATCTTCTATCAGCCCCCTTTAGATTTACGGCTTATGCTGTAAACATGAAAGGGGGCTGTATTTTTTATGGACATTCATGAACTTACCCAATACTTTTTACGATACGGCGCTTTTTTTATCTATCTGATCGTTCTTCTGGAGTATATGAACCTGCCCGGATTCCCGGCGGGAGTAATCATGCCGCTCTCCGGCATCTGGGCGGCGCAGGGGGAGATCAGTTTCCCTTTGGTCATGATCCTGACGGTGGCGGCCGGATTGACCGGTAGCTGGCTCCTCTATCTGCTGGGGCGGTTCGGGGGAAATAAGCTGCTCGCATTTTATTTTCGGAAATTTCCGAAGCACCGGCCGGTGATCGAGGAGAAGATGGACTACCTGAGACAAAAAGGATGCGCCGGCGTGTTTGTCAGCAAGCTGCTGCCGATGGTGCGCACCCTGATCTCCATCCCCGCAGGCATGGTGAAGATGGATTTTGTGCGGTATACCGTCAGTTCCGCGTGCGGGATATTCCTTTGGAATCTGGCTTTTGTCGGAGCCGGATATTTCTTCGGAGACGCGGCGATCCAGCTTTTTACATAACGAGGAGGGACAGAACATGAAGATTGCAATGCTTACAAATAATTACAGGCCGTTTGTCGGCGGCGTGCCGGTGTCGGTTGAACGGCAGGCGCAGGAACTGACCAGGCTGGGGCATCAGGTGACGGTGATCGCACCGATGTATGGGGATGATGAAGAGGAGAGGAGCCGGGTGCTGGAACAGGATGAACGGTCTCCGGAGCGGGTGGTCCGTTACCGTACACAGAAAATGAAAATGCCAAACGGTATGGTCTATCCGTCATTCCGGCCGGAGGAGGTGTTCGCGATATTTGAGCGGGGGACGTTCGACTGCATCCATGTGCATCATCCGGTGTTTGCCGGAATATGGGCGCTCAGCCTGGGGAAGAAATACGGCATCCCGGTCATATATACATACCATACCCGCTATGAGGACTACCTTCATTATATCCCCTTCTTCCGGGAGAAAAAGGAACGGCGGTATATCAGGAACAGATTTACAGACTGGGTAAAAGGATCCGTGATCCCGTCTTATATGAAATGGTTCTGCAGCCAGTGTGATCTGGTGGTCGCGCCGTCCGCCGGAATGCTGCAGGTGATCAGGCGGCAGGGCGTGTCCGTACCCGCTACGGTTATGCCGACCGGACTGGACGCTTCTTTTTACCGGAGTGATGCAGGGCGGGCAGAGAAGATCCGGGAACAGTACGCAAAAGGCAGGAAACACCTTCTGGTCACGGTATCCAGACTGGAACGGGAGAAGAATTACGGCTTCCTTCTCCGCGGGATCGCAGAGATCGAGAAGCGGCTGGGCGATGACTTCCATGTGCTGATCCTCGGGGACGGCAGCCAGATGGGAGAGCTGAAAGTGCGCGCATCGATCCTCGGGATACGCGATAAAGTGACTTTTATGGGAAATGTACCTAATGCTCAGGTGAAAGATTATCTGAATGCGGCGGATCTTTTTCTCTTTGCCTCCCGGTCCGAGACGCAGGGGATCGTTCTGGCGGAGGCGCTTGCCGCCGGATGCCCTGTCGTGGCGGTGCATGCGACAGGCGCGGACGACGTGGTAAGGAACGGCGTAAATGGATTTCTTACAGCAGAGGATGAGGCCGTTTGGGCAGAGAAAGCGGTGGAGGCGCTGCGTCCGGAGAATCTCGGGCGGATGCGGGAGGCGGCCAGGTCTGACGCGGATAATTACCGGGCATCCAGGCTTGCCATCTATGCGGAGATGCTCTACAATCAGTGTGTACTGCGGAAAGGGGAGAATAGATATGAACGTTCGGAAGACCGGGGCGGGCATGTTGCAGCGGCTGTTCGCAAAGTATCTTGACCTTCTCAGGCGGACGGTGGCCGTCCGGTGGGATGACGGCAACCGGTACGGAGACAGCCAGATCTACGGATTCTGGCATGAAGACAGTTTCTTTATGAATCTGGTGCTTGAGCGGCTGGCGGACAGAACGACGCCGGTGGATGTGATCGTGACCGCAGATGCGAGGGGGAATTATATTGAATATATGGTGCGGCAGTGCGGAGGGAACGCACTGAGAGTACCGGACGGATACGGGGCGTTCACAGCGATTAAGAAGATCGTGAAGGACAGTTACGAGAAAACCCATTCTATTGCGGTGGCGCTGGACGGCCCGCTGGGACCGAGGCATGAACCGAAGAAGCTGGCGTTTTATCTGTCGGAACATGCGGAAGAAGATTTTGTGGGCATCACGGTTTCTTACTCCTCGTGCATCCGGCTCTGGCGCCGCTGGGACCGATACGTGATCCCGCTGCCGTGGAGCACGGTAGACGTGTCGGTGAGAAATTACGGAGTGGTCAGAAAGGACTGCATTCCGGAACTGCCCGCCTGACTTATTGTACGCGGGAATAAATGAGAACAAGGGAGAAGACAGACATCATGGAGATAAACAACATACTGATCGTAGAGGATGATAAAGAAATCCGCGAAGGCGTGCAGATCTATCTGCAGAGCCAGGGATATAAGGTGTTCCAGGCGGCGGACGGCATTGAAGGACTGGAGGTCATTGAGAAAGAAGACATCCATCTGGCCATCGTGGACATAATGATGCCCCGTATGGACGGCATCCGCATGACCATGAAGTTGAGGGAAAAACACGATTTCCCGGTGATCATGCTCTCGGCCAAATCCGAGGAAGTGGATAAGATCACAGGCTTAAATATCGGGGCGGACGATTATGTGACGAAGCCCTTTACACCGATGGAACTGATGGCGCGGGTCAATTCCCAGCTGCGGCGCTACCGCAAATTCCTGGAGAAGCTGGCGCCCCAGGAGAACGTCCATGTGATCGGCGGCCTGGAGATCAACGAGGATACGGTGGAGGTGACCATGGACGGGAAGCCGGTAAAACTGACGCCGATCGAGTACAAGATCCTGCTGCTCCTGGCAAAGAATCCGGGCCGGGTTTTCTCATCCGAGGAGATCTACGAGCGGGTATGGCAGGAAAAAGCCATTAATACCGATACGATCATGGTCCATGTGAGAAATATCAGAGAGAAGATCGAGATCAATCCGAAGAATCCGAAATATTTAAAGGTGGTGTGGGGAGTTGGATACAAAATCGAAAAACAGCCATAAAAGAGGAATCATCATAACTGTAATATTGCTTGCGTTCTGCTCGGTGATGATGCTGTCCCAGTATGACTCGATCCGCGGGGCGGTCGAGACGGCGCCGTCTGCGTACGAGGCGTCCTTTTCAGATACACTCAGGGAGAGCAGCATCGGACAGGATCTGGCGGAAGGGAATTATCTGGTATATAATCAGTACTCTCATGACACGGATCCTGCGGATGTGCTGAGTGATTACGGGCAGCGGAATTTTGAACTGACCGCGAAGTATCTGGATATCGGCCTGTACGATGCGGAGGGGAAGCCGCTTACGGAAGCGCAGCCTGAAACCGCGGAGACGGACGAGAAAGCAACAACGTCTGAAACAGGGGATACGGAAACCAAAATGAGTACGACCGACCGGCGTCTGCAGGAGCCGGATGAGGAGAGCGCGGGCTATGTGTTCCGGGCGGAATATACATTTTCAGCAGACGGACAGCTTGCAGGCATCCAGGTGGACGGGACGGAACTTATGCCGGAAGAGGAATACGATCTGGAAAATCAGTTCCTTGTGTATGCCCAGCAGACCGAATATGAAGATTATATTTCCAGCATCACGTCACCCCAGGATGTAACCGTCATCTACGGGATGAATGCGGAAAACATGGACGCCTTCATGGAGAAAAACGCCTGGGTTGAAGAGGAGTATCCGCCGGATATAGAGTATACAGGCGCTTACCGGGATACACTGGAGACGCTGTGGGTGCTCGTGATCCTGGCGGCGCTCCTGCTTCCCTTCCGGAAGAAGCTGGATATCAGTGAAATGAAGCTGTTTGACGTGCCCTTTGAGGCAGTTCTCCTTGTCTGGTTCCTGACTGCGACAGTCTGCCTGGACGGACCGGTGCCCTATATCGTGGAGCACACAGTGGAAGATACGCTCCTTCCGGGCATGCAGATGGGGAACGGGATCTGGCTGCTCGCCATGGCGTTTAATTTTGCCATGTGGTTCGTGCTGATCGGCGTCTTCTTCTGGGCGGCGACATCCTTAAGGGCCATGTTCCGCATGAAGGGCGCATACTGGCGCGAGCGGACGCTGACGGCGAAGCTGATCCGTCATTACCGCGGCCGCGGGACGGAGAGCGATGAGGAGATGGTGCGGAAAGCCGGCGGCGTCATCAGGCGCATGAAAGCCTTTTTCGCAAGACAGTACGACGCCCTGCAGCATATTGATTTCAGGGAGAAGACGAACCGTACGATCCTGAAGATCGTCATCATCAACTACATCATCCTTGCAATCGTGTGCTTCCTGTGGTATTACGGGGCGCTGGCGCTGATCATTTATTCGGTGCTCCTGTTCCTCTTCCTGCGGAAATATGTAAAAGACCTGCAGGGAAAATACCAGCTGCTCCTGAAGTCAACGAACCAGCTGGCGGAAGGACACCTGGATGTGCCCATCGATGAGGATGTGGGCATCTTTGAGCCGATCCAGGATGAACTGAAGAAGATCCAGAAAGGATTCAAAAAAGCAGTCGATGAAGAGGTGAAGAATGAGCGCATGAAGACGGAGCTGGTGACCAATGTGTCCCACGACCTGCGCACGCCGCTGACGGCGATCATTACTTATACGGATCTTCTGAAGAATGAAAAGGATGAGGAGAAGCGGAAAGAATATATCGAAGTGCTGGAGAAGAAGAACCTGCGGCTGAAAGTGCTGATCGAGGATCTCTTTGAGATCAGCAAGGCGGCGAGCAGGAGTGTGGCCATGCATTTCATGAAGGTGGACATCGTGGACCTGATCAAACAGGCCGGCCTGGAAAACGACAGCAAGATCAAGGCCGCGGACCTGGACTTCCGGTGGAAGCTCCCGGATCACAAGCTCATCATGTGGCTGGACAGCCAGAAGACGTACCGGATCTTCGAGAACCTGATCGTAAATATCACGAAGTATGCCATGCCGCATACGCGGGTTTATATCGAGATGGAAGAACGGGAAAACAAGGTGCACATTTCCATGAAAAATATCTCCGCATCGGAGCTCAACTTTGATACGGAAGAGATCACAGACCGGTTCGTACGCGGCGATGCATCCCGGAATACGGAAGGCTCCGGCCTGGGACTTGCGATCGCCAAGAGCTTTGTGGAACTGCAGCACGGCTCTCTGAAAATATCAACAGAAGCCGATCTCTTCCGGGCGGATATTATCCTGCCGAAGCTTCCGGTCCCGCCGGAAGAAGAGCAGAGACAGCAGGCGGAGCGGGAAGCAGGAAGCGGAACAGAAAGTTAAAAGGAAGTTAAAAAAGATCCCGGCGGGGCAATCAGGATATGCTCCGCCGGGATTTTATGGTATCATGAAATAAAAATATACAGTCTGCGGCCAAAACGGCCGCCGCGGAAAGGAGATCAGAATGAAATACGAGATTAAAGGCGGGGAGCTTCCAGTAGTGATCTGCTACCTTGAAGACGGAGAAACCGTGATAACCGAGCGGGGATCCATGAGCTGGATGTCTCCGAATATGAAGATGGAGACGAGCTCAAACGGCGGGATCGGAAAAGCGCTTGGAAGAATGTTTGCGGGAGAGGCGCTCTTCCAGAATCGCTATACAGCGACAGGCGGAAAAGGTATGATCGCGTTTGCCTCCAGCTTCCCGGGACAGATCCGGATGTGGGAAGTCGGACCTGGCAATGAGGTGATCGTGCAGAAGTCCGGATTCCTGGCGGCGGAAGAAGGCGTGGACCTGTCCATATTCTTCCAGAAAAAACTGGGCGCCGGATTCTTCGGCGGTGAAGGCTTTATCATGCAGAAGCTTTCCGGGCGCGGGACGGCATTCCTGGAATTTGACGGGCATGTGGTGGAATACAACCTTCAGCCTGGGCAGCAGATCGTGGTTGACACGGGATATCTGGCGGCGATGGACGCTACATGCCAGATGGATATCAAGACCGTTCCGGGGCTTAAGAACATGGTGTTTGGCGGCGAGGGGATCTTTAATACGATCATCACCGGCCCGGGACGCGTGTGGCTGCAGACCATGCCATTATCAGGTGTGGCGGCGGAAATCCTGAAATTCATGCCGTCAGGTAAGTAAATGTAAATTTTTCTTGCATTTGAACCGTTGTAGTGATATCCTTTACATTGTCGTGCTAAAGCACGAAAGAAAAAATACTCAGGAGAGGTTCTTTTTCATCGGTATTCCGGCTTTCACAGCGGATGCGCGAAAAAGAGCGCCGAAGGTGTAAGCGCAGAAAAATCCGGAGCGTATTTTCATAAATGCGGCGGACGTCTGCGTGAGTCTCTCAGGCAAAAGGATGGAGGTATAAAGGAATGTTGGAGCAGATCAACAAAATCATTACGACGGTTCAGGGCGCTGTGTGGGGGCTGCCGCTGATCATTCTTATCCTGTTCACGGGATTTTTACTCACAGTCAGGCTGGGCCTTTTACAGGTAAGGCATCTCGGCAAAGCTTTCAGGTTTATGGTGAAAAATGAAGAAGAGGGACACGGGGAAGTGACCAGTTTCGGAGCCCTTTGTACGGCATTGTCCGCGACCATCGGTACGGGAAATATCGCCGGTGTGGCGACCGCGCTTGCGGCAGGCGGACCGGGCGCGCTGTTCTGGATGATCGTAGCTGCGTTCCTCGGGATGGCCACAAAGTATGCGGAAGGCCTTCTGGCGATCAAGTACCGTACGGTAGACAAGGACGGACATATCCTCGGCGGACCGTTCTATTACATTGAAAACGGTATGGGAAAGAACTGGAGATGGCTGGCGAAGATCTTCGCGTTCTTCGGCGCGTGCGTGGGCCTCTTCGGCATCGGGACATTTACCCAGGTCAACAGTATCGCGTCAGCGGTAACGAACTTCTTTGATCCGGAGACGGCAAACGCGGTATCGCTGTTTGGCCGGACGTACTCCTGGAGTACGGTGATCACCTGCATCATCCTGACGCTCTGCGTCGGGCTTGTGGTCATCGGCGGGATCAAAAGGATCGCAAAAGTATCGGAGATCGTGGTGCCGTTCATGGCAATCCTCTATGTGGCGCTTGGGCTGATCATTATCTTTACGAATCTACCGGCTGTGCCGGGCGCGGTTGTTTCCATCGTGAAATCCGCATTTACCGGAAGCGCGCTTGCGGGCGGAGCCATGGGAAGCATGGTCGTGGCGATGCAGCAGGGTATCGCGCGGGGTATCTTCTCGAATGAGTCCGGACTTGGTAGCGCGCCCATCGCGGCTGCAGCGGCTGTGACGAAAGAGCCGGCGCGGCAGGGCCTCGTTTCCATGACCGGTACATTCATCGATACGATCGTGATCTGTACGATGACCGGCATCTCGGTTGTGATCGCGGGCTCCTGGATGAACCCGGACCTGGAAGGCGTGGAGATCACAATGGATGCGTTCCAGAAAGGGCTTCCCTTCCCGAACGAAGTGGCGACTTTCTCCCTGATGATCTGTCTTGTGTTTTTCGCATTTACGACGATCCTTGGATGGAACTACTATGGCGAGCGGTGTGTGGAGTACCTGTTCAACCGGAACAGATCCGTGGTGCAGGGATACAGATGGCTGTACATCGCGGCTGTATTTATCGGACCGTACATGACGGTTGCAGCGGTATGGAATATCGCGGATGTATTTAACGCACTGATGGCGTTCCCTAACCTGGTGGCGCTGCTGGCGCTCAACGGAGTGGTGGTTCGCGAATCAAAAGATTATTTTGCCCGTCTCAAGGCGGAAAAATAAAACAGGAAAACAGAATCGTAAGAAACAGTCTGTATTCGGTAGGAGTGCAGACTGTTTTTTCTTTCTGTCTGTTCTTTTTTCTCTTCTGCCTGGTTTTTCCTGAAAAATACAGACAACTTGCAGTTGTGTATATATTGTTCTGAAAATACATTATCGTGTGTTTTTGGGATTGCAAAACACTATATTTTGTATTAGAATGATTTTTGTACGAAAGAGTGGCGGGAGATCCCGCATCAGATACAACAGGCAAGGAGAAGGCAGTATGAAGATCATTAAGAGAAACGGTTCAGAAGAGACATTTGACATTAATAAGATCGTCCGCGCGGTGACGAAGGCGGATGTTAAGGCGGAGAGCAGAAGCCTGACAGATGCACAGATCGACGACATCGCGGAGTTTGTGGAGTTTAAGTGCAGCCGGCTTAACCGGGCGGTGTCCGTGGAGGAGATCCAGGATATGGTGGAGAACCAGATTATGGCCACCGGCGCCTTCGATCTGGCAAGACGGTATGTGCGCTACCGCTATAAACGTTCTCTTGTGCGAAAGGCAAATACAACGGACAACCGGATCCTTTCCCTGATCGAGTGCAACAATGAAGATGTGAAGCAGGAGAATTCCAATAAGAATCCGGCGGTCAACAGCGTGCAGAGAGATTACATGGCCGGCGAGGTGAGCAAGGACCTGACGCGCAGGATGCTTCTTCCGGAAGACATCGTGGAGGCGGACCGCCAGGGGATCATCCATTTTCATGATTCGGATTATTATGCCCAGCATATGCATAACTGCGATCTGGTCAATCTGGAGGATATGCTCCAGAACGGCACGGTCATCAGCGGCACCATGATCGAGAAGCCCCACAGTTTCTCCACAGCCTGCAATATCGCCACCCAGATCATCGCACAGGTGGCCAGCAACCAGTACGGCGGGCAGAGCATTTCCCTGACCCATCTGGCGCCCTTTGTCCAGGTGTCAAGGGACAAGATCCGCGCGGAAGTGGAAGACGAGATGCGCACCATCGGATTCGACTGCCCGAAAGACCAGCTGGATGAGATTGTGGAGAAACGTCTGAAAAAAGAGATCACCAAAGGGGTGCAGACCATCGAATATCAGGTGATCACCCTTATGACGACCAACGGACAGGCGCCGTTCCTCACGGTATTCATGTATCTGAACGAGGCTAAGAACGAGGCGGAGAAGAAGGACCTGGCGCTGATCATCGAGGAGACGCTGCGCCAGCGGTATCAGGGCGTGAAGAATGAAGCGGGCATCTGGGTGACGCCGGCATTCCCGAAACTGATCTATGTGCTGGAAGAGGACAACGTGGATGAGGGGACGCCTTACTTCTATCTGACAGAACTGGCGGCAAAATGCACGGCAAAACGCCTCGTGCCGGACTACATTTCCGAGAAGAAAATGAAAGAGCTCAAAGAAGGCAACTGCTTCCCGGTCATGGGATGCAGGAGCGCCCTCAGTCCGTGGAAGGATGAGAACGGCGAGTACAAGTTCTACGGCCGCTTCAACCAGGGCGTAGTGACCATCAACCTGCCGGATGTGGCCCTTTCCTCCGGCGGCGACATGGAGAAGTTCTGGAAGATCTTCGATGAGCGTCTGGACCTGTGCTACCGTGCCCTCATGTGCCGTCACAACCGCCTGAAAGGAACCCTTTCCGACGCGGCGCCGATCCTCTGGCAGTACGGCGCGCTGGCGCGGCTGAAAAAAGGCGAGACCATTGACCGCCTGCTCTACGGCGGTTATTCCACCATCTCCCTCGGATATGCGGGACTTTACGAGTGCGTGAAATACATGACCGGCAGATCCCACACCGATCCGGAAGCGACGCCGTTCGCCCTTGAAGTGATGAAGCATATGAACGACGCCTGCGACAAATGGAAAGAAGAGACAAATATCGGCTTCAGCATCTACGGATCGCCGATCGAGAGTACCACATATAAATTTGCGAAATGCCTTCAGAAACGCTTCGGCATCGTGCCGGGCGTGACGGATAAGAGCTACATTACCAACAGCTACCACGTGCATGTGACAGAGGAGATCGATGCATTTTCCAAGCTGAAATTCGAATCCCGGTTCCAGGCCCTCTCAAGCGGCGGCGCCATCAGCTACGTGGAAGTGCCTGACATGCAGGACAACATCCCGGCTGTGCTTCAGGTCATGCGGTTCATCTATGACAACATCATGTACGCGGAGCTCAATACCAAGAGCGACTACTGCCAGGAGTGCGGCTACGACGGGGAGATCCGGATCGTGACCACGGAGGACGGGAAACTTGAGTGGGAGTGCCCGAACTGCGGCAACCGCGACCAGGACAGGCTGAACGTGGCGAGAAGAACATGCGGCTATATCGGCACACAGTTCTGGAACCAGGGCAGGACGCAGGAGATCAAAGAAAGGGTATTACATCTGTAATAAGAGTTCAGCCATCTGGTGTCAGGAGACGGATATATGCATTACGGAGAAATTAAAAAATGTGATATAGCCAACGGAGAGGGAGTCAGAGTCTCCCTCTTTGTTTCCGGCTGTACCCATCACTGCCCGGGCTGTTTCAATCAGGACACCTGGGATTTTCATTACGGAAAAGAATATACAGAAGAGACAGAAGCGGAGATCCTCGGGGCGCTCGCGCCGTCTTACATAAACGGTCTGACCCTCCTTGGCGGCGAGCCCTTCGAGCCGCAGAACCAGCGGGTGCTGGCCGGGCTCCTGAGGAAAGTCCGCGAACAGTACCCGGAGAAAAATATCTGGTGCTACAGCGGCTATCTTTTCGATAAAGAGCTTCTGGGCGACAGCCGCGCACGGTGCGAAGTCACGGATGAAATACTGTCCATGATCGACGTACTCGTGGACGGGCGGTTTGTAGAAGCGAAAAAAGACATCCGGCTTGTATTCCGGGGATCGTCTAACCAGCGGGTCATCGACGTGAAGAAAAGCCTGGAGGCAGGGGAAATCGTCCCGTGGGAACTGAAAGTGAAGCGGGGGATGTGAAATCTGTCTTTGTCGTACAGTTAAATCAAAAAATGTGACCGACATACGCCGGCACAGCCATATCCCTCGCGGACCCACTTTCGTTCGGGACGCAGCGCAGCGGTACATAGGATCGCAAAAAACGCGATCCAAGTGCCGGCGCTGCTTTACGGTCCTTGAGAGATATGGCTGTGCCGGCTTGTCTGTTCAGATCATTTATAATATCAGCCTCCAGTACAACAAAGACAGATTTCCCATTTCCAGAGTGCTCCGGCCGGAACGCCTTCTGCGGGATGCGAATCTGTCTTTCCCGTCTGGATGCAATCAGTTTCCGGTACTCTGTCATATAAGCAAAACATGTAAGCGGGAGCGTTCCGAGAATCGTTGGTTCTGCCTGTTAGCCAGAACATATAGGAGTGCCTCTGCACGAGTATATGCCCTGGCGTTACAGGCATTCCAACAGTCGAGGTAGAGCGGAGCGGTTTTGCGTTATGACAGAGTATCGGGAACGGATGATTATCTGTACGGAAAAGACAGATTTGCCGGAAAAACCCTTGACTTATTTTAATCTTCTTCCTATAATAATTGAGTATATTTTAAAGACTGAGATGAGGAGCAGTAGGAGCCTATCGTTGTCAGAGAGCTGCCGGGCGGTGCGAGGCAGCAGCGTAAACTCTGAACTCGCCTCGGAGTTCTCCGGGCGGACCGCATGATCGGCGGCGCAGTCCGGGGCGGTGATCCCCGTTACAGGATGAATGAGTGCATCTGCCGCAGGGCGGATGAATAAGAGTGGTACCACGGAAATAAAGCCTTTTCGTCTCTTGATATTGAGAAGAAAAGGCTTTTTCTAATGTAATGAAAGAGAGGAACTGATCAGATGGGTACAAAGATCGTGTACAACCACAGAGCAATCGAGAAAAAGTGGCGTGAGAAATGGGAGCAGACTCCGGTCAATCCGAAGACGGACGACAACGGCAGCAAGAAGCAGAAATATTACTGCCTTGATATGTTCCCTTATCCGTCAGGAAACGGACTCCATGTCGGACACTGGAGAGGCTATGTCATCTCTGATGTGTGGAGCCGTTATAAACTGCAGCAGGGCTATTACATTGTTCATCCCATGGGCTGGGACGCATTCGGCCTGCCGGCTGAGAACTATGCGATCAAGATGGGCGTTCACCCGGCGAAGTCCACGGCGGAAAATGTAGCCAACATCAAGAAGCAGATCAACGATATCGCGGCGCTTTACGACTGGGATATGGAAGTCAATACGACAGATCCGAATTTCTACAAATGGACCCAGTGGATCTTCGTGAAAATGTTCAAGGCGGGCCTTGCATATGAGAAGGAATTCCCGATCAACTGGTGCCCGTCCTGCAAGACCGGACTGGCAAATGAGGAAGTTGTAAACGGTAAATGCGAGCGCTGCGGCGCGGAGGTGACAAAGAAGAACCTGCGCCAGTGGATGCTGCGCATCACAAAATACGCGGACCGTCTCCTGAATGACCTGGACAAGCTGGACTGGCCGGAGAAGGTGAAAAAGATGCAGACCGACTGGATCGGCAAATCCTACGGCGCGGAAGTGGATTTCCCGGTAGAGGGCAGGGACGAGAAGATCACTGTCTACACCACAAGACCGGATACCCTCTACGGCGCGACATTCATGGTGCTCGCTCCGGAGCATGAGCTGGCAAAATCCCTGGCTACGCCGGAGACACAGGAAGCCGTGGAAAAATACATTTACGAAGCGTCCATGAAGTCCAACGTGGACCGTATGCAGGATAAAGAAAAGACCGGCGTATTTACCGGAAGCTATGCGATCAACCCGCTGAACGGAGCGAAGACGCCGATCTGGCTGTCCGACTACGTTCTGGCTGATTACGGTACGGGCGCCATCATGTGCGTGCCGGCCCATGACGACCGTGACTTTGAGTTCGCGAAGAAATTCGACATCCCGATCGTTCAGGTCATCGCCAAAGACGGCAAAGAGATCGAGAACATGACCGAGGCTTATACCGAGGCGGCCGGAACCATGATCAATTCCGGCGAATGGAACGGCATGGAGTCTGCAGTGCTCAAAAAAGAAGCGCCCCACATCATCGAGGAGCGGGGCCTCGGACGGGCGACCGTCAACTACAAACTGCGTGACTGGGTATTCTCCCGCCAGCGCTACTGGGGCGAGCCGATCCCGATCATCCACTGCCCGGACTGCGGCTGCGTGCCGGTTCCGGAAGAGGAGCTGCCGCTGACGCTTCCGGACGTAGAGTCCTACGAGCCGACCGGCACGGGTGAATCTCCGCTGGCAGCCATCGACGAGTGGGTGAACTGCACCTGCCCGGTATGCGGCAAGCCGGCCAAGAGAGAGACCAACACCATGCCCCAGTGGGCAGGTTCATCCTGGTATTTCCTGCGCTATGTGGACAACCACAATGACAAAGAACTGGTATCCCGCGAGAAGGCGGACGAGATGCTGCCGGTAGATATGTATATCGGCGGTGTGGAGCATGCGGTGCTGCATCTGCTCTACTCCAGATTCTATACAAAATTCCTCTGTGACATCGGCGTGATCGACTTTGACGAGCCGTTCCACAAGCTGTTCAACCAGGGAATGATTACCGGCAAGAACGGCATCAAGATGAGCAAGTCCAAGGGAAATGTGGTCTCCCCGGATGACCTGGTGCGCGACTACGGCTGCGACTCCCTGAGAATGTACGAGCTCTTCGTGGGACCGCCGGAGCTGGATGCCGAGTGGGATGACCGCGGCATCGACGGCGTCAACCGCTTCCTGAAACGTCTCTGGAACCTGCTCCAGGACAGCAAAGAGCAGGATGTCAAGGCGACAAAAGAGATGATCAAGCTCCGCCACAGAATGGTATACGACATCACGACCCGTCTGGAGAGCTTCAGCCTGAATACGGTCATCTCCGGATTCATGGAGTACAACAACAAATTTATCGAGATCGCCAAGAAAGAAGGCGGCATCGATAAAGAGACGCTGGAAACTATCGCTGTGCTCATTTCGCCGTTCGCACCGCATTTCGCAGAGGAAATGTGGGAGCAGTTGGGCCACACCGAGACTGTATTTAAGGCAGGCTGGCCGGACTACGATGAGAATGCGATGAAAGACGACGAGATCGAGATCCCGGTACAGATCAACGGCAAGACAAAAGCTGTGATCAGCATTTCCGCCGAGGCGTCAAAAGACGAGGCCATCGCAGCCGGAAAAGCGGCCATCGCGGATAAACTCACCGGCAATGTGATCAAAGAGATCTATGTGCCGAAGAAGATCGTTAATATCGTGATGAAATAATATGAGGGAAATATTTTCAAGGAGTTTGAGCGTTTGTCGTCTTTTATTCAATTCTTTTTCCAGGTTGAAAATTGACGAAAACTATAAAGAAAAAAGGAGGCTGTTTTATTAACGACAAAATTTAATAGTGCCAGCGGTCCGGCTTTATGTCTGACCGCTGATTGCCGTGGGCGTTTCATCTTATTAGATGGACGCCTTTTTTCATGCAGATTCAGTGCGACAGTATGGAACGGCAGAGATTTTATCTCAGAGGATATAGTGACGGCATTACATATCTAAAAAAGACTGGCATGCTGTAAAATGAGCATTTGATGAAGGCAGTATGTAATCATTCTATACCGCTTTTTATAAGTTTCTGCACATTGTTCCCTCATACCTGCATAATTTATTCTTTTTTATGTGCATATAAAACGGAGAAGACTTGATTTTCTGCATATAATATACTACAATAATATGCAGAAAGGATAGTGTGATATGAGGAAATTCGATTACTCTTTTTTAAACAACGGATTACTGCCTGCAAATTTGGTGAATCTTACTTCAAATATTTCGGCATTGAAAACAATGGCGGGAGTGCGAAAAGAGGAATATACCCAAATTTTTACGGAGTTAGAGGCAGTTGCAAAGGTACAGTCGATTAAGAGTTCTAATGCTATTGAGGGTATTGTTACAAGTGATGAGCGTATCGCTGCGATTGTCAATCAAAACAGCGCCCCGTTAAATCATAACGAGGCGGAAATCGCCGGTTATAGGGATGCCTTAAATGAAATTCATTTGGGCTTTGAACATATTGATTTCAGAGAGCGTGATATTTTACGCTTGCACGAAATAATGATGCCCTTTGCCGGATATGAATACGGCGGTCAATACAAAACCGATGACAATGTGATTTTGGAGATCGACGCTGACGGCAACAGACGGGTTCGTTTTCGTCCTACACCGGCCGATGAAACGCCAAAGGCAATGGAACAATTAGAACTGGCTTATATGGAAGCTCGCAGTGACGCCAATATCAACCAGCTTTTACTGATTCCCTGCGTGATTTTGGATTTCCTTTGCATACACCCGTTTCGGGACGGAAACGGTAGAATGTCGCGGCTGCTCTCTCTGCTGCTTCTTTATAAAAACGGGTTCGACGCAGGAAAGTATGTGTCCTTTGAGGAACAGATCAATAACTACAAAGTCTATTATTATGAATCGCTCCATCAATCCTCGATTGGTTGGGAAACAAACGAAAACAGCTACTTCCCATTTATCGAAAATTTCTTGTCCACCCTTTATATGTGCTATAAGGAACTCGATAAGCGTTTCGCTGTTGTTCACGGAAAGAAGATTACAAAGAAAGCCCGTGTGGAGGCTACAATATTAAACAGTTTGGCGCCGCTTTCCAAAGCGGAGATATGTAAGATTCTACCCGATGTCAGCCTGACCACCGTTGAAGCTGTCCTCGGTGCTATGGTAAAAAGCGGTACGATAAAACGTATCGGCTCGTCGAGGTCGACACGGTATATAAAGGTATAATGCAGGGTGAATAAAATGGATGTGTTATCATTCAGAACTGAAATAAGGCGACTGATAGAATTACGGCAAGAAGGGGAATATTGGGATTTCAAAAAAGAGTGGTATCAAAACAAGTCTGACTTATTACACGATATTATATGTATGGCTACTGTGTTATTCGCAAGAGTAAAGAGCAGTATGAATACTGGGTTGATGTGCTGCCTTATTACAGGAATGTCAGGGAAGAAGGTGTTGAAATCAGTGGATAATGCAAATAAAGCAGCAGCGTCTATTATAGATTCTATACAGATTTTTTAAAACGGAAAAAAATTACAGGGGGCGGTGCATAATGAAGAATTATTCTGAAGACGCCAGCAGGCTGTATCACATCCAGGTGGCGAAAGGCGAGGTAGGCCGCTATGTGATCCTGCCGGGTGACCCGAAGCGCTGCGTGAAGATCGCGCAGTACTTTGATGATCCGGTGCTGGTGGCTGACAACAGAGAGTACATTACGTACACGGGGACGCTGGACGGAGAGAAGGTCAGCGTCACATCCACGGGCATCGGCGGTCCGTCCGCTGCCATCGCCATGGAGGAACTGTACCGGTGCGGTGCGGATACATTTGTGCGGATCGGCACATGCGGCGGGATGCAGCCGGAAGTGAAGAGCGGCGATATTGTCATCGCCACAGGCGCCATCCGGATGGAAGGAACCAGCCGGGAGTACGCGCCCATTGAGTTTCCGGCCGTTGCGGATCTGACGGTGACGAACGCGCTGGTCAGCGCGGCGAAAGCGAAAGGCTATCCGTTCCATACCGGCGTGGTCCAGTGCAAGGATTCCTTTTACGGGCAGCATGAACCGGAGGTGAAGCCGGTGAGCTATGAACTCCTGAACAAATGGGAAGCCTGGAAGCGTCTGGGCTGTCTTGCGTCGGAAATGGAGTCGGCGGCCCTGTTCGTTGTTGCCTGCGCGCTGAAAGTCCGGGTGGGCTCCTGTTTCCTTGTAATGGCCAATCAGGAGAGGGAGAAACTGGGGCTTGAGAATCCGGTGGTTCACGATACGGACATGGCGGTGCAGACCGCAGTAGAGGCGATCCGGGAGCTGATAAAGGAAGAGAAGAAATAAAAATCATGCTATAAATATAAATAAAGTTACAAAAAGGAGATTTTATATGGCAGATATGAATGAAATCCTCCGGCATGTAGATCATACTTTGCTGTCTCAGGCGGCGACGTGGGAAGAGATCCGCCGGATCTGTGACGACGGGATGAAATATCACACGGCGTCCGTTTGCATTCCGGCGTCTTATGTAAAGCAGGCGGCGGAATATGTGAAAGGCCGGATCCCGGTGTGTACGGTGATCGGCTTCCCGAACGGCTACTCCACGACAGAGGCGAAGGTGTTTGAGGCAAAGGACGCCATCGCGAACGGAGCGGACGAGATCGACATGGTCATCAATATCGGATGGCTCAAAGACGGGAAAGATGAGCTGGTAAAGGAAGAAATCCGTGCGCTGAAAGAAGCCTGCGGGGATCACATTTTGAAAGTCATCGTCGAGACCTGCCTTCTGACTGACGATGAGAAGATCCGCATGTGCCGGATCGTAACGGAAGCTGGCGCGGATTATATCAAGACGTCCACCGGCTTTTCCAAGGCAGGGGCAACATTTGCCGACGTAGAGCTTTTCGCTTCGCATGTAGGCCCGAATGTAAAGATCAAGGCGGCCGGCGGCATCGCATCGCTGGAAGATGCCAGGCGTTTCTTGGAGCTGGGAGCGGACCGTCTGGGCACGAGCCGGATCGTGAAGATCGTCTCGGATGAGGCTGCCGGAACCGGCCGTTTATCTTGACATATCCGGCCTGAAATAGTATCCTAAAAAGAGGAGTATTCCGCCGTTTTACAGGCGGATATCACAGGAGAGAGAGGAATCAGGAAATGGCAAATGACCATGGAGAACAAATAAGAATCGTACAGGAAACCGTAGCCGGAAAAGAGATCACATTTGCCCATGTAATGGGCGGCCCGGCTCCGATCATTTATCAGAAGCTTGGACTGAACCCGCAGCTTGATTACCGTTCATCCGCGATCGGAATCATGAACATGACGCCGCCGGAGTCTGCGGTGATCGCTTCGGATATCGCAGTGAAGAGCGGCAATGTTTATCTCGGATTCGCGGACCGTTTTACCGGCACACTGATCGTGACCGGCGAGATTTCAGATGTGACGACGGCGCTGACACAGGTTGTGGAATATTTCCGTGATACACTGGGATATGTTGTCTGCAACATCACGAAGAGATAGGAAGTGTACGCATGGCTCGAATGACGAGAGAGGAGTTTCTGGAATATCTGTTTCACGACAATTACGAACACCTGAAAGGGAAACGGCTGCGTCTGACCCGTGTGCGCGTTCCCGGCAAGGAAGTGTGCATGGCGCATGTGATCAGTCCTTCAGAAACCTGTATATATCATAATCTGGCGCTGCACATTGGCGTGCACGAGGGCGAAGACCATACCGGCGAATCCATCGGCCTGATGCGCTTCACCCCCTGGGAGGCTGTGGTGGTCGCGGCGGATACCGCGGTCAAGAGCGCAAACGTGGAAGTCGGGTTTATGGACCGGTTCTGCGGTTCGCTGATCCTCACAGGCGGGCTGGCGGAAGTCCAGACAGCGGTGGAAAGCGTTGTGAAGTTTTTCGATGAGGTGTTGGGATTCAAAACCTGCGAAATACACAGAAGTTGATAAGGGTGACGATATGAAGAAAATGTTCCTGATGGGCCGGAGCGAGGCGGGGAAGACGTCCCTCACACAGGCGCTCAAAGGAGAAGAACTCCATTATATCAAGACACAGTATACATATTCGGAAGATGATACCATTGACTCCCCGGGAGAGTATGCGGAGTCCAAACGCTTCAGCGTGGGACTTGCATGTTTCTCTTTTGAGGCGGACGTGGTGGCTATCGTACAGTCCGCAGACGAGCCGTTCAGCCTGTTCTGCGACAGTAGCCGCTCTTTCATCCAGCGGCCGCTTATCGGCATCATCACCAAGATCGATTCCCCGTATGCCAATATCCCGATGGTCCGCCAGTGGCTCATCAATATCGGATGCGAGCGGATCTTCCTGATCAACAACGTGACCCGGGAAGGCGTGGATGAGCTGCTGGAGTATCTGGAGGAAGATGAGCCGCATGTGACGCTTGAACAGGCGATGTTCAAGCAGAGCCTGGGGCTGAATGAGTGGGATCCGCTGCCGGAGGGCGTGGAATATCCGGAGGAGATCAGGGACGCCCGGTGATAAAATAACTGAAGTGGAACAAGGTCTGTGATTTTAAACGGAAGATCACAGACCTGTTTTTATGTCTGCAGATAAAGAGAAAAGGGAACAAACATTCGATTTCGGACTATACTTTTATAGTGTATTTTGATATAATACCGGAAATGGAGTGATGTTTTTAAGTATGGAGATGCAGTTATTCAAATATTTCGAATAACTGTTTTAAATGAAGAACGTTATAACATACAGACAGAATCTTTTGGGTGAAACTTTGGTGCGGGTGAGAGCGGTATTAGTTTGAATGGATGCCTGATGGACAAAGAGAGGTGAACTGGATGCAGGAATCAAATTTATTAATGTATACTACGGAAGATGGTTTAACAAAAATTGAGGCGACTTTTGTAAATGATACGGTATGGCTTTCTATGGAACAGATGGCAGAGTTGTTTCAAAGAGACAGAAGTGTTATAGGAAAGCATATACGCAATATTTTTAAAGAGGGAGAATTGAAAAAAGAGTCAGTATGGGCAAAATTTGCCCATACTGCCGATGATGGAAAAACCTACCAAGTGGATTACTATAATCTGGATGTGATTATATCTGTAGGATATAGAGTAAAATCTTTGCGTGGTACTCAGTTTAGAATATGGGCAACGAATATCTTGAAAGAATATATGCAAAAAGGTTTTGCTTTAGATGATGACCGCTTAAAACGCTTAGGGGGCGGAAACTATTTTGACGAATTATTAGAACGTATTCGTGATATCCGGTCATCAGAAAAGGTTTTCTGGCGGAAAGTGTTGGAGATTTATGCAACGAGTATTGATTATGATCCAAGAGCTGAAAGTTCTATTCTTTTCTTTAAACAGGTACAGAACAAGATGCATTGGGCGGCCCATAAGCATACAGCCGCAGAAGTGATATATCAAAGAGCGGATGCCGAGAAAGAACATATGGGATTAACTTCCTGGCAGGGAAAATCAATAAAACGGACAGATGTAGAAGTTGCAAAAAATTATTTGGATAAGGATGAATTAGACGCATTAAATAAAATTGTTACCGCATATCTGGATATTGCGGAGGTACATGCATTAAACCATGAGCCTATGTATATGAAAGACTGGCTGGAAACCATAGATGATTATTTGAAAATGACAAGAAGAGATATACTTAAGACTAAAGGAAGTGTAACGCATAAGCAGGCGCTTGAAAAAGCTCATGAAGAATACGAGAAATATAAGAAAAGTGAGGAAAGCAGGCTATCCTCGGTAGAACAATATTTCTTTGATAGTATAGATGAGTTAGAGGGGTTAGAAGGAAAAGCCTATGCCGAGAGAATCCGTCAGAAAAAGGAGTAGGGATATATCATGGATCATTTTGAATTAGTATCAGAATACGCCCCCACCGGCGACCAGCCCCAGGCCATCGCTGACCTGGTCAAAGGCTTCAAGGAAGGCAACCAGTGCGAGACTCTCCTTGGCGTTACCGGATCGGGCAAGACTTTCACGATGGCTAATGTCATCCAACAACTGAATAAACCGACGCTGATCATCGCCCACAACAAGACTCTGGCGGCCCAGCTCTATGGGGAGTTCAAGGAGTTCTTCCCGAACAATGCGGTTGAATACTTTGTCTCCTACTACGACTACTACCAGCCGGAAGCCTACGTTCCCTCCTCGGATACCTACATCGCGAAGGACTCCTCCATCAATGAGGAGATCGACAAGCTCCGTCTCTCCGCGACGGCTTCCCTGATCGAGCGGCGGGATGTGATCATCGTATCCAGTGTGTCCTGCATCTACGGCCTGGGTGAGCCGGAGAACTTTGAGAAGATGATGGTTTCCCTGCGCCCGGGCATGCAGAAGGACCGGGACGAGGTGCTGCGGCAGCTGATTGACATCCAGTATGACCGCAATGACATGGATTTCAAGCGGGGCACGTTCCGGGTGCGCGGCGATGTGGTGGAGATTATTCCGGCCAACGAGGCGGACACGGCGGTTCGGGTGGAGTTCTTCGGCGACGAGATCGATCGCATTGTCCAGATTGATGTGCTTACCGGAGAGATTAAAGGCGAGCTGGAGCATATCGCTATTTTTCCGGCTTCCCATTATGTGGTGCCTGCGGAGCAGATCCGACGGGCGGCGGACGCCATTGAGCAGGAACTGGAGGAGCGGGTCCGGTATTTCAAGGGTGAGGGAAAGCTTCTTGAGGCCCAGCGGATCGCGGAGCGGACGAATTTTGACATTGAGATGCTCAAAGAGACCGGTTTCTGTTCCGGGATCGAGAACTATTCCCGGCATCTTGCGGGGCTTGCGCCGGGACAGCCGCCCCACACGCTGTTGGATTATTTCCCGGACGATTTTATCATGATGATCGACGAATCCCACAAGACGATCCCGCAGATCGGCGGCATGTATCACGGCGACCAGTCCAGAAAGACGACGCTGGTGGACTATGGATTCCGCCTGCCGTCCGCGAAGGACAACCGTCCCTTGAATTTTGAGGAGTTTGAAGGTAAGATTAATCAGGTTCTGTTCGTATCGGCGACGCCGGGACCGTATGAGGCGGATCATGAGCTTCTGCGGGCCGAGCAGGTGATCCGTCCGACGGGGCTTCTGGACCCGGAAGTAAGCGTGCGGCCGGTTGAGGGACAGATCGACGATCTGATCAGCGAGATCAATAAAGAGACGGCGAAGAAGAACAAAGTCCTGGTGACCACGCTGACCAAGCGCATGGCCGAGGATCTGACGGACTACATGCGCGAGGTGGGCATCCGTGTGAAATATCTCCACTCGGATGTTGATACCCTGGAACGGACGGAGATCATCCGGGATATGCGTCTGGATGTGTTCGACGTGCTGGTCGGGATCAATCTGCTCCGTGAAGGTCTGGACATCCCGGAGATCACCCTGGTGGCGATTCTGGATGCGGACAAGGAAGGATTCCTGCGTTCCGAGACGTCCCTGATTCAGACCATCGGGCGTGCCGCCCGGAATGCGGAGGGGCATGTGATCATGTACGCGGATACGGTGACGGATTCCATGCAGATGGCCATCGACGAGACGAAGCGGCGCCGTGAGATCCAGATGAGATACAATGAAGAGCACGGCATTACACCTCAGACCATTAAGAAATCCGTGCGCGACCTGATCAGCATCTCGAAGAAGGTTGCTGCGGAAGAACTGCGCATGGAGAAAGATCCGGAATCCATGAGTGTGCAGGAGCTGGAGAAGCTTATCAAAGATATGACAAAGCAGATGAAGAAAGCGGCGGCGGAGCTGAATTTCGAGGCGGCGGCAGAGCTGCGTGACAAGCTGGTTGAGCTGAAGAAGATGCTGCATGACATTGAAGGATAGATTACACAACAGGAAGGAAGCATATACACCTATGGGAATCAAGATGGACGCCCGGCAGTACATCCGTATCCGGGGCGCGAATGAGAACAATCTGAAAAATATCGACGTGGACATCCCGCGAAATGAACTGGTCGTGCTGACAGGTTTAAGTGGTTCGGGAAAGTCATCTCTTGCTTTTGACACGATTTACGCGGAAGGGCAGAGACGCTATATGGAGTCTCTGTCTTCCTATGCGCGCCAGTTCCTGGGCCAGATGGAGAAGCCGGATGTGGAGAGCATTGAGGGGCTGTCCCCGGCCATATCCATTGACCAGAAGTCCACGAATCACAACCCCAGATCTACGGTGGGCACGGTGACGGAGATCTACGATTATTTCCGTCTGCTCTACGCGAGAGTCGGCATTCCACACTGCCCGAAATGCGGCCGGGAGATCATGAAGCAGACGGTGGACCAGATGGTGGACCAGATCATGGCGCTGCCGGAGCGGACCCGGATCCAGCTGCTGGCGCCGGTGGTGCGCGGACGCAAGGGAACCCATGCAAAGCTGTTGGAGCGGGCGAAGAAAAGCGGTTATGTGCGGGTGCGCATTGACGGCAATATGTACGAGCTGTCGGAAGAGATCAGCCTGGATAAAAATATCAAGCACAACATCGAGATCATCGTAGACCGCCTGATTGTGCGGCCGGGGATCGAGAAGCGGCTCACGGATTCCGTGGAGAGCGTGCTGCATCTGGCGGAGGGCCTGCTGGTGGTGGATGTGATCGACGGCGAGCCGATGAATTTCAGCCAGAGCTTCTCCTGTCCGGACTGCGGGATCAGCATCGAGGAGATCGAGCCGAGAAGCTTTTCATTCAACAATCCGTTCGGTGCCTGCCCGGAATGTTTCGGACTGGGTTACAAGATGGAGTTCGCCGAGGAACTGATGATCCCGGATCCGTCCCTTTCGATCAACGAAGGGGCAATTGCGGTGCTGGGGTGGCAGTCCTGCGCGGATAAGGGCAGTTTTACGAGGGCCATCCTGGACGCCCTCTGCCGGGAATATGATTTCGACCTGGACACGCCGTTTGAAAAATATCCGAAGAAGATCCATGACATCCTGATCCACGGGACGAACGGGAAGAGCGTAAAAGTATATTATAAAGGCCAGCGCGGGGAAGGCGTCTACGACGTGGCGTTCGAGGGCCTGATCAAAAATGTGGAGCGCCGGTACCGGGAGACCGGGTCTGAGACCATGAAGGCGGAGTACGAGACTTTTATGAATATCACGCCCTGTTCCGCCTGCAAGGGACAGCGCCTGAAGCCCGGCGCCCTGGCGGTGACCGTGGGGGATAAGAATATCGCGGAGGTGACCGCGCTGTCCGTGGAGAAGCTGCAGCAGTTCCTGACAGACCTGGAGCTCTCTGACACCCAGAGGATGATCGGCGGGCAGATCTTAAAGGAGATCCGGGCCCGGGTGAAATTCCTGATCGACGTGGGGCTGGATTACCTGACCCTTGCCCGCGCCACGGGGACGCTTTCCGGCGGCGAGGCCCAGCGCATCCGTCTGGCGACCCAGATCGGGTCCGGCCTGGTGGGCGTGGCCTACATTCTTGACGAGCCAAGCATCGGCCTCCATCAGCGGGACAACGACAAGCTGCTGGCGACGCTCAAGCATCTGCGGGATCTGGGCAACACGCTGATCGTGGTGGAGCATGACGAGGACACCATGCTGGCGGCGGATTACATCGTGGATATCGGACCGGGCGCAGGCGAGCACGGCGGAGAGGTCGTAGCCGTGGGAAATGCGCAGGAGATCATGAAGAATAAAAATTCAGTCACGGGCGCATACTTAAGCGGAAAAATAAAAATACCCGTACCGGAGGAACGAAAGAAACCGTCCGGCTGGCTGAAGGTCATCGGCGCGCAGGAAAACAACCTGAAGAACATTGACGTATCCTTCCCGCTCGGTGTAATGACCTGTGTTACGGGCGTTTCCGGGTCCGGGAAAAGTTCACTTGTAAATGAAATCCTTTACAAACGGCTTGCGCGCGACCTGAACCGGGCGCGGACGATCCCCGGAAAGCATAAGCGGATCGAGGGGCTTGACCAGGTGGACAAGGTGATCGCCATCGATCAGTCGCCCATCGGGCGGACGCCCCGGTCCAATCCGGCGACGTACACCGGCGTTTTCGACCTGATCCGGGATCTTTTTGCGGCCACGCCGGACGCGAAGGCGAGAGGTTACAAGAAAGGTCGCTTCAGTTTCAATGTGAAGGGCGGCCGGTGCGAGGCCTGCGCCGGGGACGGGATTCTGAAGATCGAGATGCATTTCCTCCCGGACGTTTATGTGCCCTGCGAGGTGTGCGGCGGCAGAAGATATAACCGGGAGACGCTGGAAGTGAAATACAAGGGCAAATCCATCTACGATGTGCTGAACATGACGGTTGAGGAGGCGCTGGAATTCTTCGACCATGTGCCGAGCATTAAGCGGAAGATGCAGACTCTTTATGATGTGGGACTTTCCTATATCCGGCTGGGGCAGCCGTCCACGGAGCTTTCCGGAGGAGAGGCCCAGCGGATCAAGCTGGCGACGGAGCTGAGCAAACGGAGCACCGGCAAGGCGGTCTACATCCTGGATGAGCCGACCACGGGACTTCATTTTGCGGATGTACACAAGCTGACGGAGATTCTGAGGCGGCTTTCCGGCGACGGCAATACGGTCATTGTGATCGAGCATAACCTGGACGTGATCAAGACGGCGGACTACATCATCGATATCGGGCCGGAAGGCGGCGACCGCGGCGGGACTATCGTAGCCTGCGGCACGCCGGAAGAGGTTGCGGCGAATGAAAAATCCTATACCGGGCATTATATAGATGCAATGCTTAAAAGAGTATAAAATCCGAAAAAAGGGTTTCCATTTTTTACAAAGTTTATTATACTGAATAATGCGGACAGGCAGGATGAGGGAACCTGCCTGTGTTCGTCTTACAATACAGGATAATGCCGTCAGGGAGTGAGATACAGGAACATTCCGGTGCGGAATGCTCTAAAGGGAAAGAGTATAAAGGATTTGGAAGGGAGAACTGAATATGTCAGTAGATATCGGGATTGACCTGGGGACCGCCAGTGTGCTTGTCTATGTGCGGGGCAAGGGCGTTGTGCTGAAAGAACCGTCGGTGGTAGCCTTTGACCGCGATACGAACGTGATCAAGGCGATCGGGGAGGAAGCGCGAATGATGCTGGGGAGAACGCCGGGCAATATTGTGGCGGTGCGTCCGCTGCGGCAGGGCGTGATCTCGGACTACACGGTAACAGAGAAGATGATCAAGTACTTTGTCCAGAAAGCGCTTGGGAAGCGGACCTTCAAAAAGCCCCGGATCAGTATCTGCGTGCCCAGCGGCGTGACAGAAGTGGAGAAAAAAGCCGTGGAAGAGGCGACTTTTGCAGCAGGGGCGAGAGAAGTTCATCTGATCGAAGAGCCGGTGGCTGCAGCCATCGGAGCGGGGATCGATATCGCGAAGCCCTGCGGCAATATGATCGTGGACATCGGCGGAGGAACTTCGGATATAGCAGTGATTTCACTGGGCGGAACGGTAGTCAATACATCGATAAAAATTGCGGGAGATGATTTCGATGAGGCGATCGTCCGGTATATGCGCAAGAAACATAATCTTCTGATCGGAGAGCGGACGGCGGAAGATATAAAGATCCGGATCGGAACGACCTATCCGCTTGCAGAAGAAGAAACGATGGAGGTCCGGGGCAGGAATCTTGTGACGGGACTTCCGAAGACCGTTACAGTTACGTCTTCTGAGACAGAGGAGGCTTTGAGGGAAGCCGCCAGTCAGATTGTCGAGGCGGTGATCGGCGTGCTGGAGCAGACGCCGCCGGAGCTCTCCGCTGATATTCTTGACCGCGGAATCGTGCTGACAGGAGGCGGAGCGCTGCTTCGGGGGCTTGAAGAGCTGATTGCGGAGAAGACGGGCATTAATACAATGACAGCGGAAGATCCGATGAAAGTGGTGGCGATCGGCACCGGACAGTTCGTTGAGTTCATGAGCGGAAGAAATGAGTACTAGGCAGCAGATAATAATCGCCGGACCGGCGGACAGCAGGGATGTGAACGGAAGAGGCACATCCCTGTTCTGATGTATAAAGAAAGGACATTGTACAGTGGAAACGGTAACAGGATACGTGGAGCACATAGTGTTCCGGAATGAAGAAAACGGCTATACAGTATTCCGGCTGGAGAACGATGACGGAGAAGTGACCTGCGTCGGCAATTTTAATTTCATCAGCGAAGGCGAAATGCTGGAGTTGACGGGAGAATATGTAAACCATAATGTTTACGGTAATCAGCTGAAAGTTGCATCCCATATGGTGAAAGAACCGGAAGATCTCGTTTCCATAGAACGGTATCTGGGTTCCGGCGCCATCAAAGGCGTCGGGGCTGCTCTTGCCGGCCGGATTGTGAAGAAGTTTAAGAAAGATACATTCCGGATTATTGAAGAGGAGCCGGAACGGCTGGCTGAGATTAAGGGGATCAGTGAACGTAAGGCCCGTGAGATCGCGCTTCAGGTGGAAGAAAAGCGGGATGTGAGAAGTGCAATGATCTATCTGCAGAAATACGGGATCTCCACAAAGCTTGCGGCAAAGATATACCAGCATTATGGTATGCGTGTATACAAAGTGCTGGAAGAGAACCCGTACCAGCTGGTGGACAGCATAGAGGGCGTCGGATTCCGGACGGCCGATGAGATCGCTGCGCGGATCGGCATACATACAGATTCGGATTACCGGATCCGAAGCGGTATATTTTATACTTTACAACAGGCGCTTGGAGAAGGGCATATTTATCTTCCGGAGACCGTACTTGCGCGCCGCGCGGGCAGTCTTCTCGGGGTGGAGATCGGGGATGTGGAAAAATATCTGATGGATCTGTGCGTGGAGAAGAAAACGGTTGTAAAAGAAGCGGACGGAGAGAGGCGCGTATACGCCGCACAATATTATTATCTGGAATTAAATACGGCGAAGATGCTTCACGATCTGAATATTGACTGCACAATGCCGGAGGAAATGATGGAGCAGCGGCTTCGGCGGGTGGAAACGGACGAGCAGATCGAACTGGATGTCATGCAGCACCGGGCGGTGATCGAGGCCATCCGGCACGGCCTTCTTGTTCTGACCGGAGGTCCGGGAACGGGAAAAACAACAACCATCAACACCATGATCCGCTTTTTTGACCGGGAGGGGATGTCAATCCTCCTTGCCGCGCCGACGGGCAGGGCGGCAAAACGTATGACCGAGGCCACCGGCTGGGAGGCTCAGACAATCCACCGGCTGCTGGAAGTCAATGTAAATCCGGAATCAGAGGAGGGGGTGGGCGGCTTTTTAAGGAACCGTCAGAATCCGCTGGAGACGGATGTGCTGATCATTGACGAGATGTCCATGGTGGATCTGCCGCTGATGCATGCGCTCCTGCAGGCGGTCGTGCCGGGAACCCGTCTGATTCTGGTGGGCGATGTGGACCAGCTGCCGTCCGTGGGGCCGGGCAGTGTGCTCAAGGACATTATCGCGTCAGGGCAGTTCCCGGTGGTGACCCTGACCCGCATTTTCCGGCAGGCGGGCCAGAGCGATATCATTGTAAACGCCCATAAGATCAATGCCGGAGAGCCGGTTGTTCTCGATAACAAGAGCCGGGATTTCTTCTTCCTGCGCCGTACGGATGCAGATACGATCATCGGGATCATGATCATGCTCATACAGAAGAAACTTCCGAAATACGTGGGGGCAAAACCGGGTGAGATTCAGGTTATGACTCCGACCCGGAAAGGCAATCTCGGCGTAGAGCGCCTGAACGTGATTCTGCAGCGGTATCTGAACCCGGAGGATTCCCGGAAAAATGAAGTGGAGATCGGCGACCGGCTGTTTCGGGAAGGGGACAAGGTTATGCAGATCCGGAATAATTACCAGCTGGAGTGGGAGGTAACCACCCGGTTCGGGCTGGCGGTTGACAGCGGCACCGGCATTTTCAACGGGGATATGGGTGTGATCACGGAGATCAACACATACACAGAGACCATCGAAGTGGAGTTTGATGAAGGGCGGAAGGTAAAATATTCCTATGACATGACGGAAGAACTGGAGCTGGCCTATGCGATCACGGTCCATAAGTCCCAGGGCAGCGAGTATCCGGCAGTGATTATTCCGCTTCTGCCGGGGCCACGGCTGCTTTATAACAGAAATCTTTTATACACGGCAGTAACAAGAGCGAAAAAATGCCTGACAATCATAGGGAGTGATGCGGTATTTCAGGAAATGATACAAAACAAAAACGAGCAGGAGCGTTACACAAGCCTGAGCGAGCGGATCATGGAATACGGGAAACAATGTTAAATCTTCTGTATCCGCCGGTATGTCCGATGTGCGGCAGGATTTCGGTGGAGCGAATCTGCCTGTCCTGCCGGGAAAAGATCCGGCCGGCCGCCGCCGGGGCGTATTGCCTGCATTGCGGGAAACCGCTGAAAGATGAAGCAGAAGAATTCTGTCCGGACTGCAGGAGAACCATTGCAGAGAACGGATCTGCAGTTGATCAGGGGCGCAGTCTCTGGGTGCATGAAGGGCCGGTTCCGGGAGCGGTTTACCGGTTTAAATATAATAACAGGCGGCGCTTCGGACAGATTTTCGCGGAGGAGCTGGCGGACCGGTATACCGGTCTGATCCGGAAGTGGGAGATCGATGAGATCATTCCGGTTCCGCTTCACCGGTCCAGATACAGAAAGCGGGGATATAATCAGGCGGAGATTCTGGCGCTGAAGCTGGGCGTACTGTGCGGTCTCCCCGTGCGGACGGATGTCCTGTACCGGATCAGAAAAACCGCGCCGCAGAAGCTGCTGGGGAGACGGGAAAGACTGAGAAATCTCCGGGGCGCTTTCGGCGTCCGGGCAGACTGGAAACCGTGCAGAAACGTCCTTCTCATTGACGATATTTATACGACGGGAGCGACGCTGGAACGCGCCGCCCGGGTTCTGAAAAAAGCAGGCGTTCAAAAAGTTTTCTTTTTAACGATAAGCATTGGACAAGGTATCTGACTGTATGATATACTAAAACATAATGGACTGAAATAGGAGATTATGTTTGTTATGCTGGATAAGAGAAAAATACGCCTGATGACCAGAGCCGCGATCTATGATAAGACATATGGCGAAGAAGATATGAAGATCACAGGGTACTACCAGAAAGATTATATCAGCCTGAATGTCTGGATCACGCTGATCTGGATGACGGTCGGATACGGGCTGACGGCAGCTCTTTTATTTGTCGGCTGCGGGGAAAGCCTGGTGGAGGGGATTACGATTGCCAGAATGCTTATTATTGCAGCGGTTGTTCTGGGGATTTATCTGAGCCTGGTGATCATTTACGCGATCGGAGCCGGTTCGTTTTATAAAAAGCGGCATATGCAGGCTAAACAGAGAATGAAAAAATACATGAGAGATCTTTCCAAAATGGAAAAGATCAATCACAAGAAGGAGAAAAACAGATCATGAGTACTTTACTGGTTTGGAGAGACAAACTGCAGACAATTTATGCGGAATATTCGATTTACATTCTGAAAGCGCTGCAATTTCTTGCCGGACTCATCGTGTTCGGGCTTATCAATGCCAACATCGGATTTATGGAACAGGCTTCCTCGGTTCTCTGTACAGCCGGACTGGCGGTTATCTGCACATTTTTCCCGATGACGATCATGGCTCTGGCGGCGACGCTTCTGATTCTTGTGCATTTTTATGCCGTGTCCATGCCGATCGCCGTTGTTTCGCTTGTTATTTTCTTTTTAATGTACATATTTTATTTCCGGTTTACACCGAAGAAAGCATGGATTGTGCTGCTTTCCGCGGTTGCGTTCGGCCTTAAGGCGCCGTTCGTGATACCGGCTGTGTTCGGACTTCTCGGCACGCCGGTCTGGATCGTTCCGGCAGCGTTCGGAATCATGTCCTACTATATGGCGGACCTGGTCAAAGATTCGTCCGCAGCGCTGAAAAGCGCGGATGCGGAAAACATGGCGGATGTACTTATAAGCTATACGCGTCAGGTGTTTACCAATAAAGAAATGTGGCTGATGATCGCTGCGGCGGTGATCGGGATTCTTGTGGTTCATCTGGTGCGGACCCGTTCTGTGGATCATGCGTGGAAGATCGGATCTGCAGCCGGAGCGGCTGTGAGTGTGATCATTGCATCGGCGGGAAGCATTGCGCTGGATCTTGACATTTCCTTTGCTGTCATACTTGTCAGCGCCGTGCTGGGTATAGCGGTCGGACTGGTGCTTGAATTTTTCTTCTTTTCGGTTGATTATTCCCGGTCTGAGAATATCCAGTTTGAGGACGATGAATACTATTATTATGTAAAAGCGGTTCCGAAGGTCGGGGTCGCAGCGCCGGAAAAAGAAGTGAAGCGCATTACGGGAGAACGTCCGGGAAGACGTAAAAATGATAAAAAGCCTGAGGAAGAGCAGCCGGATAAATTAAACGAAGAAAAGACGGATGAGATCCTGCTTACCAGAAGCCTGAGCAAAGAACTCGGGATTGATCAGGAAAAAGATAAGACAGAGTAAACAGTAAACAAGGCGGTGGGTCACGGTATGATAGACTGGCTGAGAAATTTTATAGACAATTACACAAACGGAATGTATTTCCCGGCCATCCAGGTCAAAGACATCGTCGAGATCCTGATCCTTACGGTGATCGTGTATGAGATCATGCTGTGGATCAAGAATACAAAGGCGTGGATGCTACTTCGAGGGATTATCATGCTTGTGGGATTTATTTTCCTTGCATGGCTGTTTCAAATGCATACGATCCTGTATCTGGCGGCGCAGTCCATCAATGTACTGGCTATCGCCGCGATCGTTGTGTTTCAGCCGGAGCTGCGGCGTGCGCTGGAGAAGCTCGGAGAGAAGAATCTTCTGAGCAATATCAATCCTTTCGATAAAGGCAATGAAAATGAGCGCTTTTCGGATATTACCGCTGACAGTATCGTTACCGCCTGTTATGAGATGGGCCGTGTGTGCACCGGCGCGCTGATCGTTGTGGAACAGGCGATCCGCCTGAATGAATATGAAATGACCGGTATTGAACTGGACTGTAAGGTGTCCTCACAGGTTCTGATCAATATTTTCGAGCATAATACGCCGCTTCATGACGGGGCGGTCATTATCCGGGGAGACAGGATCACATCTGCGACCTGCTATCTGCCCCTTTCCGACAATATGAGCATCAGCAAAGATCTGGGAACAAGGCATCGCGCCGCGCTTGGAATGAGCGAAGTGTGCGATGCGCTGGTGATCGTCGTCTCGGAAGAGACCGGTCTCGTCTCTGTGGCCATGGGCGGTCAGCTGACCCGCGGTGTGAAGCGGGAAGAACTCCGCGAGAAACTGGGCCGGATTCAGTATAGGAATTCCGATACAAGGAAGCTCGCTATATGGAAAGGATGGCGCAGAAAATGAAGAAGCACAGATTAACCAACAATCTCGGACTGAAAATCATAGCGTTATTCTTCTCTGCTTTTCTGTGGCTGATCGTTGTAAATGTGAGTAATCCGATCGGAAGCAGGCCATTTTCGGATATTCCGGTTACAATTGTCAATGACGATATTATTAAATCATCGGGGGAAGTGTATCAGGTGCTCGGTGAAGATACCGTCAGTGTCGTCGTTTATGCAAACCGAGAGGTCCGCCAGAAACTGAGAACGGAAGACATTGTGGCGACGGCGGATGTGGCTCAGATGGATACCACGACGAATCTGATCCCGATCAATATCACGATCCCGGATTACAGCGGAGACTATGATTCTGCGGTTGCCGTTCCGAGAAACATACGGATACAGAGAGAGAAGTCCGGCAGCAAAGTGCTGGCGCTGACGGCCGAGACCGGCGGGACCACGCCGAGAGACGGCTACACACTCGGCGACATCACGGTGGATCCGGCTAACATAACGATCACAGGTCCTGAGTCTGCGCTTGACAAGATCGACAGAGCTGTCGCCAGGGTGGATGTGAGCGGCAAGTCAAAAGATGAGGATATTAAGGCGGATCTGATCCTGTATGACGCGAATGGAAATGAACTCAGCCAGACCCAGCTTGATAATAATCTGGGAGAAGACGGCATTATCGTATCCGTTGAGATCCTGAAAGAGAAAACTGTACCGGTGGAATTCGGCGTTACCGGAACGCCGGCGGAAGGCTTCCGCTATACCGGCTGTACAAGTGTACCGGAGAGCATCCGGATATGCGGAAAAACAGAGGCGATTAATGATGTGGATGAAATCCGCGTTCCTGCATCAGTGATCGATATCAGCGGCGCAGATGCGCCCATTGAGCGCACCGTGAATATTACGCAGTATCTTCCTGAGAACGTTATGCTTGTGGATGACAATGCGGGTGAGATCGTTGTCACGGCAATGGTCGAGCAGGAAGGAACCCGGACCATTAAAATGCTGGTGAGTTCGATCCGGATCAGCAACCTGGCTGATGATCTGGAAGTGGATTATGAGCCTGATGCCGATATCGATCTGCAGTTCAGAGGCGAAGAGAAGGCACTGGATCTTCTGGATATCAGCAATGCGGTTTCGGTCGATCTGTCTGAATATACGGAGCCCGGGGTATATGATGTGCCGGTGCAGGTGAACACACCGGCCGGAATCGAGATGATCTCTGATCCGATGGTCAGACTGACACTTCTGGAGAAGTCGGAGGAAGTGCCGGATGATTCCGGACAGGAGGAAAATGAATAAACGCAAGGAGAGTATATAAAATGGTAAACGGAACAGTTAGGATCAAAAATCCCACCGGGCTGCATCTGAGGCCGGCAGGGCTGTTCTGCAAGACAGCGATGCAGTTTGACTCAAAGATAACGATAAAAAAGAAAACAAGATATGACGATGTGACTGCGAATGCCAAAAGCGTACTTAGCGTGCTTGGCGCCTGCATCAAAAGCGGGGATGAGATCGAGATCATCTGTGAAGGATCAGACGAAGTGCAGGCGCTGAAAGGTATGACGGAGCTTGTGGAAGACGGCATCGGCGAATAAGGAGGAAAATGATATGAGTAAAGCAACCCTTGTAGTCATGGCGGCGGGAATCGGAAGCCGGTTCGGCGGCGGGATCAAACAGCTTGCGCCGGTGGGACCGAACGGCGAGATCATCATGGACTTTTCGGTCTATGACGCCCTGGAAGCAGGATTTGACAAAGTCGTGTTTGTTATCCGCAGAGATCTGGAGAAAGACTTCAGAGAAGTAATCGGAGACCGGATCGGGAAACAGGTTGAAGTTGACTACGCATATCAGGAACTCGATGATATTCCGGAGAAATACAGGGACAAATTTCCGGGCAGAACAAAACCGTGGGGCACCGGACAGGCCATCCTCTGCTGCAAAGATCTGGTGGATTCTCCGTTCCTTGTGATCAATGCGGATGATTATTACGGAAAGGATGCATTCCGCGAGGCGTATGCTTATTTGACAAGTATGGAGAATACTGATAAAATACAGATTTGTATGGTCAGCTTCATCCTGAAGAACACGCTGAGCGACAACGGCGGAGTAACCCGCGGTGTGTGCAGCGTCAGTGCGGACGGGATGCTGACAGGCATTACAGAGACCCACAACATTGAGAAGGACGGGGACGGAGCGGTGATCCGCCGGGAAGACGGAACGGTCATCCGGCTTGACGCAGATTCCGCGGTGTCCATGAATATGTGGGGGCTTACGCCGGACTTCTTCAATATCCTGGAAAAAGGATTTGATGAGTTCCTTTCCGGTGTGGAAAGCACAGATCTTAAAGCGGAATATCTCCTTCCAACGATCATCGGGGAGCTGCTCGGAAAAGGAGAACTGAACGTAAAAGTGCTGAAGTCGCATGATCAGTGGTTTGGCGTAACTTATAAAGAAGACAGGGAAGCTGTAATGAACGAAGTGAAAAATCTGATTGATAAAGGGGTTTATCCTTCTGTACTTTACAGATAAGGATAGGGATGCAAAGGATTAGTTACAATGGCAAAAAGAACCAGAATGGCTGATGATGCCGGACGAAGAAAGAATAAGGCAGGGAGATACGCGCAGCGGCGGAACAAAAACCGGTCGGGCTCTTTCTTCCTGTGGTTTCAGGCGATCGCAAGCATTCTCCTGATGATTGTGATCCTGATGCTGAATATGCTGCCGGTGAAATATCTGGCGATGGCAGCGCTGATACTTCTGTTCCTGTGGTGTATCACATTCACGAGTCAGGCGCTCAGAAAAAGAAAAGGAACTTCCGGGAAGGTGTACAGTTTTCTGATCACATGTGTCCTGCTGATAGGTACATACTATATCGCAGAGACCAATAACATGATCGCTGCGATCACCGGGGGCAATACGCGTGTAGACAAGATGGCGGTAGCCGTTATGGCGGATGATTATGCGGAAACCATTGAGGATGCCGCGGATTACAGTTTCGGCGTACAGTTCCGCCAGGGCGGAGACAATATACAGACCGCGGTGACGGAACTTCAGGAAGAACTGGGAACCGATCTGACTGTAACAGAGTGTGATTCCGTACAGGATCAGGCAGCGGAACTTTTTGCCGGGAATGTAGATGCGATTATCTATAATGAAGCATATACAGAATTGATGGATGATGCGGTAGAAGGCTTTTCAGACAATACAAGGATCATCTACGAGATGGATATCCGGACAGAGATCAAACTGGGCGGCGGCAGTGACGATACACTGACCAAAGAGCCGTTTACCGTATATATCAGCGGAATCGACACTTATGGAGAGGTGTCCGCGACCAGCCGGAGCGATGTGAATATCATCGCGGTTGTGAATCCGACGACGCATCAGATCCTGCTGATCACAACGCCGAGAGATTCCTTTGTTCCGCTGTACGGACCGGAGGTAGAGCAGGGCGCGCTTGACAAGCTGACTCATGCAGGCGTGTACGGCATTGAGACGTCGATGGAAACACTGGGCGCCCTCTATGAGACGGACATCAATTACTTTGTAAGACTGAACTTTACTTCCCTGATCGATATCGTCGATATACTGGGCGGTGTAGATGTATATTCAGAGTATGAATTTACGACAGGAAATGACTCTGGACATGTTGTAGAAGTGCATAAGGGCCTTAATCATTTTGATGGTGTGCAGGCGCTGGCATTCAGCCGTGAACGGCATAATCTTGAGGACGGGGATAACCAGAGAGGCAGGAACCAGCAGGCGGTGATTACCGGATTGTTGAAGAAAGTGATATCGCCCACTATGTTGATTCGTGCAGGCAGTCTGATGGATCAGGTGAGCAAGGACGTGGAGATGAATGTGACACAGGCTCAGTTAAATACCTTGATCCGTGACCAGCTTAGCACCAATGCAAAGTGGTACATTCAGTCTGTGGATCTTACCGGTACAGGCGGAAGAGATTACTGCTATTCCGCATCGGACCAGCTGCTGTATGTATCGTATCCGGATGAGACCCGGCTTGCGGAGATCATTGATCTGACCAATATCGTAGAAGAAGGCGGTACGCTGCCTGAAGGAGAAGCGTTGAATTAGACAGAGTTTAATAAACAGGAAACCTGTTCTGAAAAGAGCAGATTTCCTGTTTTTTGCATAAAAACTTTGATTTTATGGTATCTTTATGGTATCTGGAATATTTTCTCATTGAAAACCCGGAATGACACTGCTATTATTATAATGTTAGAGTGTAATAATGTTTACGCAATAAGGAAGTGAAAAGGGTTATGAAAAAAAGGCACATAGCGGCATGTCTGGCAGTACTGACGAGCCTTGCGCTCATTCCGGGCTGCAGCAGCGGCAGAGAAACGAAAGATCCTGAAGTAACAGAAAAGCAGGAGACAACAGATACAACTGAGCCGGATGAAACACCGACGGATGAAGACGGCGTACAGGATGATGTTCCGGATGATTCGCAGAATGGCGATGCATCGGCAACAGAAACGGAAGAGCAGGACGACGGACAGAGCACCGAAGCCGACCAGCGCAGCGTAACCGTTTACTACGTGGATGATCTGAGCGGTGTGGTTGTCGGAAAGGCGGCGGAGATCCGCGACGAGTTCGATATCTGGAATGTACTGAAGTACAGCGGTATTCTGACAGAGGAATGTGAGCTGCTCAGTATAAAGCTGAATGACGATCAGACAATGGATCTGGATTTCAACCGTGCGACTGCAGAGCGGATCAACAGCATGGGCACTACAGGCGAGACCGAGATTATCGGCTGCATTGTGAATACATATCTGGAAGCTTATGACTGTACGGGAATCCGGCTGCTGGAAGAAGGAGAAGATTTTGTGTCGTCTCACGGAGCCGTATTCGATAAATATCCGGGCCGTATTGAGTTTAAGTAAATACAGGGTGAGTGTGAAAGGAAGTAAGGTATAAGATGAAAGAAAAGATGAAGAGAATTATTGCAGGCCTGCTTTTGGCCGGACTGGTTGTAAGCGGTGTTCCCGCTGCAGCAGTATATGCAGAGGAAGGCAGCACAGAACCGCCGGTTCAGACGCAGGAAACAGATGAGGCACAGAACGAAGAGCCGGAAGAACTTGCCGTAAACAATATTTTCAATAAAGAAGCGGCAGATGACGAAACTTCTGCGCAGGAAGAGTCTGTTCAGGAAGAGCCTGCACAGGAAGAAACGGCACAGGAAGATGCAGTTCAGGAAGAACCGGCAGAAGAAGCGGTTCAGGAAGAAGCGGCAGAAGATGCGGACCGGGAAGACGGAGCACAGAATGAATCTGTGCAGGAGAAATCCTCAGAAGAACCGGTTCAGGAAGACGCAGAACAGAAAGACGAAGTGTCAGCCGGGACGATCGATTTTGTTTATATTGAGAAGCCATATCTGACAACACCGGATACGCAGCGGATCGTCGTCGCTTTTGATGAGGGGATTTCCGGGACGGATGAGATCGCGCTTACAGTAGAAGATGAGTCCGGCAGTCAGACAGAGTGGCCGCTTGCAAAAGAAAAAGACGGCCTGTATCTCTTCGAGAAAGAATTTACGGGCGAAGCCTATACCGGTACATATCAGGCGGTCAGCCTTCAGCTGGGCGCCGGGGACGACGCTGAGACAGTTGATCTGGCGGACATGGATGTCCGGGCCGAATTCGGTGTGAACGAGGAATATGACGGATATGACGAACTGCAGCCGATGGATGAAGAGACGGCCGCAGAGGATGCGGTGGAGGCATCCGTGGTCACGATTGACGAAAACGGAGTGACAGAGGCGCAGGACGACATTGCCGATGCACTTAATACAGCCGGAATCCAGACAGCCGGCATCAGCACATTCAGCAGAGCTGCTTCCCGCAGCGTTGAACCGCGGACGGGAAACATTGTGATCGCGCTGGATCCGGGCCATGATTCGAGAAGCCCCGGAGCAAGTGCAAATGGTCTGAAAGAAGAAGTTCTTACATTAAAAATAGCAAAGTACTGCAAAGCAGAACTGGAAAAGTATGACGGCGTGGAGATCTATATGACACGTACGGATGCGGACTGCCCCTTTGACATGAGCGGAGCCGGATGCATCGAGAAGCGTGTCAATGCCGCGGCAGATGCGGGAGCGCAGATCTATGTCAGCTTCCACCTCAACTCATCCACATCATCCACTCCGAAAGGGGCGGAAGTGATCATTCAGAATAAGAACTGGCGTCCGGAGGTTGCGGAAGAGAGCGAGGCGCTTGCAGAGAAGATCATGGACGAGCTGGTTGCACTGGGACTTTCGGAGAGAGAAATCTACTATAGAAATTCTGAAGCGGGCGAAAAGTACGCGGACGGAAGTTCAGCAGATTATTTTTCTGTACATAGAAACTGCAAGCTGCGCAATATCCCGGGAATCATAATTGAGCATGCATTCCTTACCAACAGCAGCGACGTAAACAGTTTCCTGAAGACAGAGGCCGGACTGAAGAAGCTGGGTGTGGCTGACGCGAAGGGAATCGTTAAATATCTGGGGCTTGACCAGGGGCAGTGGAAGACTGATGCAGCAGGAAATAGATATTTTTATGTAAAAGGCGCAAAAGTAACTGGCGAATATAAAATAGGAAATGCCTGGTATTATTTTGATCCTGAAAAGGATGGTGCGATGGTTACGGGATTATTTGATTTGCCGGGGAAAAAAGTCTATTATAATGAAAACGGTCAGATGCAGTATGGTGAGCAGAAAATAAACGGACAATGGTATTATTTTAAACCAGGCAGTGGAGCGATGCAGACCGGGTTGGTTGATCTGGGAACAAAGACGGTATATTATGCCTCAAATGGTCAGATGCAGTATGGTGAGCAGAAAATAAACGGTTATTGGTATTATTTTAAGCCTGGAAATGGAGCGATGCAGACCGGGCTGGTGGATCTGAGAACAAAGACGGTATATTATGCTTCAAATGGCCGGATGCAGTATGGTGAGCAGAAAATAAACGGTTATTGGTATTACTTTAAGCCTGGAAATGGAGCGATGCAGATCGGGCTGATGGATCTGGGAACAAAGATGGTATATTATTCCTCGAATGGTCAGATGCAGTATGGTGAGCAGAAAATAAATGGGCACTGGTATTATTTTAAGCCAGGCAGTGGAGCGATGCAGACCGGGCTGATAGATTTGGGAACAAAGATGGTGTATTATGCCTCAAATGGTCAGATGCAGTATGGTGAGCAGAAAATTAACGGGCACTGGTATTATTTTAAGCCTGGAAATGGGGCGATGCAGACAGGGGTTGTTGATTTAGGCTCAAAAACGGTTTATTATGATAAAACCGGAAAAATGGTATATGGAGAAAGAGTTATAAGCGGTCATTACTATTTCTTTAAAACTGGTTCCGGCGCAATGGTCAAGTCTGAGTGGTACAAAGGCAGTTATTATAATAAAAATGGTCAAAAAGAACCTGAACAGTTTATGCCTATTATTGGAAAATCCGAGGCAACAGTAGATCAGTTGATGGAATACTATAGTAAAGGAAATATTGCGTATCCGGAATTTTATGAGGAAAGTGATGCGCCGACTTTAAAAGATTTCTGTACTATTTATTATGAAGAAGCTGAAAAGCAGGGTGTTAGGGCAGAAGTGGCTTTTGTTCAGGCGATGAAAGAAACAAACTGGCTTAAATATGGACATGATGTAAAAATCGAGCAGTACAATTTCGCGGGACTTGGCGCTACAGGAGGAGGAGAGAGAGGCGCAAGCTTCGATACAGTGCGGGAAGGTATTCGGGCGCAGATCCAGCACTTATATGCATATGCATCTTCCGAAGGCATTGACGGACTGGCTTATCCGTGTGTTGATCCGAGATTTGTTAATGTGTCTCCTAAAGGAGGATCGCCATATGTAGAATGGCTTGGACAGTCAGAAAATCCTGCTTCTGATTACGGGTGGGCAGTAGACGAGACATATGGGTTAAGCATATCTAAATCAGTAGAAGTATGTTTGGAAAACAAATAATATTAAATTGGGGATGGGAAATTAACCATCCCTTTTTCTGATTTTGTGTTATAATGTATGGAAAGGGTTATTCCTTATCCGATTAATACTGTAAAGGAGAATGCAGAAATGAAAAAGTTTATGAAAGCTCTGGCATTGACGGTTGTAATTGCTTTTTCCCTTCCTTCTTTAGTTTTGGCAGATGAAGGTGGCAAAAAAGGAGAGGTTATTGAAAATACTAATGCAGAAGAAAGCACCAACACAGAAGTGAAGGATGATTTTGCTGCCGTATCAGAGGTACAACAGAAGGAAGTGGCAGAAAAAACTCAAACGTCTGAATCTGCTGATGTTTCGGCTGAAGACACAGATACAGGAGTATCTGATGATTCTGATGCAGCCGATGTAGTAGTTTCGGATAAAGCGGACGGGAAAGATGATGCAGAAGCCCCTGATAATACAGATGGG
>DWUU01000044.1 GCA_019120575.1 Candidatus Mediterraneibacter quadrami
AAAGTAAAAACCGGAAAATTGACTTTAGAGCCGCAGATGAGGCTGTCTGAACGTTAGTGAGTTCCTCATCTGCGGCTCTGTTTTTTGTCAATGATCCGGTTTTTAACTTTTCATTAGGCTGCGGAACCGGAAACGGGAAGGTTTTATCCCTTATTCCGTGAATCCGCATTCTGATAAAATTCTTTTGCAGTATTCAGTGCTGTGCTTTGACACTCAGTTAGATAAACAGGAAGTTATCCCGCTTATATCACTGTCGATGACCAGCGAGTAATTCGTATAGTACACGACGAACCCCGGTCTGGCGCCGTTCGGCTTCTTCACATGTTTTTTCTGGACGTAGTCGATCTCGACTTTGTCGCTCCCGCGCATGCTGGAGTAGTAGGCGGCCAGTCGGCCGGCTTCTTCGAAGGTCCGGTCGGGGAGCTCGTCTCCGTTTGACTTTACAATCACATGGGAGCCGGGCGCCTGTTTGGCGTGGAACCACCAGTCGTTTCCGGATGCAAAATGGAAGGTGAGCTCTTCATTCTGCAGGTTGTTCTTCCCAACGTAGATATGATAGCCGTCGCTGGAGATATAGTGGAGCGGCTCGTTTTTGATCCGGATTTTCTTTTTGGTGAACCGGCGGCGGATGTATCCGGCGCCTGCCAGCTCCTCCCGGATCTGTGCCAGGTCTTCCTCGGTAAGGGCGATATCGAGCGCGGTCTGGACTGATTCCAGGTAGTTGATGTCCTCCAGTGTTTCTTTGCTCAGTTCCGAGAGCGCTTCGAAGGTCCGTTTCTGTTTGTTGTATTTCGCAAAGTACCGCTGGGCGTTCTCCTGCGGCGTCTTTGTCGGGTCAAGGGGGATGGAGACCATCTCATTTGTATAGTAGTTGAGGGCGTCCAGTTTTCTGGCGCCTTCTTCCACGTTGTAACCGTAGGTATTGATCAGTTCCCCGTAGATCCGGAATTTCTCCCGGTTTTCCGTGTCTTTCAGCTGCCGCAGCTGGAGGTCGTATTTCTTGCGGTTCCGCTCCAGCGCCGTCTGGACGATGTGCCGGAGGTCCGCGGATTTCTGACGGATGCGCGTCAGCAGGCTGCGGGTGGAGTAAAAGGTGCTTAATACTTCCGAGATGGAAGTGTATTCCCGGCACTCGTACCCGTCAAAATGGGTCAGCGGCAGCGCCGCGAATTCTTTCGGCTCCCGGCCGTCATAATAAATGGCGGGTGTAAACCGTCCTTCTTTAATGGCAGAAAGATAGATCGTAAACTGCGTATAAAGATGGAACAGGACGTCTTCAGAATATTCTTTTGCCGGGAGCGCGGAGTCCAGACCGGCCAGGTGGCAGATCTCCTCGGCCGTGACCGGGCTGATGCCGGTGAAGCTTGTGTAGACTGCTTTGGAAACTGGCATGGGCTTTTCTTTCAGGAGGCCTGTGAACGTATCCGCATCGACGGTGAGCGGATCGGCCTTGTGCATGGTATCCGGGATAAAGTATTCGCGGCCGGGCAGCACCTCACGCACGGAGCTCATCTGGGCGGAGACGTGTTTGATGCTGTCGATGATCTTTCCGTCCGATGTGCAGAAGATAATGTTGCTGTGCTTGCCCATGATCTCAACAATCAGTTCTTTGCGGCACAGATCGCCCAGTTCGTCCAGATGTTCGATTGTAAAGTGGATGATCCGTTCCAGTTTCGGCTGCCGGATATCGATGATTCGTCCGCCGCCGATGTGTTTGCGCAGGAGCATGCAGAAGTTCGGCGCGGTCATGGGCGCAGGTTTGTTTGCGTCTGTCAGATAGATAAGCGGAAGGGACGCATCCGCGCTTATGAGGAGCCGCCGCTGTCCGTCGTTTGTTTTTATTGTAAGAAGCAGTTCATCTGTCTCGGGCTGCGCGATCCTGGCGATGCGTCCCCCGATCAGTTCATTTCTGAATTCGTGGACAAGGTCTGCCACGACAATGCCGTCAAAAGCCATAGTTATCCGGTCCTTTCTGTATGTTGACAAGAGCAAGTATACCATATCCGGACGGCCCGTGAAAGCCTTTTTATATTGACCATTGCCGTGCCAGAGAGTATAATATATCAAATGTGGGATATGTCCCGGAATAAAAAAACTCCGGCCTGACAGGGGGACAGGCGGAGAATATGTAAATACAGAGGATGGTTTGAGATGATCAAGAGCATGACCGGTTTCGGGCGCTGCGAGGTGCAGAAAGACTCCAGAAAATTTACCGTGGAACTGAAAAGCGTGAATCACCGGTATCTGGATGTGAATATCCGGATGCCGAAGAAGCTGAATTTCTTCGAGACGGCGATCCGGAATCTTCTGAAATCCTATGCCAACAGAGGGAAAGTCGACATTTTCATTACTTATGAAGATCTGTCGCAGGCACAGGTGGCCGTAAAGTACAATGCAGTCCTGGCGGGCGAATATCTGAAATATTTAAAACAGATGGAAGAGGAGTTCGGCCTGGAAAATGATATCCGTGTTTCCACTCTTTCCAGATATCCGGAAGTCTTTACAATGGAAGAGCAGAGTGAGGATGAAGAGGAACTGTGGAACGGCCTGAAAGAAACGCTGGAAGGGGCTTTTAGCCAGTTTGTCCGGACCAGGCAGACCGAGGGTGAGAACCTGAAGCGCGACATTCTTGCCAAACTGGACCGGTTAAGCAAACTGACGGCGTACATCGAGGAGCGTTCCCCTCAGATCGTCTCGGAATACCGGGCGAAACTGGAGGAAAAGATGAAGGAACTCCTGGCCGACACTCAGATCGAGGAGAGTCGGATCGCCGCCGAGGTGATCCTGTTTGCAGACAAGATCTGTACGGATGAGGAAGTAGTCCGCTTAAAGAGTCATATCAGCCATATGCGAAATACGCTGGATGAGAAGGATGAGATCGGAAGAAAGCTGGATTTTATCGCCCAGGAAATGAACCGCGAGGCCAATACGATCCTGTCCAAGGCGAATGATATCGAGGTCTCTGATTATGCGATCAGCCTGAAGACAGAGATCGAGAAGATCCGCGAGCAGATCCAGAACATTGAATAGGGGGATGGAGATGAAAGAAAGAGGAATCCTGATCGTTGTTTCCGGATTTTCCGGTTCGGGCAAGGGAACGCTCATGAAAGAACTGCTTGAGCGCTATGAGGACCGGTATGCACTGTCTGTGTCGGCAACGACCCGCAGGCCCCGGGAAGGGGAGGTCCATGGCCGGGAATATTTCTTCCTGTCCAGGGATGAATTTGAAAAAATGATTGCCAAAGACGAACTGATAGAGTATGCTAAGTACGTGGAAAATTACTACGGTACGCCGCGTGCATATGTGGAAGAAAAACTGGAAGAAGGAAAGGACGTGATCCTGGAGATCGAGATCCAGGGCGCCCTGAACATTAAGAAAATGTTTCCCGATGCACTGCTCCTGTTCGTCACACCGCCGGATGCGGATGAACTGAGACGGCGGCTGGTTGGAAGAGGCACAGAGACGATGGATGTGATCAAGTCCCGCATGGACCGCGCCTGCGAGGAGGCGGAAGGCATGGAGAACTATGATTATCTGATCGTCAATGACAGTCTGGACGAGTGCGTATGTGAGATGCATGCAATCATCCAGGGCGAGCACCGGCGGACTTCCAGAAACCGTGAATTTGTGAAAAGAATTAAAGAAGATCTTGAGAGACTGAAAGGAGAAGAATAAACTATGCTGCACCCGTCTTATACAGATTTGATGAAAGTTGTAAACAGTGATGTGGAGGAGGGCGATACAAAGGTAGTCAACAGCCGTTACTCCATCGTTATGGCAACTGCAAAACGTGCAAGACAGCTCATCGCCGGCGATCTTCCGCTGGTTCCCGCAAAGGACGGCGAGAAACCGCTTTCCATCGCGGTAGACGAGCTGAATCAGGGAAAACTGAAGATTCTTGCCGAAAACGCAGAGGAAGAAGAATAGATCCGGACAGGCAGATGCACATGTGGTATCTGCCTTTTTTACAGGTAAAATCAAAGACATGATAATCATAAAACCGGAGGTTGTATATGAAAATACTGTTTGTTTCCCTCGGATGCGACAAGAATCTGGCGGATACCGAATCCATGCTGGGGCTTCTGGCATCGAGAGGCTATGAGATGACGGATGATGAGGCAGAGGCCGAGGTGATCGTCATCAACACCTGCTGCTTCATCCACGACGCCATGGAGGAGAGCATCCAGAATATTCTGGATATGGCGGAGTACCGGAAGAGCGGGCAGGCGAAGGCGCTGATTGTGACCGGCTGCCTGGCCCAGCGGTACCGGCAGGAGATCCTGGATGAGATCCCGGAGGTGGACGAGGTGCTTGGCACAACGGCTTTTGACCGGATTCTGGACGCAGTGGATGCAGCTCTGTCGGGCGAGCGCGGCGTGATGCTTGCAGACCCGGACGCCCTGCCACTGCCGGAGACAAAACGGCTGGTGACGACAGGCGGGCATTATGCCTATCTGAAGATCGCGGAAGGATGCGACAAGCACTGCACCTACTGCATTATCCCCAGCCTGCGGGGGAGGTTCCGGAGCGTGCCCATGGAGCGTCTGCTTAAAGAGGCGCAGGAACTGGCGGATCAGGGCGTAAAGGAACTGATCCTGGTGGCCCAGGAAACCACACTGTACGGGAAAGACCTGTACGGGGAGAAATCCCTCCACATCCTTTTGAAGAAACTGTGTGAGATCAGCGGGATCCGCTGGATCCGCATCCTCTACTGCTACCCGGAGGAGATCACGGACGATCTTATACGGGTCATGAAGGAAGAGCCGAAGATCTGCCATTACCTGGATATCCCGATCCAGCATGCAAGCGACGGGATTCTGAAACGGATGGGAAGGCGGACGTCAAAACAGGAACTGATCGATATCGTGGGCCGGCTCCGGAAGGAGATTCCGGACATCTGCCTTCGGACCACGCTGATTACCGGATTCCCGGGAGAGACACAGGCGCAGCATGAAGAACTGATGCAGTTCGTGGATGAGATGGAATTCGACCGCCTGGGCGTCTTTACCTATTCGCCGGAAGAGGGCACGCCGGCAGCGGCGATGCCGGACCAGATCGCTGAAGAGGTGAAGGAAGAGCGGCAGGCGGAGCTGATGGAACTGCAGCAGGAGATCGCGTTTGACGCGGCGGAGGATATGAAGGGCCGGGAAGTACTGGTTATGATCGAGGGGAAAGTGGCCGACGAGAACGCCTATGTGGGCCGCACCTACAAGGACGCCCCGAACGTGGACGGGCTGATCTTTATTAACACGGATGAGGAACTGGTGTCCGGGGATTTTGCACGGGTGAAAGTAACCGGGGCTCTGGATTATGATCTGATAGGAGAATTGCTATGAATTTACCAAATAAACTGACGGTGCTGCGTGTGGTCATGGTTCCGTTTTTTGTATTCTTTATGCTGACGGATGCGGGCGGCGCGGCAAATAAATGGATCGCCCTGGCAATCTTTATCGTTGCCAGCCTGACGGATATGCTGGACGGAAAGATCGCACGGAAATATAATCTGATTACGAATTTCGGGAAATTTATGGATCCTTTGGCGGACAAGCTCCTTGTCTGCTCGGCCATGATCTGTCTGATCCCTTCGGGCAGGCTGAACACGGCCATCGTGATCGTCATCATCGCCCGCGAATTCATCATCAGCGGATTCCGCCTTGTTGCGTCCGACAGTGGGATCGTCATTGCGGCCAGCTACTGGGGCAAATTCAAGACGGTGTTCCAGATGGTCATGATTATCGTTCTGATCGCGGACCTGGGCGGCGTATTTGACCTGATCGGCCAGATCCTGGTGTGGATTGCCCTGGCCCTCACGGTCATTTCCCTGATTGATTATGTTGTGAAGAACCGTCAGGTTCTGACGCACGGAGGTATGTGATGGAACCGGCGAAAACACTGGAAGAGGAAGTGGTAGAGCTTCTTGCCCGGAGGCACCTGACGGTTACGACCGCGGAATCCTGCACAGGCGGGCTGATCGCCGGAACTATTGTAAATGCGGCCGGGGCCTCGGATGTGCTGAACGAGGGCTATGTCACGTATTCAAATGAGGCAAAGGAACGGCTGGTGCATGTATCCCATGAAACCCTGGAACGGTACGGCGCAGTCAGCGCCCGGACGGCACGGGAGATGGCCGAAGGCGCGGCGCGCGCGGCAGGGGCGGATGCGGCGTTAAGCGCCACGGGGATCGCAGGGCCGGGCGGCGGAACAGAGGAGAAGCCGGTGGGACTGGTCTACATCGGATGCTGCCTGAACGGCCGGACGGTGGTGAAAGAGTGCCGTTTTAACGGGACGCGTATGGAAAACCGGCTCCGGACGGTGGAGACGGCCCTGACCATGCTCAGAGATCAGCTGACATGATTTTGTGAAAAATATGTCGGCGTGTGATTGACGAATGGTGCAAATTATGAGAAAATAAGACCATATATGGGGCAGATGAATACGAACCGTGCAAGAGGGCGGGAGATCTGTGTCATATGCGAAGAAAATCATACATATTGAAAGGAGTTTTAACATGATTTATTCACATGAAGTAGAGATGATGTGTCCGGTAGCTCAGGGCGCGAATCACGGACCGGCTCCGATCCCGGAAGAGGCGAAATGGGTACAGGCGAAAGAGATCAAAGATATCTCCGGCTTCACACACGGCGTAGGCTGGTGTGCACCTCAGCAGGGAGCATGTAAACTGACTCTGAATGTTAAAGAAGGAGTGATCCAGGAAGCACTGGTAGAGACACTCGGATGTTCAGGAATGACGCATTCCGCAGCGATGGCATCAGAGATCCTTCCGGGTAAGACGATCCTTGAGGCACTCAATACAGACCTTGTATGTGATGCGATCAACACCGCAATGAGAGAGCTGTTCCTGCAGATCGTTTACGGAAGAACACAGAGCGCGTTCTCCGAGGACGGACTTGCGATCGGTGCAGGTCTGGAAGACCTTGGAAAAGGACTCCGTTCCCAGGTTGGTACAATGTACGGAACACTTGCAAAAGGTCCTCGTTACCTTGAGATGGCAGAGGGTTATGTAACAGGCATCGCACTGGATGACAACGATGAGATCATCGGATACCAGTTCGTAAACCTCGGGAAATTCACTGATTTCGTAAAGAACGGCGATACTCCGAACGATGCATGGGAGAAAGCAAAAGGACAGTACGGCCGTGTGGCTGACGCAGTGAAGATCATCGATCCGCGTAAAGAGTAATCACACACGCTACTAAGGTAAATAAATCAGGAGGATATATAAATGGCTTTATTTGAATCATATGAAAGAAGAATTGATAAAATCAATGAAGTTTTAAACAGCTACGGTATTGCTTCCCTGGAAGAGGCAGAGAAGATCACAAAAGATGCCGGACTGGACGTTTACAATCAGATCAAGGGCATCCAGCCGATCTGTTTTGAGAATGCATGCTGGGCTTACATCACAGGCGCAGCGATCGCGATCAAGAAAGGCTGCAGAAATGCGGCAGACGCAGCAGCAGCCATCGGCGAAGGCCTTCAGGCTTTCTGTATCCCGGGTTCTGTAGCAGATCAGCGTAAGGTTGGTCTCGGACACGGAAACCTTGGAAAGATGCTTCTTGAGGAAGAGACAGACTGCTTCGCATTCCTTGCAGGACACGAGTCCTTCGCAGCAGCAGAGGGCGCGATCGGTATCGCAGAGAAAGCGAACAAAGTCCGTAAAAAACCGCTCCGTGTCATCCTGAACGGTCTTGGAAAAGACGCAGCGAAGATCATCTCCAGAATCAACGGATTCACATACGTACAGACCGAGTACGACTACTTCACAGGCGAGCTCAAAGAAGTATCCCGTACAGCATACTCTGACGGACTCCGCTCCAAAGTAAACTGCTACGGCGCAAACGATGTACGTGAAGGCGTTGCCATCATGTGGAAAGAGGGCGTTGACGTATCCATCACCGGTAACTCAACAAACCCGACACGTTTCCAGCATCCGGTAGCAGGCACATACAAGAAAGAATGTGTTGATGCAGGAAAGAAATACTTCTCGGTTGCATCCGGCGGCGGCACAGGACGTACGCTCCACCCGGATAACATGGCAGCAGGACCGGCTTCCTATGGTATGACAGATACAATGGGACGTATGCACTCTGATGCACAGTTCGCAGGTTCCTCTTCCGTACCGGCTCACGTTGAGATGATGGGTCTGATCGGCGCAGGAAACAACCCGATGGTTGGTATGACAGTTGCAGTTGCAGTTTCGATTGAAGAAGCAGCAAAGGCCGGCAAGTTCTGAGATATAACGTAAAATCAAAGGCTTCTGTTGATGTAAAAAGTCAGCAGGAGCCTTAAATTTTTTTCTGGAAATTAATGATAAACATTAAAAACTTATTGCTGTACATTAATCGATCTGATAGAATATAGACAAAGAAAGGACTTCGCGACATATAGCTCAGAGAGGAGGAGCAGAGATGAAGATTTTTACCAGACTGATGAATGCACATGTTGCCAGAGGCGCTGCGTATGTTATGAGGGTGGTCTGTTTCTTTGTGATCGCTTTCGGTATCCTGTGTCTCATATTCAGCCTCATGGGAAGGCAGAGCTTCCGGCTGCATACAAGTACAGGAGTTTATGAAGATGCGATCCTTGCGGATCAGGACGGCGGATCCACCCGGTACATGACGGTGTACGGGACGGATGACATATTTATTGATGCAAATGCAGAGGACCAGATCGAATTTCCTACAAAAGCTGCGCTTTATGCGATCTCGGTGCTTAATATCGTTCCGATGATCCTTGCGTACTGGTTTCTGAGCCGTGTGTTTACCAATGTAAATAAGGAGCAGATCTTTACGGATCAGAATGCGGCGTATATTCTTTATTACGGCCTGCTGCAGATTTTTTCTGCATTATTTGTACCGTTCATTAAGCTCCTGGTCTGCGGGCTGGCAAATCAGTCAGCCGCAAGCCGGATCACGATCTCGACCGGAAGCGACATGCTGAACCGGCTGTTCCCGGGCATCGCATTTCTGGTGGCTGCCTACATTATCCATTACGGGATCAGACTGCAGGATGAGGTGGATCACACGCTATGATTGTTATAAGACTTGACAGGGTTCTGGCGGACCGGAAGATGAAGCTCAATGACCTGGCCGCCAGAGTGGGAATATCAAATGTAAATCTTTCTTATCTGAAAACGGGAAAAGTGCGGGCCATACGGTTCAGCACCCTGGATGCGATCTGCCGGGAGCTGAAATGCCAGCCGGGAGACATTCTGGAATATGCGCCGGATGAATCTGTTGGAACAGAATGAGAGAATTCTCTTTACAATTGATCGCATATTTGATATCATAATGATATCAAATAGAAATAACACACAATGTAAGGAGGATACATCATGGAGGAAAAAGTATTACAGAATAAGAAAAACGGTATGATCGTACTCGTTGTCACGTCGCTTCTGTACATTGCGGCGGTTGCCGGATGTGTTTTCGGCGGTATGATGATTTCAGACGGATACGGTCCGGCGCTTCTGGTCGTGAGCATTATCTGGCTGTGCATCGGCTGGATCCCGTACTGTGGGCTTCGAATCTTAAAGCCACAGGAAGCACTGGTTATGACACTGTTCGGAAACTATACGGGAACACTCAAGAATGAGGGGTTCTATTTTGTTAATCCGTTCTCATCCAGCGTGAATCCGGCGGCGTCCACGCACCTGCATCAGAGTGGGGATGTGGACAACGGCAGCGGAACAAAGTCTGCGCTTGCCCTGGCCTTCGGCGGCAGCAAGACGGAACTGGACCTGTCCGGCAAGAAGATCTCGCTGAAGATTATGACGCTCAACAACAACCGTCAGAAGATCAACGACTGTCTGGGCAATCCGGTGGAGATCGGGATCGCGGTCATGTGGCGGGTAGTGGATACGGCGAAGGCGGTATTTAACGTAGACAACTATAAAGAATACCTTTCCCTGCAGTGCGATACGGCACTCCGCAACATCGTCCGCATTTACCCTTACGACGTGGCGCCGAACGTGGATACGACCGGCGACGGCATCGCCGATGAGGGGAGCCTGCGCGGTTCCAGTGAAGTCGTGGCGGCGCGCATCCGGGATGAGATCCAGAAACGGGTGGAAGAAGCAGGACTGGAAGTGATCGAGGCAAGGATCACTTATCTTGCGTATGCTCCGGAGATCGCTGCAGTGATGCTGCAGCGGCAGCAGGCGTCAGCCGTGATCGACGCGCGGAAGATGATCGTGGACGGCGCAGTCGGCATGGTGGAGATGGCGCTGGAACGCCTGAACCAGAACGGCGTGGTGGAACTGGATGAGGAACGCAAGGCTGCCATGGTGTCAAATCTGCTCGTCGTACTCTGCGGCGACCGGGCGCCGCAGCCGGTTGTCAATTCCGGAAGCCTGTACTAGGCGCCGGAAATGTGACGGGAAGAACGAAAAGAAATGGCAGAACAGAAAAAGAAACAGATCCCGTTAAGGCTTTCTGCGAAGCTGTACGATGCCATCGCAGCCTGGGCAGAGGATGATTTCCGCTCCGTCAACGGGCAGATTGAGTACCTGCTGACGGAGTGCGTACGGCAGAGAAAGAAAAACGGGAAATATGTATCAGAGCATCTGGATGAACCGATTGAACTGGATATAAAATAGATACTCTGCGTAAAGGAGTTCCATATAGATGATCAGGATCAGTATTGTAGACGATGAAGAGATAATCCGTGAAAAGATATCCGCTCTGGTCAGTGAGACGCTGGCCACAGAACCGGTGGAGGCCGAAATCCGGACATATCCGGACGGGGAAAGATTCCTAGGTGCGCCCGGGACGGACGTGCCGTCTGACATCCTGCTGGCGGATATCCAGATGGCGGGGATGGACGGAATGGAGCTGGGCAGGAAGATCCGCCGGGACAATCCGGGAATGTATATTATTTTCATTACATCCTATGAGCAATATGCGGCGGAGAGTTACCGGATCGAGGCTTATCAGTACATTCTGAAGCAGGATCTGGAAACCCGTCTGCCGGGCGTGATCCGGGATCTGGCAAGGAAGATCGCGGATCAGGAACAGGAGTACCGGATCGTGGGGAGCGGTGCGGAGAAGGTGAAGATCCCGTACAGGGATATCATTTATCTGTATAAATCCAAAGGCGCGAAGTATGTAAATTATGTAACAGACGACGGGATCCGGCGGGAGCGGATTTCCATGGAGTCAGTCTTAAAAGAACTGGATCCGGGGATCTTCGTGCCGGTGGAGCGCGGATACGTGGTAAATATGAAGCGGATCCGCAGGATCAGCGGCGACACGCTCTATCTGGAAAAAGGGTATGAAGTTCAGGTAAGCCGGGCGAGACTGCCTAAAGTGAAGCAGGAGATCAGCCGATGCTGGGGAGGACGACGGTCATGACGGGTACGATGCGGGAACTCATATGGATTGCCGGTTCGCTCCCGGTGTGGATCGCCCTGGAACTTGCAGAGACCGGACTTTACATTTACCTCGTTACTGGCATCCTGCCGGATCTGAGAAATACGGGACGGAGAGAAAAGCTGCTCTGCGGGGTCCTGTTTGCGGTCATGGCGGGGATGATCTGCATGAAATACCGGATCGGATCTGTATTCAGTGCGCAGGCGTTTCTGTACGGGCTTCTGGTGCTGATCATCGGTACATGGATCGCATGCCGGAGAAATCTGCTGCTCAGTGCCGGGCTTGCCATGACTTACAGCGGCTTTATTATGCTTCTTGTGTATATGGCTGTTTTTTTGCTGTCTCTGCTCTATTCAGGCAGCGGGCAGCCGGATATCTATGTGGCTATGGGCGGACATGTGAATGAAGCATTCTGTGTGCTCCGTCTCGTGATCCTCTGCCTGCTCATCCCGGTGGCGCGGCGGATCCGGCGTTCGGATATCCGCAGACAGATCGATGAATACCGGATGCTTTTGCTCATCGTGGGGGCAGTGCTCTGCGCGCTTGTTCTGGAATATCAGAATTTTCTGGAATACGGCTTCACCTATTCATCAGCAGGCATTCCGGCAGTCACGTCCGCACTCAGGAACAGCTTCCTCGGGCTTTTGACTTCCGTCATCCTGGCGGCAGCGGCGGGTATGCTGTTCTTTAAGAACCGGAATATCCGGCGGGAGAACGATCTCCTCCTCATGAAAGAGGAAATGGAACAGCAGAAATATAAAGAACTCAGCGCGGCTGTCGAGAAGAACCGGGAGCTGGTGCACGATGCAAAGAACCATTATCTGGTGATCCGCGAATATATCCGAAAGGAAGACTATAAAAGCCTTGACGGATATGTTGACGGGCTGCAGCAGGATTTCGCACGGGCGGACGCCTGGGTTTATACCGGGAACCCTGTGCTTGACCTGATCCTGGGGCAGAAGCGTATGACGGCACAGAGCCAGGGATTTTCCTTCAAACTGCAGGCGTCGCCCCTGTCCGGGCTGCCGTTTTCAGACCGGGAGATCTGTTCCCTGTTCGGGAACCTGCTGGACAATGCCATCGAAGCCTGCGGGCGTGTACGAAAGAGGGATGCGGAAATCCTGGTGAAGATCGAACAACAGAACCAGATGCTTTTTATTGAAATCGCCAACAGCACGGACGGAATACCCGAGCGGATGGATCGTGGATTCCGAAGCAGAAAAAAAGATCCGTCCCGGCACGGGTACGGGCTGAAAAGCGTGGAGCGCATCGTGGCGGACCATGACGGAGTGATCGATTATAATGCAGATGAGAGATCCTTTACCGTGACGGTTACCTTTTTTGATGTTGAGTAGGAAGGAAATGCTCCGGCCTGAAGAACTGGCCGGAGTTTTTTGCGTCCGGAAACAGATGGCCACAGATCATGCTGTTCATGTCCACTTTCTTGCGTGCATGCATAAGGAAAGATATGATAGCAGCATAAAGAACTGTTCTGATAAGGAGCAGATATGCAAACTGGAAAGGGGCGTGGACAGGATGACAGGAAGAAGAGGATGCCGTGCAGCGATAACGCTTATAGTGACCTTATCTGTGGCTGTGCTGGCAGGCTGCCGGGAGACGCCGGAAGAGAGCGCGGTGGCGAGCCGCGCCGGGGGACTGCCGGAGGATGCGGTCATCCAGCCGCTTGCGGACGGGAAGACGCAGATCATCGAACTGCCGGATAAGTGGCAGCAGACGGAGAAGTGGAGCAAGGACCGCTGGATCTTTGAGGCGGATGTGGAGCTTGAATCCATTGAGACAGGAAACCTGCCGGTGATCGAGATGGCGCAGCGGTCTATGACGCAGGACGAACTGGAGAAGCTGGCGGAATATTTCGCAGACGGACAGGAACTGTATAAACCGGTGCCGACTACAAAGGATGTGTTTCAGGACAAGCTGGACCGGATGAACAATGCAGAAGGCATCTATGCAGTCTATACGATAGACACGGCATTTGGCATGAAAAAGGAATGGCTGGAAAAAGGACTGGCCGCCGCACCGGAGACAGCGGATCAGACGCCGGAAAAGGCAGAGGTTACATTTGGTCCCAGACAGCCGGATCCGGGAGCCGATGAAGCGATGGAAAGGTCCAGATCCATTTCGCCGGAAACGGATGCGATGCCGCTCTTCTTTTCCGCAGATGTCGGGGAACAGAGAAGCAGCAGCATTGAGGCAAGAAATTACGATGCGGATACCGGACTTACCGGTAAATTCGAATGGATGGACGGAGACACTCTGCTTTATCAGAAAAATGATATTGATATGGATAAAGGCATGCACGTGGAGTATAAGGATGTGTCAGAAACAGACCGCCAGTGGGAGAAACTGCTGGATGCATGCACAGCCAGGATGACGGATGAAAATATCGATCCGGAAGAAGGAAAAAAACAGGCGGAGTCTGTTCTTGCGGATCTTGGGCTCACCGATAAGGTTTATGCTTACGCGGAGCCGGTTCTCTGGTTCCCGTCCGGCACCTATCCGGATGATGTGGGAAATACCGGTCAGGACAGCCTCTGGCAGGCGGACCTTGACGAGGCGGAAGCCGGATATGTCTATACATTTCTTAACGAAGTCGGAGGGCTGGGGGTCAACTTTACATACGGCGGAAGAACGAACGGCTACATATCAGGCGTCCGGGAGGAGGCATATGCTCCGGCGTTCAAGGTTGAAACAGTGGAAATTGCAGTGACGGAAAGCGGGGTAAAGTACTTTGCCTGGACAGGAATGAGTGAAGCCGTTTCGACCGTGGCAGAGAATGTGAAGATCCTGCCCTTTGACAAAATGAAGGACCGTATGACGGAGTATGTTTCCTATCAGTTTCCGGGATCACAGCCGGCGGACAGTGAATCGCGGTTTATGTATGAAGTTGAGGACCTTACTTTTGGATATACGTATCTGACCGCTTATGAGAACCCGGATCACGCATGGGCAGTGCCGGCGTGGTTTCTGGAACTGAAAAGCGGTCAAAGCGCTCCGGAACTGACCGGAAGCGATGAAATTGAAATGACCGGCTGGGTATATTTTACATTCAGCGCCATAGACGGCGGCGGGGTGGAGAACTGAGGTGATCGTATGAAGATGTCGGAACTGAAAGTATCTTTGCTCAACCGGAGATTATTCTGCGGGATCGTTCTGATTTTCGCTGCGGTTCTGGCTGTGGCGCATCCGTACCGGGCATTCCTCACTGAGTCCGGCGGCTCGGTGGAAGGTCCGGCGTGGATGGCTGTATTTATTTACGGTGTTTCCTCTGAGCGGACGCTGCTTTTCCTTCCGCTCTTTGTACCCCTCGGGGCGGCGGGGGATGTGCAGGAGGAGCTGAAGAGCCGGTACGCGGTCTTTCTCGTATCGAGAGCGGGAAAAAAGAACTATCTGGCCGGGAAGATCCTGGGGGCGGCGCTTTCCGGCGGACTGACGGCTGCGGCCGCGTTTGCGGCTGCCCTGGCTGTGATTGTTCCCTGGTGTGCGGGCATCCCGGATCTGAGCGGACAGGAGCTTCAGGGATTCCTCCCGCTGCTCCCGGCTGTCCTGTGCGGTTTTCTGTGCGGCTTCCTGAACGGAGCGCTCTGGGCCCTTGCAGGAAGTGCGGCGGCGGTGCTTACGAGAAATCATTATCTGGGCTATGCGGTGCCGTTTATCCTGTATTATGTCCTGACGGTGTTTCAGGAACGGTACTATGACAAATTCTACATTTTAAGTCCGCGGCAGTGGGCGTATCCGTCGTATTTCGGAGCGGGCGTCTGTGTGGGGATACTGATCTTTCTCATTGCTGCAGCGGGACTGCTTCTTATGAAGCTGACAGAAAGGAGGCTGACGGGATGATCCGGAAAATAGGCCTGATCGCTGGTCAGAATTTCTCCGGCTGGCACAGGAATGCAAGGATCTGGCTGACCTTCGCCCTGGGGCTGGTGCTCTGCCTGATGCTCTCGGACCAGATGCTCACGCGGGCGCAGACCTATGACGCGTCGATCCAGATCTTCGAGCCCTTTATCTGGACCTTCGGGGATGGGGAGTCCGTACTTTTATCCACGCTGCTCCTGCTGGTGCTTTTCGCAGACATGCCTTTTATCGATCAGGCGGCGCCCTACCGTCTGGTGCGCACGACGCGGGGGATCTGGCTGGCCGGCCAGATGGTGTATGTGGCGCTTGCGGTGATGGTGTATGATCTGTTCCTGCTGACCGCAGAATCGCTGATCGCCATGCCGTGGGCCTACACCGGCAATGTGTGGAGCGAGACGTCGGCGGCGTTCGCGTACAGCGGAGAAGGGACCGGCGCGGTGCCGGTGTCCCTGAAGACCATGGAAATGTCCACGCCATATGCCTGCGCATGGATGGTGTTCCTGCTGATGCTCCTGTATTCCCTTTTTATCGCGTCCCTGATGCTGTTCCTCAATCTGACGGCAGGGAACGCGGCGGGCGTCATCGGGGCGCTGCTCGTCAATCTGTACGGCTATCTGCTGAACCCGGAACTGCTCCAGAAGATTTTCGATATCCCGGCTACGCTGGTCTACCGGGCAAACGTGCTGTGCGGGTGGCTGTCACCGCTTCGGCACGCCACATTTCCGATGCATGATTTCGGATATGACTACCTGCCTGAGATCAGCGTCAGCGTCATGATTTTTCTGATGCTGACGGCAGGGCTTCTGATCCTGTCGGGCGTCCGGATGCGGAACTATAATTTTACATTTATTCAGGTGGAGGAGTGAGAAGGATGAAGAGTGAAGTGAAACTCAGCAATGTGACGAAATCCTTCCGGAAAGAACGGGTGCTCAAAGGGATCACGCATTCCTTTGAGCAGGGTAAGATCCACGGGATCATGGGCTTTAACGGCTCGGGCAAGACGGTCATGTTCAAGTGCATCTGCGGGTTTCTCCGGCCGGATTCCGGGGCGGTCATCGTGCAGGGCCGCCGGATCGGAAAGGACGGGGACTTTCCACAGTCTTTGGGCATGATCATCGAAAGCCCGGGATTCCTGCCCCATGTCAGCGGTTTTGCCAATCTGAAGCGGCTGGCGGCGATCCGGAACCGGGTGAGCGATGAGCAGATCCGGGAGAGCATGGCCCGGGTGGGACTGGATCCGTTCTCAAAGAAGAAGGCGGGTCAGTATTCCCTCGGGATGCGGGAGCGGCTGGGGATTGCCCAGGCGATCATGGAAGACCCCAGGCTGCTTGTGCTCGATGAGCCTTTCAACGGACTGGACAAGCGGGGCGCACAGGATGTATGCGATCTGCTGGATGAACTGCGCAGCAGAGGGCGGACGATCCTGATCGCGGCGCACAACATGATGGAGATCGAGTATCTGTGCGATACCATCTGCGAGATGGATGCAGGCGTGCTCACACAGGTAAAATAAAAGTGAAAATGTACTTCTGAAATATACGGGAGCCGGCGGATGGATGGTCTGCCGGCTTTTTGAATGCGAAAAATGAGGCTGGGATCAGAAAAATATAATGCTACGACGGATGCAGTATGGTATACTTTATTAAGAGGATGGTGGGAGTTATGGATGGTAATAAAGAGGCTATACTAAGTAATAAAAACGAGTACACGATTTTCCGGTTTAATGATCATGTAATACGTTTTAAAGCACCATATTCGCTTGAAAAATATACAAAAATCAAAGAGTGGGATCATGGGTATCTGGTGGTAATGGCAAAGTACAAACACAGAGATGAAGAAGAGGAAGAGTATATCGATTTAATTCCTGTTTTGAAAAACCTGTATTTTGATGCGGATTCATTTCTGGTGCCCATTGAGAAAGTGAGGATTGCATATGACTGAGATTAGTATTTGAAATGGGCAGAGTACAGTAATCAGAATTATTATGAATGAAGTTTTAGAAGGTAAAGGAGAGATGACAATGAGAACGATCAAAGCAGAACCGATCACCTGTGAGGCTTACGCGCCTTACGGTACATTTTACAGCATGACCGGGCCTTCCGGGTATTCATTAAACGGTGAGATCCACCGCTTTTTCCCGGACCGGATGACCGAGTCTTATGTGTCCAGGGCGGCGTTTTCCCCGATCCTGGTGAAGAAGCCGGATGTGATGAAGATCACCCAGGCGGAGTATCATACGACCACGCCGGAGATGATCCTTCCGCTTAATGACGACATGATCATCCATGTGGCGCCGGCATCCGCAGGCACGCCGGTGCCGGAGCTGACGAAGGCGTTTATCGTACCGAAGGGCACGCTGGTGAAGATCAATTCTGCGATCTGGCATCTGGCGCCGCTCCCGGTCCACGCGGACGAGCTGCAGGCGATGATCATCCTGCCGGAGTGCACCTATGCCAACGACTGCACGGTTGTAGATTATCCTGAGAAAGACCAGTTTGTTATTGAACTATAGCTGAAATGCATATCTTTGCATGACCTGCGGGCATTAGACATGAGGTTGTTCAGGCATTATAATGTTAATCAGAGATCATGCATTTAAAGAAAAGAGGGACTGATACGATGATTTACAGAGATTTTCAGGATTTAAAGCTTTCCGCACTGGGACTGGGGACCATGCGTCTCCCGGTTATGGATGGAGATGATTCAAAGATCGATACCACAGCTGCGGACGAACTGATCGGCTATGCGATGGAGCATGGGATCAATTATTATGACACTGCATGGGGATATCACGACGGACATTCCGAGACAGTCGTGGGCGAGGCGCTGAAGAAATATCCGAGGGAGGATTTTTATCTGGCGACGAAGTTCCCGGGATACGACCTCGCCAACTTTGGCAAGGTGGAAGAGATTTTTGAGAAACAGCTGGAGAAATGCCAGGTGGACTATTTTGATTTCTACCTGTTCCACAATGTGTGCGAGATGAACATCGACCATTATCTGGACGATGACACTTACGGTACATACAGATACCTGATCGAGCAGAAGAGGAACGGCCGGATCCGTCACCTGGGCTTCTCGGCTCACGGGGAATATGATGTGATCAGACGTTTCCTGGAGGCATACGGGAAGGATATGGAATTCTGCCAGCTCCAGATCAATTATCTGGACTGGACGTTCCAGAGGGCAAAGGATAAGGTCGAGCTCCTCAAAGAGTACAATATCCCGGTATGGGTGATGGAGCCGCTGCGGGGCGGGAAGCTGGCTGCGCTTTCCGAGGAAAATGAACAGAAATTAAAGGCGCTCCGTCCGGACGAGACGATCCCGGCATGGGCGTTCCGCTTTCTGCAGACCATTCCGGAAGCCACGATGGTGCTCTCCGGCATGTCCGATATGGAACAGCTGAAGGCCAATATTGAAACATACAGTAAAGATCAGCCGCTCAATGATGAAGAAATGAAGACGCTGCTGGGCATTGCGGACCAGATGCTGGGCAGGAAGACGCTTCCCTGTACGGCATGCCACTACTGTGTGAGCCACTGCCCGAAGGAGCTGGATATCCCGACGCTTCTGAACCTGTACAATGAGCACTGCTTCACAGAGGGCGGATTTATCGCGCCGATGGCCCTTTCTTCCTACCCGGATGACAAGAAGCCGGGGGCATGCATCGGCTGCAGGAGCTGCGAGGCTGTCTGTCCGCAGCAGATCAAAATATCAGAGGCGATGGCGGATTTCGCCGGAAAACTTGCAATGTAAGAAAGGAACCGGATTATGAACATTCAACGCGTAGAAAATATGGCCGGCGGAAAAGGCCATGTAATCATTAAGCACATTCTTGGAGATAAGGAGATGCACGGAAACTGCCGGATGTATGCGGAAGTGACGCTGGAGCCGGGATGCTCCCTCGGTTATCACGAGCACCACGGGGAGAGCGAAACCTATTATATTCTTTCCGGGCAGGGAAATTACGACGATGACGGACGGATCCGTCCGGTAAAAGCCGGTGATGTGACATTTACGCCGGACGGCCACGGCCACGGACTGACCAATTCCGGCAATGAGGACCTGGTGTTCATGGCGCTCATCATAATGGACTAGAAGAGGAGAGCGGTACATGAGGACAATGGAATTTACGATCGAGGATACTGAGGCGCTGAAGCCGGGCATGGAAGTAAATGTGTCTGAGGGCGTGCTTCCCACATCGTATTATTACATGATCGAGCATGCGCTCGGGATGAGCGCGAATTTCAAGCAGGCGGAGCGCCTGAAGACCAGGCGCGGCGTGGTGAAAGAACTGAAGGAGACGCCTCAGTTCCATATCGCTGTCCTTGAATTCGACGAATAAGGCAGGGAATAAAGAGCTGCATCGGCGGAAAAAATGATGAAAAATTTTCCGGATGCGGCTCTTGTTTTTATGCTTACTAAATGTTATAGTATGAATAATACATATAACGTTTATAGAGAATTCTGCGCACAGGGAAGAGAGGGGCATCTGTTGAGTCGGGAGTCTGAACTGCAATATGTCGATCCAAAAATGTGGGATTTGTTCCAGAACCGTTTTAAAAGCCCGACGACCGAAGCGTCTTACTGGTCGGATCTTATGGAGTTCTGCCGGATGACGGGGAAGCCGTTTACGGAGACGACACGCACGGATGTGAAAAAGTATTATGACCGGATCACGGAGCGGATGAAGAACGGAATCATCAGTCCCATCACGCGGACGAAGAAGTTCCGGGAGCTTCATTCTTTTGCGTCATTTCTGATGGAGCAGGGCGATTACATGCCGGGAAGTGAGTTTGATCATTTTTATCCGTATCTGAAAAATATGAAAAAAGAAACTGTCCGGGGCGGTTCTGTCCCGGTGGAAGACATGGACGCCCTTCTGAGCGCTGCGTCGGATGATCTTATGGCCTACACGATCCTGACGCTTATGTACCGGGCAGGATTTACGTCGACGGAGATCATTGAATTGAAAAACGAGGATGATTTTGCCGGGTATGAGCGGGGCGCTCTGGCAATGCTGAAGTCAAGGCAGGATCCCTGCTACATTCCGGAGGATGCATGGAAGATCCTGAAGAAATATATGGCCGGCCGGGATGTCCACGGGACGCTTTTTTATAACCGGAGCGGCCGTCCGCTGAATACGATGTATGTCAGCCGTATGATGAAAAAATACTGTTCAGCTGCCGGGATCCGGAACTACAGCGCCCAGGATGTGCGCAACAGCTGTGCATTTAATCTTTTTGCCTACGGCGCGGATGATGCGCAGACGGCAGAGCAGATGGGGCGGACCGTACAGCAGATCCGCAGATACCGCAGCGCGTCATACCGGGGGAATCTGCGGAAAAGGGCGGCGGATCTGGTGAAGATCCGCATTGAAGAGCCCTGAGCTTAAAAACCTATCCAAAATATTTCCGTACAATGCAGGAAATGACGCCGGCCGCGCACAGCCCGAAGAGGACGTTGTGCATGGAGCCGTAGACGTCAAGAGCGCCTTTCAGTCCACAGACTGCCTCCGGCGCGTCCGGAAGGAACGGGCTGAACAGAAAAGCCAGATAGGAGAGGGCGAATACCAGGATGAAGGAGAAGAGTCCCCGTCCGGTGTCTTCCTTCCATGTATCAAGCCCGTTCCGCACCCGCGTCCGTGTCATGGACCAGAGAAGCGAGATCAGCTCAAAGAGCAGGAAGAGGAGCGCTGCGCACATGTAGACGAGGAGGGTAAGGGACGGTTTTCTTGTCTCCAGCGCTTCCAGGATATCTCCGTAGGGCGTGCTGGCCCGCCAGAACGTCCACATAACATAAACCGTAACAGCCAGGATCAGGACGGCGGTCAGGCTCCGTACCAGGGCGGAAGCAAGTCGCGAGAGGGTCCGCCCGCCTTTCCGGATCGGCGCTGCAAGAGGGACGCCGCGGCTGCGGCGCTTTTTTGATGTCTTTTTTTGTTTTACAGATCCGGGAAGCGTGTCTTCATCGTCATAATCTGTCTCGTCATAATCTGCGTCGTAATCTTCCGGGTCATCCATGTCATCCGGCATATCCCAGGATTCTGTATCCAGATCCCGCTGTCCGTAACCGGAAGTACGCCGGCTGCGGGGTACGATATCCGAATCCGTCATGTATTCATCATATGTCACTTCAAAATCATCGTCAAAATACTGTGAAAATTCCGATTCCTTTTTCATGGAATAATACCCCTTTCATTAAAATCCCCATATTGAAAATCCATTCTATGTTAGCTCGTTTCTGCCGATCCTACAAGTCTCATGTCACAGATTTTAAGAAAATTTCAGAATTGCATTCCTGTTATCCGGACGGCTTACGAAAGTGTAAGACATGCCGGGGAAAATGTAAGTCATTGAAATGGAAGAATATTTCTATGGGTTATACGATAAATATGCACTGAACAGTAGTAGCAAAAAGCAGCAGGAAGGTGAAGTGATGAAGAATCTGAAGGAAAATCAAAAGGTTGCAGGCAGGCTGGCAGGCATCGCGGTGATGCTGTTCCTCATACTGATCATTATTCCGGCCGGGATGGTCATGTTCATGATTTCAGGACTCTGGTCGGCGCTTGACCGGTTTTTCTTAAAATTTGAGAGATAACATTTTTAACATTTTTGCGAAAATCTTTTCTAAATCTTAAGATTTACCTTCCGGTTATCTTAAGAACACTTTTGTACAATATCTGTATAAAAGATATTGAACAAATCGGATCTGGAGGGGTTGAGATGAAATATATTACATTTGCCGTTCCCTGTTATAATTCACAGGATTATATGAGAAGATGTGTTGATTCGCTGCTCGCCGGCGGGCGTGACGTAGAGATTATCCTGATCAATGACGGTTCGTCCGACGATACCGGCCGGATTGCGGATGAATACCAGCTGAGGTATCCGGATATTGTACGCGCGGTGCACAAGCCGAACGGCGGTCACGGATCCGGGGTAAATAAAGGGCTGGAGATGGCCCGCGGGCTCTATTACAAAGTGGTGGATTCTGACGACTGGCTGGACGCCGGTGCATACCGGATGCTGCTGGGACGCATCCGGGAACTGTGCGGCGGAGGACGCGCGGAATTCGGGGAAGGCATCCCGGATCTTTTCGTGTGCAACTATGTGTACGATCATCTGGATGAGGGGCGGAAGAGGAGCATGGATTACTGCAATATATTCCCGGCGGATGAGATGTGCGGATGGAATGATATCGGGCGGTTCCGGCCGTCCCAGTATCTGATCATGCATGCGCTCATGTTCCGCACAGATGTCCTGCGGGCGTCGGGCGTGAAGCTCCCGGAGCATACGTTTTATGTGGACAATCTGTTTTCCTATCAGCCACTTCCTTTTGCAGAGCGCATCTATTATATGGACATTGACCTATATCACTATTATCTGGGCAGGGACGACCAGTCGGTCAATGAAAAGGTGCTGATGAAGCGGATCGACCAGCAGATCCGGGTGACGGAGCTGGTCGCGAAAAGTGTGGATCTTAAAGAAGTGAAGAAGACATATCCGAAGCTTGCGGCCTATATGACCCGGAATATTTCGATCATGCTGTCCATCTCTTCGATCCATCTGCTCCTGATCGCCACTTCTGAGGCGGAGCGCAAACGGAGAGAGATGTGGGAGCGGATCCGGGATTACGATCCGGGACTTTACTGCCGGCTCCGGTATTCGACTTTAAGCGGCCTTACATATCTGCCGGGGCGGATCGGCGGGAAACTGACGGTGGGCGGCTACCGTTTTGCAAGAAAGATCTATCAGTTCCAGTAAGGGAAGAAAATACATAAGAGGGGAAGAGAATCATGGCAAAGATATACATTGCATTCGTAGATACACCGGGGCTGTTCGCCGGGATCATCCGGCGGGTGATCCGGCAGAAATACATTCATGTGGCGCTGTCGCTGGATCCGTTTCTGGAGGAAACGTACAGCATCGGGCGGCGGCATCCGTCCGTCCCGCTGATCGCCGGTTTCGAAAAGGAAGATAAATATAAGATCCTCCGGGCGTTTCCGGATGCGGATTATCTGGTCTGCAGCATCGAGTGCAGCGCGGATCAGAAGGCGTACATTGAGCGGGAACTGAATGAAGCGATGGATAACCGTTTCCGGTATCATTACGCGGTCCTGGGACTTCCGTTTATCCTGATGAATGTTCCGTTTTATCAGAAGAACCATTATACATGTTCATCCTATATCGCCCGTCTGCTGGAAGAGGCAGGCGTCTGCACATGGGACAGGCATTTTTCACTGGTGACGCCCCGGGATTTCCTGGAATATGAAAAGAAAGAGAAGATCTTCGAGGGCAGCCTTTATGAACTGACGGCAATGGTCGGCGGCCGCCGGACTGTTCGCCGCCGCACGGGAAATGCATTTCTGCGTCCGGCGTATGCAGGAGCGGCGTATCTTAAACATTTTCTGAGGAGGGGTGTGAGCCATGAGCGTTAAAAAGCGTGTGCTTCAGATCGCCGTATTTCTGGTGATCATGTTTCTGACTTTCTACGCCCTTTTCAGCGGCCGGGACCTGTCGGAGATCGGCCGGGCGCTTCAGCGCATGTCGCCCTGGTATCTGATCCCGTCCGTCGGACTTGCCGTCTTCTTTGTCTGTGCGGAAGGCTTTATGATCTGGTATCTGCTCCGTTCCATGAAGTCACAGAAGGAAGGCCGCAGGGCAAGTTCCCTGATCCGCTGCATCCAGTATTCTTTCATCGGATTCTTCTATTCCGGCATTACCCCTTCCGCCACCGGCGGGCAGCCGGTCCAGCTTTACTATATGAATAAGGACGGCAACCGGGGCTCGGACAGCACGGTTGTCCTGATGACTGTGGCCGTGGCGTATAAATTTATTCTGGTCCTTATAGGCGCCGGCATTCTTTTGTTCTGGTATGCGCCGCTCCACGCGGAACTGGGGCACTATTTCCCGCTGTATCTTCTGGGGCTTCTGCTCAACGTGGTCCTCGTCGTGCTGATCCTGGGCGTGATGCTTTTCCCGAAGGTGATCCTGCATCTGGCGCTCCTGTTCGAAGGACTTTTTATCCGGATGCGGATCTGGAAGCCGTCGGATAAACGGGAAGAGAAGATCAACGCATTTATTGACAGTTACCAGCAGGCGGTGACCTGGCTTCGAGGACACCGGGGGAGTCTGGTCATTGTCCTTCTCGTAACACTCCTCCAGCGGTGCAGCGTCTTTGTTCTTACGTATATGGTCTATCTTGGATTCGGGCTGCAGGGCGCAGGCGCCATGCGGGTGATCCTCCTGCAGGCGGCCGTGTATATCGCGGTGGATATGCTTCCGCTGCCGGGCGCCCAGGGCATTACAGAGCTGATGTACCAGGCGGTGTTTGTCCATGTATTTACAGGAGCGTACCTGATCCCTTCCATGATGGTGAGCCGGGGGATCAATTTCTATTTTCTGCTGGTCGTAAGCCTTGGCGTGGTACTGGTGAACCGGTTCATATTTGACCGCAGATCTGAACGAATAAAGAAAAACGTTGCAAAATGCTGAGAAAAATGAAGAAAAACGTTGCAGAACATCTTGCATAACTCCGGAAAAATGTTACGATATTAGCTGTGAATGAAAGAGTTTTTGCAGGGAGCTTCTTATATGAATATTATTAATATCGAACATATCACCAAGATCTACGGAGAAAAAGTGATCTACGAAGATGCGTCTTTCGGCATCCAGCAGGGGGACAAGATCGGGATCGTAGGGATCAACGGAACCGGAAAATCAACTCTGCTCAGGATGATCGCCGGGGAGGAGACGCCGGATGCGGGGCAGATCATCCGGCAGAACGGCCTGAAGATCGCGTATGTGGCTCAGAATCCTGTATTCCCGGCTGATGCGGATATCCGTTCTTATGCATTTACCAGAGGGGCGGGAGAGGACTGGCAGGCAGAGTCCAACTTAAGGGAGCTTGGGATCACCCGGTTCGATGAGAAGATCAGTCATCTCTCCGGCGGCCAGAAGCGCCGGGTGGTGCTGGCGAAGACGCTGGCGGAAGATTTTGATGTGCTTCTGCTTGATGAGCCGACGAACCATCTGGACGGGGAGATGATCACCTGGCTGGAAGAGTATCTGCGCGCCTACAGGGGGACGCTTATTATGGTGACCCACGACCGTTATTTCCTGGACCGGGTGACAAACCGGATCCTGGAGATCAGCCACGGGAAAATGTACGGATATGACGCGGATTATTCCGGATTCCTGGAGCTGAAAGCGGCCCGGGAGGAGATGGAGCTTGCCACCGAGCGCAAGAGACAGAGTGTGCTCAGGATGGAACTGGAGTGGGCGAAACGGGGATGCCGGGCAAGGACGACGAAGCAGCGGGCAAGGCTGGAACGTCTGGAAGCATTGAAGAACGGCAAAGCCCCGGTGCAGGACCAGACCGTGGAACTGGGATCTGTGGAGACCCGGATGGGGAAGAAGACCATTGAACTCCATCATATCAGCAAAAGCTACGGGGAGAAAAAGATCCTGGAAGACTACAGTTATATCGTTCTGAAGAACCAGCGCCTCGGGATCATCGGGCCGAACGGATGCGGGAAATCCACGTTCCTGAAGATCATCGCCGGTCTGGTGGAGCCGGATGCCGGCCATGTGGAGATCGGAGAGACCATTAAGATCGGTTATTTTGCCCAGGAAGAACAGCATATGGATGACAACCGGCGGGTGATCGATTATGTGAAAGATATCGCAGAGTACATTACGACAACGGACGGGAAGATCAGTGCGTCCGCCCTTCTGGAACGGTTCCTTTTCACGCCGGATATGCAGTACGCGCCCATCAGCAAGCTTTCAGGAGGAGAGAAGCGCAGGCTGTATCTGCTGGGCGTGCTGGCGGAGAATGCCAATGTCCTTCTGTTCGATGAGGCGGGCAACAACCTGGATATTCCCACGCTCACGATTCTTGAGGATTATCTGAATTCCTTTAACGGGATCGTGATCACCGTTTCTCATGACCGGTATTTTCTGGATAATGTGGCGGACCGGATCCTGGAACTGGACGGAAACGGGCATGTGAGCCAGTATGAAGGAGGATATACGGATTACCTGAGGGCAAGAGAAGAGCGCGGCGGACAGGGCAGTGCGGACGGTATACAGGCGCGGGAGTTGCCGAAGACTGAAAAGACAGTGCAGGAAACGGATACATCTTCCGACAGTTTAAAAACATGGAAGCAGCCATCCCGAAAACTGAAATTTACTTATAAAGAACAACGGGAGTATGAGACGATTGATGACGATATCACCGCACTGGAAGAAAAACTTGCATCCATAGAGCGGCAGATCGCAGCAAATGCAACCAATTCCATGAAGCTGCGGGAACTGATGGCAGAGCAGGAGGAGACACAGGCTCTTCTTGATGAGAAGACTGAACGCTGGGTTTACCTGAATGATCTGGCGGAGCAGATCGCGGCATTTGAAAGCAAAAGGAAATAAGTTGTAGCCGCTTTATTTTTATGATAAGATAATTGGAGCGAGTTTTGTGGTTATAGAGGAGGATACAATGGAAAACGAAACAGTATCAAAGAATTTTATCGAGCAGGAGATCGATAAGGATCTCAGGGAAGGAGTTTACGATCATGTATGTACGAGATTCCCGCCTGAGCCGAACGGTTATCTGCATATCGGACATGCCAAATCGATCCTTCTGAATTATGGGCTTGCCAGAGAATACGGCGGCACGTTCCATATGCGTTTTGACGATACCAATCCGACAAAGGAAAGAATGGAATTCGTGGATTCCATCAAAGAAGATATTAAATGGCTGGGAGCGGACTGGGGCGAGCACCTCTATTTTGCTTCCGACTATTTTGACCAGATGTATGAGTGCGCGGTAAAGCTGATCAAAAAAGGTAAGGCATTCGTCTGCGACCTGACCGCTGAAGAGATGCGGGCGTACCGCGGCACCCTCACTGAACCGGGAAAGGAAAGCCCGTACCGGAACCGTTCTGTTGAAGAGAACCTGCGGCTTTTTGAGGAGATGAGGGACGGAAAATACGCGGACGGAGAGAAAGTGCTCCGTGCGAAGATTGATATGGCCTCCCCGAATATCAATATGAGAGACCCGATCATCTACCGTGTGGCGCATATGACCCATCACAATACAGGGGACAAGTGGTGCATCTATCCGATGTACGATTTTGCACATCCGATCGAGGATGCCATCGAAGGAATTACCCATTCCATCTGTACGCTGGAGTTTGAGGACCACCGCCCGCTGTACGACTGGGTTGTCCGTGAATGCGAATTCGTGAATCCGCCGCGTCAGATCGAGTTCGCCAAACTGTATCTGACAAATGTGGTGACCGGAAAGCGCTATATCAAGAAGCTGGTTGAAGACGGAATTGTGGACGGGTGGGACGACCCCCGCCTTGTATCCATTGCAGCGCTCCGCAGACGCGGCTTTACACCGGAGTCCATCAAGATGTTCATTGACCTGTGCGGCGTATCCAAGGCGCAGAGCTCCGTGGATTATGCCATGCTCGAATACTGCATCCGCGAGGATCTAAAGATGAAGAAGCCCCGTATGATGGCTGTTCTTGACCCGATCAGACTGGTGATCGACAATTATCCGGAAGACCAGGTGGAATACCTGGATGTGGCCAATAACCTGGAGAATGAAGAACTCGGAAGCCGGAAAGTTCCTTTCGGACGGGAACTGTTCATCGAGAGAGAGGACTTCATGGAAGAGCCTCCGAAGAAATATTTCCGTCTCTTCCCGGGGAATGAAGTGCGCCTGATGCATGCATATTTTGTAAAGTGCACCGGCTTTGAGAAAGATGAGAACGGAAATGTTACGGTCGTACACTGCACCTATGATCCGGAGACAAAAGCGGGCAGCGGATTTACCGGAAGAAAAGTAAAGGGCACGATCCACTGGGTGCCGGCTGATTATGCGCAGAAAGCGGAAGTCAGACTGTATGAGAACCTGGTGGACGAGGAAAAGGGCGTATATAACAAGGAAGACGGTTCGCTGAACCTGAACCCCAATTCACTGACGGTGATCAAAGATGCGCTGGTAGAGCCGAGTTTTGATGGATACGGTGCATATGACAGCTTCCAGTTTGTCCGGAACGGATATTTCTGCATTGACGCACATGATTCCACGCCGGAGCATCTGGTGTTTAACCGGATCGTTTCTCTGAAGAGTTCATTCCGGCTGCCGAAGAAATAAACGGGGACAGATCAGGAAGATGTATGAACTGACGATCAGTCTCAGACAGGGGGACAGGACGCCTCTGTATGAGCAGATATATGATTATATTAAGAATGAGATCAGAGAGGGAAGGATTTCCAGCGGGGAAAAACTTCCCTCTACCAGACTTCTGAGCCGGCATCTGGATATCAGCAGAAGCACCGTGGAACTGGCCTATGAACAGCTTCTGTCCGAGGGGTATATTGAATCAAGGCCGCAGCGGGGCTATTATGCGTCGCAGATCGAAGGCCTGTACCGGATCCGTGCCACGAAGCCTTCCGGGAAGGAATCTGTAATAGACGAGAAACCGGCGTACCGGTATGACTTCACGCCAAACGGCGTCGACCTGAACAGCTTCCCTTACAGTGCATGGCGGAAGCTTTCCAGGGAATGCCTCCTGGATGACCGCGCAGAACTGTTCCGGCTCGGCTGCCCCCAGGGGGAACCGGGACTCCGCTCGGCGATCTGCAGTTATCTCCATCAGGCCAGAGGGGTGAACTGCAGTCCGGACCAGATCATCGTCGGCGCAGGAAACGATTATCTGATGATGCTCCTGTGCGCCGTTCTCGGGACCGGCCACCGGGTCGCGCTGGAGAATCCGACCTACAGGCAGGCGTACCGGCTGTTTGCCAATCTGTCTTTTGATACGCGCACGGTCGACATGGACGCGAAGGGAATGCGGGTGGATGAACTGGAGCGTTCCGGCGCGGACCTTGCTTTTGTCATGCCGTCCCACCAGTATCCGCTGGGGACCGTCATGCCGATCCGCCGGAGGATGGAACTGCTCCGGTGGGCATCAGAAGCGAAAGGCCGGTTTATCATTGAAGATGACTATGACAGTGAATTCCGGTATAAAGGGAAGCCTATTCCGGCGCTCCAGGGCTATGACGCAGACGGGAAAGTGATCTACATCGGTACATTTTCCAAGTCCATCGCGCCGGCCATACGGATGAGCTATATGGTCCTTCCGGAAAAAGTATGTGAAATGTACCATAAACGGTGCGGATTCATCAGTTCTACGGTATCCAAAGTGGATCAGCTGATCCTGCAGAAGTTTATCGAAGAGGGATATTATGAAAGACATCTGAACAAGATGCGCGCGCTGTACCGGAGCCGTCATGACGTCCTGCTGTCCGGGGTAAAAGAGATGGGAGACGACTATACAGTTTCCGGGGAAAATGCCGGCGTCCACCTGCTGATCCATTTCAGGGACGGAAGGCCGGAGCGTGAACTGATCCGTCTTGCCGCCGAAAAAGGAGTGAAAGTATACGGACTTTCCGAGTACTATGTAGACGGCGCCCGCGCACCGGAGGAGTCGGTTATCCTGCTGGGCTACGCCAATATGGATGAACAGAAAATAAAAGAAGCCGTCCGGCTGCTTGAGAGCGCCTGGAAGAGAAAATGAAAAAGCCGGGAAATCCCGGCTTTGATCATGTGCAGAACTATTCTTCGTCTGCGTTTTCTGTTTCATCATCTGAAGCATCTTCAGATTCTTCTTCATCTGTGTTCTCTGATGGAGCAGTTTCCTCTTTTTTCAGAGAGACATATTCCCGTCCGGTGGGCTGCAGATCCGCATCCAGATCAAAATCTTCATCTTCCGGGAAGTTCTCCGCATCGCTTTCGGGATCATTGGCACCGGATTTGCAGAAGTATGCAACGATCAGTCCCACAGCTGTTCCGATCACAGCGAAAATACTGAACCATTTGACTAATTTTTTCAATGCAAGATCTCCTTTCTGTCAGGCAATGCGCTCCGGTGAAAAAGGAGAACATCCTGAATTTGCTTTTAATTGTAATACTTTTCGCGATTAATTACAATAAACATTTTACAGAAAGGGAAATCTATAGTATAATTCTTAAGGCGGCTTCGAATGCCGGCAATAATAATCATATCTATCAGCACGATACGCAGGAGGAATAGAACATGGTAAGAGCAGTAGTTGGTGCGAACTGGGGCGATGAGGGTAAAGGCAAGATCACGGATATGCTTGGAAAAGAATCCGACATCATCGTACGTTTTCAGGGCGGAGCGAATGCAGGCCACACGATCGTGAACGATTACGGCAAATTCGCGCTGCACACACTGCCGTCGGGCGTCTTCTACGGACACACGACAAGCGTGATCGGAAACGGCGTCGCACTTGACGTACCGAGATTATTCGAAGAGATTCAGTCCATTGTGGAGCGGGGAGTCCCGATGCCGAAGATCCTTGTATCCGAGCGGGCGCAGATGGTGATGTCCTACCACAAGAATATCGATGCATATGAGGAGGAGCGGCTTGGCGGCAAGTCATTCGGCTCAACCAAATCAGGTATTGCACCGTTTTATTCTGACAAATATTCCAAGATCGGCTTCCAGGTAAGCGAGCTTTTTGACGATGATCTTCTGAGAGAAAAGGTTGTCCGCGTTGCGGAGCAGAAGAACGTCCTGCTGGAGCACCTTTACCATAAACCGCTGATCGATCCTGACGAATTATATAAAGAGCTTATGAGCTACAAAGAAATGGTAGAGCCTTATGTATGCAACGTATCGCTTTATCTGTACAATGCCATTAAAGAAGGGAAGAACATTCTTCTTGAAGGCCAGCTTGGATCACTGAAGGATCCGGACCACGGCATCTATCCGATGGTCACATCATCCTCCACACTGGCGGCATACGGTGCCATCGGCGCAGGCATCCCACCGTACGAGATCAGACAGATCATCACGGTCAGCAAGGCATATTCCAGCGCAGTGGGCGCGGGCGCATTTGTAAGCGAGATCTTCGGAGACGAGGCGGATGAATTGAGAAACCGCGGCGGAGACGGCGGCGAATACGGTGCGACCACCGGACGTCCGAGACGTGTGGGCTGGTTCGACTGCGTGGCTTCCAAATACGGATGCAGGATGCAGGGAACCACAGACGTTGCCTTCACCGTACTTGATGTGCTCGGCTATCTGGATGAGATCCCGGTATGCGTTGGCTACGAGATTAACGGCGAAGTGACGACCGATTTCCCGGTTACACACCTGCTTGAGAAGGCAAAACCGGTCCTTAAGAAACTTCCGGGCTGGAAGACGGATATCCGCGGCATCCGCAAATACGAAGACCTTCCGGAAAACTGCCGGAATTATATCGAATTTATCGAGAGCCAGATCGGCTACCCGATCACGATGATCAGCAACGGCCCGGGCCGGGATGACATCATTTACCGCAACAAATAATATATGAATCATACCGCAGTACAGCGTGCAGGAAATGCATCCGCGTACTGCGGTTTTTTACTTCACAGGAAATTTAATGTCATATTCAGGCCGCGTGCTTCATATAATATAAAGCTGAGATAAAAGGAGGGAAGAAAAGATGCGTCAGATCGGCGAAGAAACAGCGGAAAAGATGATAACGACGGAAGAATATCTGAAACTCAGACAGGCGGCTCTGAATGAAAAAGGGTGGAACGGGGACCACACGGAAGAACCGCCTTATGCTCTGAAACTTGCAGAATTGATCTGCGTCTGATCATTCACGACCGGACCTGCTTTCGTCCGGGCTGGCCGGGGAAGAACTGTCCGCGGAGGTGTCGTCGCCATGACGGCTGCCCAGCAGACGTGCGACCAGGATATAGCCGTAGAGCAGAACAGGCACGAGGATCGTGGCTGCGACAGAAGCCCGGAAAAACCCGGAAGCCGAAGGCGAATCCATCAGTGCGAATACAAGGGTTGCGATATACATGCAGGCAAGGAGCAGAGCGCCGGCCAGAGCAAAAATACGTTTTAATCTGTTCATTGTAAAATCTCCATTCAGGATCTGCAGGTTGTAACAGTTCAAGTATAACTGCAAAAACAGTTTACGGCAAGCGTGATTTGGTATATAATTATCTGCGGTAAAAGATAATAAGATAAAGGAGCAATATACAATGAGCGAAAAAAGTTTATTAGAGCAGTGGCGCAAGATCGCCTATGACCAGACGCTTTCAAAAGACCAGCTGCAGAACTTCTGGGCGAATTACTTCCAGATCGAGAAAGAGATCTATGAGCAGCTGCTGGATGATCCGGATACAGAAGTAAAAGGCACCGTAAAAGAACTGGCTGAAAAATACGGACAGAGCGTAATGACCATGACCGGATTCCTCGACGGGATCAACGACAGCCTTGTGACTGCCAACCCCATCGAGACAATGACGGAAGACACAGAGGTCAGCCTTGCATTTGACAAAGAAAAGCTGTACAAAAACATGGTCGATGCAAAAGCGGACTGGCTGTATGAACTTCCCCAGTGGGAGAAGATCTTTGACGAGGAGACGAGAAAACGTCTTTACAAAGAGCAGAAGGCTTCCGGTACGATCCGCAAGCCGAAGAAGATCGGAAGAAATGATCCCTGTCCGTGCGGAAGCGGCAAGAAATATAAGAAATGCTGCGGCAGAAACGCATAGTAAATGCAGATCTATTTTTTAATAACAGGTATATTAAGCATATTGTATTATCTGGTACTTGTATTTTATTCCGGGAGACTGAGATCCACATTTGCAGTCTTCTGGCTGATTCTGGGCGGCGCACATCTGGTCATCGGATGCGCGCCGCTTCCGGTATACATGTATCCGGTACTGGGGATCCTGTGCATGGCCGGCTGGTGCATCTTCATTGTGATCGAAGCCCGGATCATAAAGGCCATGCTGTCCCGGTGCGGCAGACCGGTGGATTACATTATTATTCCCGGCGCACAGGTCCGGGGGAAAAGGATCACGGATTCGCTGAAACGCCGCCTGGATAAAGGACTGGAATATCTGCAGCGGTTTCCGGATACAAGAGTGATCGTTTCCGGCGGTCAGGGACCAGGAGAGGATATTCCGGAAGCGGACGCGATGGCAGGCTATCTGACAGACTGCGGGATATCTCCGGACCGCATCATCCGGGAAAACAGATCCACATCCACCCGGGAGAACTTCGCGTACAGCAGGAAGTTTCTGGATCCGGCGCGTCAGAGCATCGGGATCGTGACAAATGGATTTCATATGTACAGGGCTGCGCTGATTGCCGGACAGGAAGGATACAGACACATACATATGATCCCGGCGTCGTCCAATCCGGTTTTCCAGCTCAATTATCTGGTGAGAGAGTTCTTTGCCGTGCTGTATTTCCTGATAAAAATGTATATTCCGGGGAGAAAGCGGACATAATGAATCTGAATCTGTAGAAAGAGGAGGTATTCATTATGCCGGAATTAAAATGTACGGTACAGACCTGTGTACACAACCAGCAGTTCCTCTGTGATCTTGACAAGATCCAGGTGGGCGGCCAGAATGCAAAAAATCCCCAGGAGACATGCTGCGACAGTTTTCAGGAAAGAAAAGACGGAAGCTACAGCAATTCCGTAAGTTCGGGACGCGCTGCGTCAGACTGTTCCATCATTGACTGCAAGGCGACAAACTGTATGTACAATGAGCAGTGCAAATGTCATGCGGGCAAGATCAGCGTGGAAGGCGGCAATGCCAGAACATGCGACGGCACAGAGTGCGCGACATTCCAGTGCCACTGTGGATAAAGTATCATTTTAAATGATGTGAAGTTGAAAGAATCATGAAAAAAGGCTCCGGCGGACCCGCCGGAGCCTTTTGACGGTTGACGCTTTCTTTACAAAAGAGGTATAATCTTACTATGTCTGATCCGGCGGGAAATGCCGGAAATATGTATGGAACAGAAGAGGAGAACAGATATGCCGATTCGGGTGCAGAATGATCTTCCGGTAAAGGAGATACTGGAACAGGAAAATATATTTGTGATGGACGAATACAGGGCGGCCCACCAGGATATCCGGCCTCTGAGCATCGGACTTTTGAACCTGATGCCTTTAAAAGAGGATACGGAGCTCCAGATCCTGCGATCCCTGTCCAATACGCCGATCCAGGTGGATGTGACCTTTGTGCGGATGACGAGCCACGTATCCAAAAATACGTCAACCAGCCACATATACAAGTTTTATGAACCGTTTGAGAGTATCCGTGAGAAGAAATTCGACGGATTTATCATCACAGGAGCTCCCGTGGAGCAGATGCCTTTTGAAGAGGTGGATTACTGGGAGGAACTGAAGAAGATTATGGAATGGACGAAGACGAACGTAACCTCAACCCTTCATCTGTGCTGGGGCGCTCAGGCCGGGATCTACTATCACTACGGGATCAACAAGACGGATCTGCCGAAGAAGCTGTCCGGCGTGTACCGCCACCGGGTGCGCAACAGAAGGATCCCCCTTGTCCGTGGATTTGACGATATATTCATGGCGCCTCATTCCAGACATACGGAAGTGCCTCAGGACCTTCTGGAGGCGGACGAGCGGATCACGATCCTTGCGGATTCCCGGCAGGCCGGCGTATTCCTCTGCATGGCGCAGGAAGGACGGCAGGTATTCGTTATGGGCCATCCAGAATATGACCGCATGACGCTGGATTCTGAATATAAGAGAGATATGGGCCGGGGGCTCAATCCGCAGATCCCGGAGAACTATTACCCGGATGATGACCCGGAGAACAAGCCGCTGCTCACCTGGAGATCCCATGCAAACAACCTGTATACAAACTGGGTGAATTATTACGTATATCAGGCAACGCCGTACGACCTGTACGGGACGCCGTCCACAGAACACAAAAAATAGAAAATATGCCTGTTAAACAACCGGAGGAGGAAATACATAATGGACAACAGTCATTTTTCAGGTATGATCAATGATTTTAAGCAGGGCATCTTCGGAGCCCTGAATGATAAGAAAGAAGAACTGATTCGGGCAGGGCGGAAAGTATATAACCTGTCTGTAGGCACGCCGGATTTCCAGCCGGCTCCGCATGTGATGAAGGCCATGCAGGATGCCTGTGCAGACCCGGAGAATTATAAATATTCGCTTGCAGACCTGCCGGAGCTTCTGGAGGCGGTGCAGTACCGCTACAAAAAGCGTTTCGGCGTGGACATCACCACGGACGAGGTGATGTCTGTATACGGATCCCAGGAGGCAATGGCCCATATCGGTCTTATTTTCTGTGATCCGGGGGATGTGATCCTGGTCCCGAACCCGGGCTACCCGATGTTCGAGATGAGCGGCATTATGGCAAAGGCGGACGTCCGTTACTATACGATCGAGGAGAAGAACGGATATGTGCCGAACCTGGACAGCATCCCGGCAGAAACGCTGGAAAAAACAAAATATATGATCGTTTCTTATCCGCTAAATCCGGTCTGTGTATGCGCGCCGGATGAATTCTATGAGAAGCTGATTGTATTTGCAAAAGAACATGATATCGTGATCCTGCACGACAATGCCTACTCGGACATTACATACGGGGAAAAGCCGGGACGTTCCTTTCTGTCCTATGAAGGAGCAAAGGATGTTGGCGTGGAGTTTTATTCGCTGTCCAAGTCCTATAACCTGACCGGGGCAAGGATCTCATTTGTAGTCGGGAATAAGGACATCATCAGTAAGTTCCGTCTGCTGCGCTCCCAGATCGACTACGGTATCTTTTATCCGGTGCAGTACGCGGCCATCGCCGCACTGACCGGACCCGATGACTTTATAGAAGAGCAGCGGCAGGAATACGGCAGAAGAAACCGGGCGCTCTGCGGCGGATTGAGAAGGATCGGCTGGGATGTGCCGGACAGCCGGGGATCCATGTTCGTCTGGGCAAAGATCCCGGAAGGGTATGATTCATCGGCGGATTTCTGCATGAAACTGATGGAAAAGACCGGTGTGATCGTAACACCCGGCAGCGCGTTCGGATCCAACGGCGAAGGGTATGTGCGGATGGCTCTGGTCGTTGACGTACCGACGATTGAAGAGATCATCCGGGTGCTGGACGAGTCTGGTATATTCAGGGAGGACAGATCATGAAGAAGATCGCAAAGTTTGAAAAAGTAAGTTTTGAACAGTTCCTTGCAGGGTGGGGAGACACGCTGGGGATTTCTGATGAGAAAGAAGTACATGAACTCTATGAAAATATCCGGCTCCCGCGCCGCGCCACGGCGGGAAGCGCCGGGTATGATTTTTTCGCACCGGCGGATATTACGCTGAAACCCGGGGAAACCGTCAAGATCCCGACCGGGATTCGCGTATGGATGGAACCGGAATGGGTGCTGAAATGTTATCCGCGGAGCGGCCTGGGCTTCAAATACAGACTGCAGCTTAACAATACAGTCGGGATCATTGACAGCGATTACTATTATTCGGACAATGAGGGACACATTTTCTCCAAGATCACGAACGACAGCAATGAAGATAAAACAGTTCAGATCAAAGCAGGAGAAGGCTTTATGCAGGGCATCTTCGTGGAATACGGGATCACGCTGGATGATGACGCTACGGAAGTGAGGAACGGAGGGTTCGGAAGTACGACGAAATAGAGCATATCGGGACCGGCTTACAGGATTGTCACGTGAATTAAGAAAATCGTAAGAAGATATAAGGGAAGAACACAGATTTATCCATTATACTCGTTATATGAAAGGAGAATCATATACGATGAAATGGATGAAACGTCTGTGTTCTTTTCTTATCCTGACGATCCTTGTTCTGACCGGGATCCTCTGTGTAAAGGGTTATGCGGACTACCGGGAGGCACTGGACAGGAAGAGCGTGGAAGAGATGGCGGCGGATATTGAATCGATTGACAATTATACAACCATCGAAGAACTGCCGCAGGCTTACATTGATGCGGTGCTTGCAGTGGAGGATAAGCGCTTTTACTCACATCCCGGTCTGGATCCGATCGCAACGGCCAGAGCGCTGATTAACGATATCCGCGCAGGCTCCTATGTGGAGGGAGGAAGTACGATCACCCAGCAGCTGGCAAAAAATCAATACTTTACGCAGGATAAGAAGATTGTGCGCAAAGTTGCGGAAATGTTCATGGCATTTAAAATCGAGTCCGTACTGGACAAGGATAAAATTTTTGAACTTTATGTAAATTCTATATTTTTCGGAAACGGATATTACTGCGTGGGCGATGCTGCAATGGGATATTTCGGGAAATCGCCGTCAGAAATGAATTTTGATGAATGTACGCTGCTGGCCGGTATCCCGAACGCTCCCAGTAATTATAATCCTGTCGCAAGTCCCAAGCTTGCCAGGGAGCGTCAGGCGCAGGTGATCGAAAAAATGATCAAAGCAGGATATCTTGACCGGGATTATTTCGAATAATTTATAAATATACGGGAAACATAACCATAGACAAAGCCGCCGGGCATCAGCGTGTCCGGAACACGGACGTCCTGCAGCTGTCGGAAGGAGATAAGGGTCTATGGTTGAGAAGAATGAAAGAAGACTGAGCGCCTCGTTTGAGGAGAATATCAGATACATGAATGAAGTCCTGCCGGTAAAGGAAAGCTTTGACATCATCCGGCGGGACATGAAGATCGGCGGGAAAGCGTCCGTGTTCTACTACATCGACGGATTCGTAAAAGATGAAGCGATGCTGAAGATCATGGACTCTTTCCTTTCTGTTACTGAACAGGATATGTCCGGAGACGCTGAAAGCTTCATTCAGGAACATGTACCATATGTGGAGGTTGACCTGGCTGCGGATTTTGACCAGGTTCTCCGTAATGTGCTGTCGGGCGCGGCTGCGCTTTTCATAGACGGTTACGCGGAAAGCGTGATCATTGACTGCAGGACCTATCCGGCCCGGAGCGTGGATGAGCCGGAGAAGGATAAATCACTCCGGGGATCCAGGGACGGTTTCGTGGAAACGATCGTATTTAACACAGCTCTCATGCGTCGCAGGATCCGGGACCCGCATCTGATCATGGAGATGACGGAGGCGGGGCAGTCCTCACGGACCGACATTGCAATCTGCTATATGAGCGACCGGGTGGATCAGGAGCTGCTTGACAACCTGAGGCGGCGGATCCGGGAACTTACCCTTGATGACCTGCGCATGAATCAGCAGAGTCTGGCGGAAGCCCTTTTTAAGAGAAAATGGTTCAATCCGTTTCCAAAATTTAAATATACGGAACGTCCGGATACGGCGGCGGCCTGCCTGCTGGAAGGGAAAGTTGTGGTCCTGGTGGACAATGCGCCGTCTGCCATGATCCTTCCCACCTCAATCCTGGATATGATCGAAGAGGCCAACGACTATTATTTTCCGACACTGACCGGTATTTACCTCAAAGTGACCCGGACGCTTATTACCGCCGCAACGGTATTTTTCACCCCGTTATACCTGCTCTTTATGCAGAATCCCCAGTGGCTTCCGGAGGCCTTCGCGTTTGTTGAAGTGCGGGATACGGTCAATATCCCGCTGATCTTTCAGTTCCTTCTCCTGGAACTCTCCATTGACGGCCTCCGCCTGGCGGCCATGAATACGCCGACCATGCTCAGCACGCCGCTCAGTGTGATCGCCGGTATCGTAATGGGGGAATTCTCCGTACAGTCCGGCTGGTTTAATTCGGAAGTGATGCTGTACATGGCCTTCGTGGCTGTGGCAAACTACACCCAGCCAAACTTCGAACTGGGCTATGCACTGAAATTTATGCGTCTGATGCTTCTTGTCCTGACATCTGTTTTCGGCCTGTACGGATTCGTTGCCGGATGCATCCTTGTGCTGTGCTTCCTGATCTTCAACAAAACCCTTTCCGGGCGTAATTATCTGAACGTCAAACTGAACTGACGGTGGAGATATCTGACATTTCTGTAAAAATGTAATTTATTTTGATAAATAACGCAAAAAGTGGTATAGTAGATACGTGAATGGCCGGCCGGACAGATCGTCCGGCCAGGCAATAAATCATGGAGGAATACCACAATGAGAGATTATGTGATCACTGTAAACAGTACCGTCGACGTTCCAAAGGAGTGGCTGGAGGAGAGACATGTGCCGGTCGTTCCGCTGAGATATACGATCGACGGCGAGACATATACGGATATGGAAGGCCTTTCGGCAAAAGAATTCTTCGCGAAACTTCGCGAGGGCAAAATGTCCACCACTTCACAGGTAAATCCGGAAGAGGCGGCGGCTCTTCTGGAGCCTTATGTAAAAGAGGGAAAAGACGTCCTTCACCTCGGCTTCTCCTCAGGCTTAAGCGGTACGTTAAACAGCATGAGACTGGCCGGCCAGATGCTGGAAGAAAAGTACCCGGGATCAAAAGTTATCGTTATCGACACACTCTGCGCCTGCCTCGGCGAAGCGCTCCTGCTTCACCACGCACTGAAGAAAAAAGCAGAAGGTCTGAGCATCGATGAACTGGCACAGTGGGCAGAGGACAACAAACTTCATGTCTGCCACAATGTCACAGTAGATGACCTGAACCATCTGCACAGGGGCGGCCGGATCTCCAAAACAACAGCTGTACTCGGCACCCTTGTCCAGATCAAACCTATCATACATATGGACAATGAAGGAAAACTTCAGGTGATCGGGAAAGAGCGGGGCCGTAAGAAATCACTGAACAAGATCGTTGACATGGCGGTAGAGCAGGCAAAAGGCTGGGACAATGATATTGTCATGATCACGCACGGCGACTGCCTGGAAGACGCAGAATATGTGGCAAAACTGGTACGTGAGAAGATGGGCATTGACAACATCCTTATCAACAACATCGGAACCGTGATCGGAAGCCATACCGGCCCGGGGGTAGTGGCAGTATTCTGTATGGGGAATAAGAGATAAATCCAATCATAATGCGGATTCACGGAATAAGGGATTAAACCTTCCCGTCTCCGGTTCCGCAGCTTAAGAAAAACTACAAAAACGGAACGCTGACAAAAAGCAGGAGCAGAGATGAAGAATTCGCATTCGCTCAGACAACTTCATCTCTGCTCCTAAAGTCAGCACTCCGTTTTTTACTTTTTCTACAGCCGCTCCACAGTCGCCGGTCCGGCTTTATCTCTTATTCCGTGAAAGTCGCATCCGATCGGAAATTCTTCCTATATTCTGTTATTCTGTGCCAGAGGCTGCCAATTTGGTTCCATAAATGCTTCAAAGCGACTTTACTGACACTCCTTGATAAATAGGGGAACACCGGGCAGAAGCAAGACAGGATTTACAAGTTTTGAACGCCCAGAAGATGTGGGAGCATGAAGCGGAGATTGAGAAAATCAAGAGCGTGTTCCTTGCTATCCTGCGGGATATTAAGAAAGACATAGACAACGGAGAACAGCCGGGGGAAGCTGTGACCGCCGCCATGTTCCAGACCATGCGGGACGCATTGGCGAAGCAGAAGCAAACACCACTTTCCATTGACGATGTAACGGCGATGGTTGCCGGACAGATCGGACAGCTTGCACCGATGGACGAGGAAACCTCCGACTTGTTTCAGAAGTTGGCGAAGAAGCTGATAGAGCAAATGGAGAAGAAGTAATATTATGAGTATTCGATATAGTATAGCTAAAAGTGCATTACGGGTATTAGGATTCAAAAAAATGTTTCAGTTGCCATTGAACAGACTCATAATAAAAGCAGAACATCTTAATAAAAATCGAAATTTTCAAATACCGAAAAATCGCAAGTATATTTATAACGATATTCCTATAATGAATGGGAAGTATCATTGTCTGTCTATTCAGAAACACCAACAACGGACAGAAAAAGCAATATTATTTTTCTTTGGTGGCGGAATGATTATTGGTCCAGATGGGGGTGACGTAAAATGCGCCGGGGAATATGGGGCGGACTGTAATATGGATGTATGGTTTCCTTATTATCCTCTTTGTACTCGAAATAGTATTTTAGAAACTTATAAGATGGTGTTTGATACTTACCGAAAAATGGTTGCGGTTTATGGCGCAGAGAATATTACGCTACTCGGTTTTTCGTCTGGAGCAGCTTTAGCTATTGGTGTTTGCCTATACAACAACACTTTAGATCACCCCTTGCCTATGCCGCATAGAATTGTGGCGTGTTCACCGGGGTGCTGTCCTGATAGCAATGTGCAACTGAATAAAATGAAAGAATTAAATGCAAAGGATATTATGGTAGATGTTGCTTTTATGGAAAATGTAAGAACACTTATGCAACATGGCGAAAGTGTTCCAGATTATATGCTATCAGGTACACTCGGTAATTTTAAAGGCTTACCAGATATTCATTTTTGGTATGGTAGCGACGAAGTGCTATATGCTTGTGCTGAAAATTTCGTAAAAGCTTGTAAAGCGGAAAATGTAACCTATACATTAAATGTGGGAAAGGGAATGTGTCACTGCTACCCGATGGTATCTTTTTTTCCAGAAGGGAAATCAGCGCATAAAGAAATATGCCAGAAAATTTGTGAAAATAAAAATATTAAATTGTAAGTATTATAGGAGCATTAGCAAATGATTTTAGCAATCGAAACTATAATTTTATGTATTATCTTTTTTCTGCTTTGTTTTGGTGGAACAGGCACTGATGATAAAAATTTGAAAAGCTATTCATCTTATCCAGATAAGGTGCAAAATCAAATAAAGGAAATTATAGAGTATCAGGGACGCTTTAAAGAAAGCAATAAAATAATAGTATTTATATCGAATTTTCTACTATTCCTGCCTCTATTTTTCATATTAGGATTGTTTATTAGAGAAAATAACTTTTATCATAATTTCATTTGCCTAAATATAATTGGACAAAGCCTGAATATATTTGATTTGCTAATCATTGACCTTTTATGGTGGAGGAATACGAAACGTATTCGCTTTACAAAAATACCTGAAAAAGAATTGTATCAAAATCCGCAGAAACATATACAGTCGTTTATTCGAGGATTTATCTTGTATCTGATAATCGCCATAATAGACGGATATATATTGACGCTATTTTAAGGATAAAGATAGCAAAGCCAGTCGAGCCAGTCAACGGTCAAGATAAACGGCGCATTTCATGCGCCGCCGTTGACAGTCACGCCCGTCTTTGCTAAAGGGTAATCAATGCGGGAAAGCCCTAAAATGGCTTCCCGCCCATTTCAATTTTTAGAAAAGAAACGCTCCAAAATCAGAAAGAGAGCGGCCAAGCACTTTAAGAGATTGGCCGCCTTGTCCACCCATTCAGCGGGGCGGCGGACGGCGGTCAAGACCGGGTGCAAACCCGTTCATTTCAGTCTTGACGGTTGCCCGCTGTCCTGCTATTTTTCCGGGAGTGTGGCCACAACTTCGGGACACTTTGTCCACAAGTCAGAGCGTAGGACGAGGGACGGGGGCTTTCATATACGCCCTGCCTGCTGATGAAACCAGGGCTGTGCTTGTGTGGTGTGAAACCGCAAGCACAGCCCTGGTTTTCTGCCGAATCAGTTTTCAGTATACCGTTTCACCGTCCCCGGCGCAAGGGGGCTGCAGGGCCACGGTCCCGGTGGACTGCAGGGCCACGGTCCCGGTGGACACCGCCTGGCAGAACGCCCGGTCGTGTTCCACAAACAGCAAGGTGGGGCGGGACTCCAGGATCAGCTGCTCCACCTGCATCCGGGCGTACAGGTCGATGTAGTTCAGCGGTTCGTCCCACAGGTACAGGTGGGCGCTCTGGCACAGGCTGCGGGCCAGCAGCAGCTTTTTCCGCTGGCCCTCGCTCCAGCTTTCCACCGGCTTTTCAAACTGCACCCGCTCCAGCCCGAACTTGCGCAAAATGGTCAGCAGCCGGGTCAGGTCTACCGCGCAGTCCTCGGCGTAGCGCTGCACCGTGCCCCGCAGCCCGGCGGCGCTCTGGGGTACAATGCTCAGGGTAAGCCCCGACGCCAGCACCAGCTGCCCGGTGTGGGGCACCGGCGCCCCGGCTGCCAGCCGCAGAATGCTGCTTTTGCCGCAGCCGTTGGGGCCAGTCAGCGCCAGCCGGTCACCGCCGTGCAGGGCAAACCGCACCGGGGCGAACAGCGG